>CAZGDG010000004.1:45719-68388 GCA_964524415.1 uncultured Flavobacteriaceae bacterium
ACTTTTGAGAAGTCTTCAAATGTTAGTATATTCTGCATGCTTAAATATAGTATTTTAAAAATATAAAACTATGGCATTAACTCCCTCCAACATGTTACCGCTTGGTACCAAAGCTCCTGATTTTACACTTACAGATACCAAAGATGGCCATTTAAAATCATTACAGGAACTCAAAGGAGCCAAAGGTACATTGGTGATGTTTATTTGCAATCATTGTCCGTTTGTTATTCATGTTAACGAACAACTGGTGAAATTAGCCAATGACTATGCTCCAAAAGGTATTAATTGCATCGCTATTTCAAGCAATGACGTTGAAAACTATCCACAGGATAGTCCCGACTTGATGAAAGCTAGAGCAAAAGAACTGAATTACCCCTTTCCTTATCTTTATGACGAAACACAGAACGTGGCTAAGGCCTATGATGCCGCCTGTACTCCAGATTTTTTCCTCTTTAACAATGAGCTAGAGTTGGTTTACACTGGGCAACTTGATGGCTCAAGACCTGGAAATGATATTCCTGTTACGGGCAAAGATTTACGTAATGCCATGGACGCCATGCTTAAAGATGGCTCTATTGTCTCCAATCAACAACCTAGCATGGGCTGTAATATTAAATGGAAGTGATTTTAAAGTCCATGGAAGTCTCAATTGAAACCGAGCGATTGCTACTGCGACCCTTCACCCTTGAAGATACAGATGATTTATTTGAAATGGATTCAAACCCTAAGGTTCACCAGTTTTTGGGAAATCGACCAATGACGTCTAAATCTGAGGCAAGGGAGACGATTGCAAACATTTTGAAGCAATACGAGACATGTGGAATTGGAAGACTAGCAATATGCCTTAAAGCAACTGAAGAATTTGTAGGGTGGTCTGGACTGAAGTATGAATGCAACGTAAGAAAAGAATTTAATTACTATGATTTGGGCTATAGGTTGAAGGAGCAATTTTGGGGACAAGGCATCGCAACCGAATCTTCTATTGCTACTTTAAATTTCGGTTTTAAATCCTTACAACTTAAGACGATTTGTGCAGCTGCAGATGTCAGCCATACTGCTAGCAAAGTCATTTTAAGAAAGATAGGTATGAACAAGAGTGGCGTTTTTACTTTTGAAGGCGCCAGCTGCAACTGGTACACAAAAGATAATCCTTATAACTAACAAAACCCCTTTTTCAAGGGGTTTTGCATCAATCAAATTACTCTAAACCAAATCTTATGATTATAAGTGTTATTGAGCTTGTAGTTTAAAATTAATAGGTATACTGTAAGGAACACCTACGGCTTTATTACGCTGCTTACCTGGCTCCATTTTAGGTAGTAAGCCTATGATGCGCTCAGCCTCTTTTTCTAAAAGCTTATCTGGTCCTCTACTCTTCACTTTAGATACTTTACCTTCTTTATCTATTAAGAAGAATACAAATACTTTTCCTTGAATATTAAGATCCTTCGCAACATCTGGATATCTAAAGTGCTTTTGAAGGTGTTCTTGCATTTTTCGTTGGAAACAAGCCCTTAGTTCAGCATTATTACCAGTACATCCAGGGAATTGTGGTACACGCTCTATAACTGCAAAAGGTACTTCTATATCTTCTTCTACCTCTTCTACTTCAACCTCATCTACAGATATTTCGCGTTCTTCAATAATATCATCTTGACCCATCTCGGTACTTTCAACAAAAGTTTCCTCAATTTCCTCTACATCCTCTACAACCTGAATCGCTTCAGTAACTATAGTTTTTGGAGGTGGTGGTGGAGGCGGAATATTGATATGTGTTATCGGTATATCTTCCTCCAACTGATCTTGCAACATTAAGATATCAATCTTTGTGGCATCCTGTTCGTAAGTCTTATGTTCTAATCCTAAATATGTAAGGAGTAACATTACGTTTAAGCCAACAGCAAAATATAAACTACTGTTTCGACCTACATTGGCTTTTGGGTTCTTCTTGAGTTCCATGACGTTTAATTTTATAGTATAAAGCTAACAAGCATTAGGCGAAAAAAGCATGATAAAAGTCATGTTTGAAAAATTGTTAATTTTTTTAACAATTCAGAGATTGTCTAATTGGTTATCCTGGCCATCTTCGCTTATGGTCCAAAAGAAGCCTATGAAAAAGAACTGGTCGGTTGCTGGTCTAAAAGCCAACCGATCAAATTGACCATTGGCATTAGGTGTATTGGAATATTGATAACCATTAATGTTTCTAAATCCCAAAACATTATTTACTGAGAAATACAATATTTTCTGTTGGTCTAATAGATAGGCCCAATTTAAACTGATACTATTAAAGGGTTTGGTTCGCTCTGCTAAAAATTGGTCGGTATTGGGATTGTTGAAAGGGCGGCCTGAGGCAAACGTGTAATCAATACCTAACTGGCTCTTCCAACTATCTATCCAGTATTTGCCCACTATAGAAAAGTTATGATTTGTAGCAAAGTTGGGCTGCGCCGCCTCTGGAAAATTAAGATGGTTGCGTTTTGTGTCTAAATAGGAATAACTAACCCAATAGTCTAGATTCTTAATACTTGTGTTATCACGCCAAAATAAATCCACGCCTTGCGCGTAGCCATCTCCAGAACTATTGAAGCTCGTATCTACAGTATTATTTAAGCCATTGTTCACGTTTGTGAATTCGCCATCAAATTTTACTAAATTATCGTAATCCTTTCGGTAGGCCTCTGCCCTGAATATTCTACCATCGTTAACGTATTGGTAGTTAACAATGTACTGCGTTGTTTTTTGAGCTTCGAGGTCTTGATCAAACCTTAGGATATCATTGCCAGGATTTTGAAAAAAGTTTCCGTAGGCTAGGGAAAACTGTCCGTTTTTAGATGTTTTATAGGCCAAGGCCATTCTTGGCCCAACTTCGGTTGTTTTAAAGATGGAACTATAATCAGCTCTAACTCCAGCCTTCAACGCCAATTTTTTTGAAAAAATAACATCAGCTTCTGCAAAGCCAGCCGTAATAGTATTATCAAAACCGTATGAAACATCAAAAGTGTCTTCCGTAAACGTTTCGTTATACCCTGTTATAAACTGTTCCGCACCAAACCCGAGTTTAAAACGGCTACTAAACCGTTTTTTCAATTTTAATTTAAGGTGTGCCGAATTTTCGAAACTATTAATGGTAATGTCTTCGATACCATTTTTGGTATTATCGTGGGTAAAACTCAATCCGGAATTAATGGACCAGCCATTGCCAAGCGTCCCTTTATAGGACGAATTGAGATAAAAATTTCTGTTGTTTAAACTAAAATTTATGCCGTCTTCAAAGTTGATGTCTTCTTGGGTCAATTGAAAGGTAGTAGTGTCAAATGCCGAATAAAACTTAAAGAGTCCACTGTTTAGCTTTTGTCTAAACACCATTTCCCCTTGGGCAGCTTGAAATGGTTTTTGAAAGGTGTTACGGTTGTCAAAAATTTCAAAATAAGGTGCCAAATTTGTATAGGACGCATTAAAGCTCAACGAGGATTTGTCCCATTTTTGAGTATTGCCCAAAGCAGCGCCAACAGTCATAATACTGATGTCGGTTTTCTCCTGGTCGGGCTCGTCAATCGTATTTAATAAGAGGACACTGGACAGGGCTTGACCATACTCCGCTGAATAACCTCCTGTGGAAAAGGTAATCCCATCAAACAAAAAAGGTGAATACCGACCGCGAGCAGGAAAATTGTTGGTGGTAGGGGTAAATGGCGTAAATACTCGAATACCATCGATGAAAATTTGGGTTTCATTGGCAGCACCACCACGTACAAATAAGCGGCCATCTTCGGCATTGTTCGACGTTCCTGGCAGCGTTTGAAGCGCACCAACAAAGTCACCTAAAGCACTTGCAGTGGTTACCACGTCCAAAGGTTTTAAAACTGAGACTTTGCTATTGTCGCTAGCTTCGAATGTGCCAGCGTTAAGAACTACTGTATCTAAAGACTCAACATCTTCCCTTAATGTAATGTTTAAGCCAGACAAGTTAGATACATCTTCATAAATAGTTTTAGTTTCATAGGAAAGAAAAGAAACAATTAAAACCTTCTTGCCTTGCTCTTCCGTGGAAAATAGAAATTCGCCATTTTCATCTGTCGTAGCACCATCATAAGTGCCTTCTAGATAAACATTGGCCCCTGGAATAGGCTGCTTCTTTCCATCAAGTACCTTTCCAGATATGACAACTTGAGACCCTCCTAATTGAAAAAGACAAAGTAAAAATATAACGACTAAATGTTTCATGATTTGATCGATGATGGTTTTCCAAACTTTTGTATTCCTTTATGACCACAAACTTCCATCATAAAACCACAACTGAAAACTCTATTGTACCCAACTGTAATTTTTAAATGATGAATTGAATATATTTGTGATATGCGCATATTAATGCTAACAACACAACAATTACAATTCACCGTTTTCTTTGCGGTAATTGTTCTCATTGAATTGGTCAGTGGAAGCGCAAACGCTTTGTTAAATGTGCATTTCATCGCCAAACCTGCGATAGTAAGCAGCTTGATAATTGCCTTTTATAGGTTTTCAAAATCCATAGATAAAACCGTAAAAAAATTAGTGCTTATAGGTCTAATTTTTTCCGTGATTGGCGATATTATCCTTATGCTTTTAGATGCCTGGCAACATGCCTTTACTATGGGATTAGTGTCATTCCTTTTGGCACATGTATTTTACAGTTCTGCATTCTGGAAACAAAGAAGCCCAAAAAAATCACCGTGGCCAATTATAATAGTCTTATTGGCTTATGCGGTTTTTCTCTTTTCTATGCTTAAAGATAATTTGGGTGCCATGATGGTTCCTGTAGTTTTGTATATGCTCATAATCCTCACTATGGCTACATTGGCGTTTCTTAGAAAAAAGTCGGAACACCCTCTTGGGTACTGGCTTGTATTTGCTGGAGCCATTCTATTCTTAATTTCTGATAGTTTGTTGGCCATCAATAAATTTTTACAACCTCTGCCCATGGCACATATTGGCATCATGGCTACTTATGCCTTGGCCCAGTATGGCATAGTATTCGGAATTTTAAAATCCAAACTGTAACAATGGGTAAGGCATTGCTACTAATTAGTCATCTAACCAATCTCATCAATTGAATAAGGAACTCGAACATAGTTTTGTTGAGCAGTTGCAAAAACATCAAAACATTGTGCACAAGGTTTGTCGGTTGTACACTGACAATGCAGATGCCCATAACGACTTATTCCAAGAAATAACCATCCAGTTATGGCGTGCATATCCCAAATTTAGAGGTGATTCTAAATTTAGCACATGGATGTATCGTGTAGGGCTCAATACGGCCATAACACTATATCGTAAGTCAAAACGACGCGTTAAAACACAGGCTTTTGACAGCGTTCAATTTAAAATAAAGGCTGATGCATATGACGATACGGAAGAAGAACAGCTTAAGCTCATGTACAATGCCATAAGACAATTAAACGACATAGATAAAGCGCTTGTATTTCTGTATTTAGAGGATAAAAACTATAAAGAAATAAGCGACACCCTAGGAATATCTGAAGTGAACGCGCGTGTAAAAATGAATAGGGTTAAAAAGAAATTGAAAACAATATTAAATCCGTAACCTTATGGATGAATTAGATTTATTAAAACAGGATTGGAATAAGGACCATAATGAATATAAGAATTATGAAGCTCCCGAAATTTATTCCTTACTACACAAGAAATCGTCAAGTATAGTAAAAACACTGTTTTATATAAGTGTTGCCGAGCTCGTGTTTTGGGTACTTATAAGCTATGTGCCCTATTTCTGCTCGGACAGCATGAAGCAACGGCTAGAAGAAAGCTATGAAAACCCATGGTTTGTTGGCTTAACGGTTTTAGGATTTGTTGTCATTGCCGTTTTTGTGTATCTGTTGTACAGCTCATATAAGTCCATTTCTACCACAGACAATGTGAGGCGCTTAATGAAGCGTATTTTGCGCACCCGAAAAGTTATAAAGTACTATGTGCTCTATAATTTGATAATGATTTTTATTTCCGTACCACTATCCTTGTATTTTGAATTTGAGCAAAATCCCGTTTTTCATGACGAAGTAGAACACATGAACAACACTCAGATGATGATTCTTTTAGGAGTAACCATAGTGGTAACGGCAATATTGGTAGGTCTTATTTGGCTTTTCTACAGACTTCTCTATGGTATACTGTTAAAACGCCTAAATAGAAATTATGAAGAGCTAAAACGTTTTGAGGTTTAGCGGTACCAATCTCTAAGTTCTCTGTTCAAACGTTCTTTTTCTTCGAGTTCTTCTTCAGGAATAACTTTAAGAAAGGAAGGGTGCTGCTCAATGGCAAATTCTATTTTCTCAACGATTTCTGGAATCGTAGCGTTGTCATAATCGATATCCAATGGTGCTTTTATTTCCATGGACTGATATATATTCTTCTTTTTTACCCGGAGACCTTTTTTATCAAAAGAACGCCTAAACCCATCAATTACTATGGGAACTACAATAGGCTTATAGGTTTTAATAATGTGGGCCGTACCTTTCCTAATAGGCTTAAATGGCGTCGTCGTACCTTGAGGAAAAGTAACCACCCAACCATCATCTAAAGCCTTTTTTATATTGGTAATGTCGCTCATTTTTACCTGTCTATTTACCGCCTGTCCTTTGCTTCTCCAGGTACGCTCAATACTTATTGAACCTGTATAGGCAAATATCTTTGGGAGCAAACCCGATTTCATAGTTTCTTTTGCTGCGACGTAATAAATATTGAGTTTCGGATTCCATAAATAGCCAACATTCTTAATACTATCCAACCTGCCGCTCAAACTTGCATTGAATACATGAAACATGGCTATAACATCTGCAAAATAAGTTTGGTGGTTAGATATGAAAAGTACATTAGTCTCCGGTAGGTTCTTTATAATTTCAGAGCCTTCTATCTGAAGTTCGTTAAATCCTCTAAACCTTCTATGGGTAAGTAATCCGAGGATTCTAATTAACCATTTTTTTACAAAAAGTATATGACCAAATGGATTGGTTTTAAATAAGCCCATACATTGATTTTGGCATTACAGATTTACAAATGTAATAATTTCAACTTCCTATAATACTTGTTTTAACAAGTCTTTTATTTCCCCTAGCATCATGGCTGTAGCGCCCCAAACAACATGGCCATTTAGGCGAAAGGCAGGAACTTCAACCTCAACATTATACGAGGTTGGCACTTTTGTGTTTATCCTGTTGGACTCCAATAAAAACTCCTGTAGGCCAATCTCTATGATAGCTTCTACCTCATCGTCTTGTTTTCTAAATTGAGGAAAGTAGTCCAAAAGTCCCAAGTAAGGATGCACCAAGTAATTGCTCGGAGGAATGTAGAGCGGAGAGAGTTCTTTAACAACATGTATTTGTTGTCCAGGCACACCTATCTCTTCTTCTGTTTCCCTCAATGCTGTTATTCTTAAACTTTTGTCCTGGTCTTCAAACTTGCCGCCTGGAAAACCAACCTGGGCCGAATGAACCCCTTTGTAGGTTTTGCGCAATATTAATACAAGATGGGTATGTCCCTTTAAATCAGGATAAAACAAGGCCATAACGCCTGCCTTTTTTGCCGTTTTAGCCCTTTGTTGCATCTTTTTGGCCAATTGCAGACGATACGGTGGCGACATTTTAGCATGGGAAGACTCGCCAAAAAGTTCGAGATGTTTTATTTTTACTACAGATTCCTGAAACCTATTAAATTGCATTTATGAGATTTCTATTAGTTCTATGTTCTGTATTGGTTTTATCAAGCTGTGAAGATAAGCAAACTTCAAAAAAAACCACTAACCCAGAGACTAAAGCTGATACCCTCTCCAAAAAGAAAACAGAACCTACCAAACCAAAAAAGAGTAAACCGGCCTTTCCTATTTTAACGGATGACAATGCCATGGAATTCTTCCTGGAGTATAGCAAAAAACATGACGAAGACAAGGTAAGAATCACTACAGATTTTGGAACAATCGACATTCAACTCTATGACAAAACAAGATTCCACCGTGCTAATTTTGTGTATTTGACCAAACGAAACTATTTTGATGGGACGCAGTTTTATCGTGTGGTGAAAAATTTTGTCATTCAAGGTGGCAGTAGCGATGATTACAATATTGCCGAAAGACGCCGAAAAATTGGTAAATACCTTCTTCCTCCAGATACAAAACGTGGTTATACACATAAACGAGGTGCTGTCTCTATGCCTAGTAGTGAAATTGAAAATGCCTACAAGCTAGCTTCTCCTTTTCAGTTTTTTATAGTGCAACGCGAAGGTGGCGCTAAATATCTCGATGGAGACTATACGGTTTTTGGTGAAGTTATTGACGGTATGGACGTAGTAGATGAAATTGCCAATGTTGAAACCGATGAAGGAGAATGGCCTCTAAGTAATGTTTACATCAGAAAAGTGGAATTAATCGACTAGATTTTCGTCTATTCTTTTTTATAAAGACTAGGTAAACTGATTTTAAACACCACGGCAAGGAGTCTAATAACAATAACCACTGCACCAGCTATTAGGAAAATAAGATTGACATCTCCTGTAAACTCTCTGAGTGCAAAGTAAACGATTCCACCAACAATACACGCAGTCGCATAAATTTCCTTATGGAAAATCACTGGAATATCATTACACAAAATATCCCGAATAACACCACCAAAGCAAGCGGAAATGGTACCCAATGTAATACAAATTACTGGGTGTAAATCTGCAGTTAAACCTTTCTCAATTCCTATGACCGTATAGAGACCAATACCTATGGTATCAAACAAAAACAAAGAACGCCTAAGGTGCTTTAATTTATCCCTAAACAACATGGCCAGTAGAGCAGCGATAGAAATAACGGTAATAAACGTCATATCGCGCATCCAGAACACTGGTGTGTTTCCAATGAGCGCATCTCTAAGGGTTCCGCCTCCCACAGCAGTGACAAATGCGATAATGTAGACTCCAAAAGCATCCAAACGCTTATTCATAGCTACGAGAACACCAGAAATAGCAAAGGCAATAGTTCCTAAAATATCAATAGTTTGAATAAACATTACATATTCTGGGTGTAGTAGTTATAATCCTTTAAAATGGTATCGATGAATTGTACATCGTACATATCGGATTCTATTTGAAGTAGATCGCAGATTTTTTTGCGCAGGAGCGTTAAGGTTTTAAAATCACTATTCTTTCTAGAAATGGTATAAGCCTCTTTTATGATTCTTACATCTTTATCAGTCAATTGTGTAACGGTATTAAAAACCGGCTGGTAGTCTTCTTCAACCTCTTCGAGTATAGTACTGCTGATATTGTGTTTTTTCTTTACGCTTATAACTACGGTTCCTGCCGCTGCATCTCCAATACGCTGTTTTTTATCGGAAAGCAAAATGCTTAAAATTCCTATGGAAGGTGAAAATATCCAAAGGTCCACTATGCGCAACATCCATCTTACAAAAAGATTATACCATTCTGTAGGTGCACCATCCAACCGCACCACTTTAATTCGCATGATCATTTTTCCTATGGTCTGACCTCCAAATAAAATGTGAAAAATAAGTGAGTAGAAAAACGCTGGAAGTAAGAATAAGCCCAAAAATCCACGTTGCGTCCAAGTATCTGCATCAAAGATTTGGGACAAGGCCACCACATTCTCCATGATGGTCATGTAGGTTAAAATGATAATGCCATCCATTAAAAATGCTACAGCACGCTCTCCCAAGCCAATCAGCTTGTAATCAAGGTTAACATTTTGAGCGGTGTTAATTGCTAAATTGCCCATTGCGGTGTATCTTCGTTCTAAATTAAAATGATTTATGCGCGAGGCTGCATTTGTGAAGCAAAATAAGGAAAAATGGATCGGTTTTGAAAAGGCATTGAATAATAATGTGAAAATAAATCCAGATGACCTTGCCTCATATTATATTCAGCTTACCAACGATCTTTCTTACGCCCAAACTTATTATCCAGATAGTAAAACCCTACTCTATCTCAATTCGCTGGCCTCTCAGGCGCATCAAAAGATATACGTTACAAAGCGTGAGTCCAAAAATAAAATTATTTCATTTTGGCGCGATGAGTTTCCTTTATTTTTTAGGCAGTACCACAATACCTTGCTATATGCCTTCTTAATATTTACATCTGCCGTTCTCATTGGCGTGGTCTCTACATTAAACGATGATTCTTTTATCCGACTTATACTAGGAGATTCGTACGTTAATATGACCATAGAGAACATTGAAAATGGCGAACCCATGGCCGTTTACAAAAGCGGTAGTGAAATTGGTTCCTTTTTAGGTATAACCATAAACAATATTCGGGTAGCTATTATTGCTTTTGCGCTTGGTGTAATTTTCAGCGTAGGCACAATCTATGTCTTATTTAGCAATGGTATAATGCTTGGGGCTTTCATTACCTTTTTTTACAACTATGGTATTTTAGAAAAAACCTCAACCGTTTGGCTACATGGCACCATTGAAATTTCCGTGATTGTTATTGCAGGTTGTGCTGGCCTTGTGATGGGAAATAGCTTTCTATTTCCAAAAACCTATTCCAGACGAATTGCCTTTATGAAAGGCGCAAAAGATGGCTTAAAGATCGTGGTGAGTACCATACCATTTTTTATTATCGCAGGCTTTATCGAAGGCTTTATAACGCGTTATGGCGAACAAATGCCTTGGTTTATTGCTTATGGTATCATCTTAGTGTCTTTATTTCTTATTGTTTATTATTATATCGTTTATCCTATTCTGTTGCACAAAGCCCAATCTATTAAACTCGCAAATCTAAATAACTCGTGAAGGACACCTATATTGAACTAAGAACCAGAAGTACTTTTGGTGATATCATTAACACCTACTTTTTGTTTTTAAAATATAATTTTAAAGCCTATACAAATTTATATCTGAGATATAATGCGGCTAGCATTGTTCTTACCTTAATTGCCTCCTATTTATTGGTGACAGGATTCATGGGATTGGCCAGTAGAGATTTTAGGTTCGGTATGGGAAACAATATAGAAAGCGATAGCTACTTCATTGGAGGCTTAGTTGTCTTTTTGCTTATTTTATTCATAACCTCTTTGATTAATTATAGCTTTTCGAGCGCCTATATTGCCTCATACGTCAAAAATCGTGGTGTTATAGATTCTAAAGCTATTTGGCAGAGTATACTAAACAACTTAGGAACCATAATCGTATTTATTCTAATTGGCGCTTTACTCTACGGTCTTTACTTAATCATATCTGTAATGGTTTCCTTTATACCTCTGCTTGGTATGATTATACAATATGGCCTAAGTTTTACCTTGACTGCTATCTTCGGATTAACGTTTATGTCTATTTTTGCCACACGCAAGTCTTTTGGCGATGCCATTTCTGAAGGATTCGATTTCACCTTTTCTAATTTTTGGCGTGTTATACTTTACGGATTGGTCATTGGTATCTTAAACTTTTTGATTTCAGCTTTAATTGCTGCGATTCCAAGCGTTATTATTGGTATTTATGTTTATTTTTCAGTTGAAAGCAACGTTGATCTCTTAACCAGCACCTTTGCAACGCTAGTATTCACCTTTGGGTTTGCAGCATTTATACTTTCCTTTATTTACACACAGGCTCTATCTCAATTGTCTTATGGTATTTTATACTACAACCTTTTTGAGATGAAATACAATGTCTTCCTGCGAGAAAAAATTGAACAGATTGGAAGTGTTGAGTAGCCCAAGGCACACATATCGCTGGCCTATAGGTTTTGCCATTCTTAACCCAGTATTGTGTTGGTCACAAAACCCTAAGGAGGTAAGATTAGATTCTTCTAATATAGACGTTACACCATTTAAGGAAAATATTGCCGATCGCTATAGTGGAGACGAATTCAATTACGATATCAATGACACAGGAGGTGTTAACTTAATGCAGCGCATTTTAAGAAAATTCTTTGGATGGCTTTCGGATGTCTTTGGTTTTGATATTGATTTTTTGGATTATCAAACCTTAGAGTATATCATCTATGGTGCTCTTGGAGTCATTGTACTCTATTTACTGTTGAAGTTTTTATTGGAGAACCCTGTAAGTTCTGTCTTTAAAACCCAGAACAAAACCATTGAAGGATTCAAATTTATTGAAGAGGATATTAAACAGGTAGATTTTGATAAGCTTATTAAAAAGGCCATTAAGGACAACAACTATAGACTTGCCACACGTTACCTTTATTTAAAGACCTTAAAAATATTGGCTGATAAAGAGATTATAGAGTGGCATTTTGAAAAAACAAATTCAGACTACCTTAACGAAATTAAAGATGCCAACACAAAAGGGCTGTTTAAACGCGTCTCCTACATTTACGATTATATCTGGTATGGCGAATTTCCAATTGACGAAGTCACTTACAATAAAAACTTTTCAGATTTCAATAAACTCATAAAAACATCACAACATGGATAAGCGTTCTAAAATAGCGCTTTATATTATTGGTGCTGTGATCGTTCTTATGATGACTGCAGAAGTCACCAAGCCAAAAGCCATAAATTGGCGAGATTCTTACTCGGCCTCAGATAAAATTCCACTAGGTTGTTTTGTGTTGTACAATGAGCTTAACACCTTTACTAACAAACCCATTCTAACATCGGAGGAAAGTGTGTATCAATACCTTAAAACCATAGATAGTGCACAAACAAGATCCATGGTTTTTATTAATAATCGTATTTATTTTGATGCCGAAGAATCCGAAGCGCTTTTGGATTTTGTAAATAAAGGCAATACGGTATTTTTAAGCAGTTCTTACTTTTACGGTAATGTTATGGACACCTTAAATATTGCTGTTGAGCGTCAAGGCTCCAATTTATTTAAAGCAACGTCTGCACATCAATTTACAAGCCCACAGCTCAAAAACTATAATCGCAAATTCAAAGATGTTATAGAAAACAGCCACTTTGTATCCGTCGATACTCTAAATACAACCATCTTAGGCACAGTAACTACACCCAACGAAAATGGTAAAGATGTTACCAACCCTAATTTGATTAAGGTGACGTATGGCAACTCCAACGGTCAATTTATTTTGCACACCAACCCCTTTGCCTTTACAAATTACCACATGCTTAAAGGTAATGAGGACTATGCAGCTGCCGTTCTATCGTTTTTACCAAAACAACAAATTATTTGGGATAACAACTATAAAAGTGGCAGAAGAGTAATCACGAGTCCACTGCGCTATATTTTACAAAATGCAGCTCTGAAATGGGCTTTTTATTTAAGTATGTTTGGTCTAATACTATTTGTAATTTTTAGAGGGAAACGCACACAGCGCATTATACCTGTTATAAATAAGCTAGAAAATGCAACTTTGGATTTTACCCAAACTATTGGAGAATTATACTACCAACACGGTGATTTCACTAATATTATTGAAAAGAAAATTCAGTATTTTTTAGAATTTGTACGAACCAACTACTATCTCAATACCGCAAACCTAGGACCCGTATTCGTAGAAAAACTCGCTATTAAATCGGGTAACTCAAAAGAGGACACCAAAGTCCTTGTAGAATATATTATATACCTCAAATCAAAAAACAACCATACCGAAACCGAGCTTATAGAATTGAATAAAAAAATAGAACAGTTTACAAAACAAAGAAAATAATGCAAGAACACGACGACAATCAATCGCAAGATACTTCTGAAAACCAAGAGCAGAAGCCCTCAACAACGAATACAACCAATGAAGAAACGGTTATGTCACCCTCTTCTGAGTTTGAGAATAGGTTGGATTTGAAGCCACTTCAAGAGAGCGTTGAGCGAATTAAGAAAGAGATCGCCAAATTTATTGTAGGCCAAAATGAAATGATAGAGCTTTTAATTATTTCAATTTTAACCAATGGCCACTCTTTAATAGAAGGAGTCCCTGGTGTGGCCAAAACAATTACGGCAAAATTACTGGCCAAAACCTTGGATGTAGATTTTAGTAGAATTCAATTTACACCAGATTTAATGCCCAGTGATATTTTAGGAACTTCGGTTTTTAATGTAAAAACCAACGATTTCGAATATAAAAAAGGACCTATTTTTTCAAACATTGTTTTAATTGATGAAATAAATAGAGCGCCAGCAAAAACTCAGGCGGCCTTGTTTGAAGTAATGGCGGAACGACAAATTACTATGGACGGAATGCGCTACAACATGGCACCACCGTTTCTGGTTTTTGCAACACAAAATCCCATTGAGCAAGAAGGAACATATCGGCTTCCAGAAGCACAATTAGATCGCTTTCTTTTTAAAATAGACGTGCATTATCCCTCATTAGAAGATGAGGTCCAAATCTTGGTTGACAATCATAAGCGCCAGGATATAATGGATTTTGATAGCATCAGACCCATTCTAACTGCAGAATCCATAGCCAACTATCAAAATCTCATAAAACAAATCATTGTAGAAGATAATTTGTTGCACTATATCGCTTCCATTATACACAATACTAGAAACAATGCCAATCTGTACCTTGGGGCCTCTCCAAGAGCATCAATAGCTATTTTAAATGCGGCCAAGGCCAACGCAGCCATTCACGGTAGGGATTTTGTGACGCCAGAGGATATAAAACGCTGCACAAAGGCTGTATTAAAACACCGCTTAGTGCTTACACCAGAGCGTGAAATGGAAGCCTTTACAGTTGATAAAGTAGTGGACCAAATCCTTGAAACCATAGAGATTCCACGCTAGTGAAACAATTTTTTAAAAATACTTATCTAACCTCTAGGTTTTTTAAAGTGACCTTGGCCTTTGTAGCGTTCTTTATTGTAGCCTACAGCTTTCCAGGGTTGTTAAGTATTGTTACTGTTTTATTTTTTGTAGGGCTTGGTTTAGTGGTCTTTGATGCGATTTTACTCTTTAAACAAAAAGGTATATGGGCCTCTAGGGTTTTGCCCGAAAAACTTAGCAATGGAGATGATAACCCTATAGACATAAAACTTGCAAACAATTATAATTTTAAAGTAAAACTTCATTTAATTGACGAACTGCCCTTCCAATACCAAAAGCGTGATTTTGAAATTAAAATTGTACTAAAGGCTTCCGACAAAAAAAATATTAGATACACCTTAAGACCATTGGAACGAGGTGAATATTACTTTGGCCATTTAAATGTCTATGCCATAACACCTATAGGTTTAATTATGCGACGTTTTCAATTTGCAAAAGATGCTATGGTCCCTAATTACCCGTCCTTTTTACAATTGCGCAAATATATGCTCATGGCCTTCTCAAATAAATTGTTGGAATATGGCCTAAAAAAGATACGACGCATCGGTCATACCATGGAATTTGAGCAAATAAAAGATTACGTTCCTGGCGATGATATAAGAAACATTAACTGGAAGGCTACCGCAAAGCGCAACCAATTAATGGTAAATCAATTTCAAGACGAACGCTCCCAACCTGTATATAGTGTCATAGATAAAGGGCGTGCCATGAAAATGCCTTTTGAAGGGTTGAGCCTATTAGATTATGCCATAAATGCTACTTTGGTTATTAGCAACGTCGCTCTAAAGAAACAAGACAAAGCCGGCATGTTCACCTTTTCCCGTAAAGTTGACAACAGAGTGGTTGCTGAGAGACGCCCATCCCAAATGCATAAAATCCTAGAAACCTTATACAATGTAACGACCAATTTTGTTGAATCTGACTTTTCCAGACTTTATATAGACATTAAACGGCACATTACCCAAAGAAGCTTGTTGCTTTTATATACCAACTTTGAAACTCTCGATGCCTTAAACCGACAACTACCCTATCTTCAGGCCATCTCCAAAAACCATCTTCTCGTGGTAATCTTTTTTGAGAACACGGAGTTACACAAATTAACCAACGAAAAAGCAGAAACCACCTTTGATATTTTTCAAAAAACAATTGCAGAAAAGTTTGTATATGAAAAGAAACTAATTGTGAACGAACTTCAAAGACATGGTATTCAATCTATTTTAACAGCACCTGAAGATTTAACCATTAATACTATAAATAAATATTTAGAGATTAAGGCAAGGGGACTTCTCTAAACCATTTCCAAGCAGCAACAAAGCAGTTCTAAACTTAAAGATTGACCAAATCTACAGTTCATCCCTTTAAAATTACAATTGAGAACTAAGTATTAGTCAACCTCCATATGACTTTAGATATTTGAAGCAACAAATAACCATTAAAACAAAAAACGTCATGAAAAATTTAATTTTAACTTTCGCATTAGTAGCTTCAATAGGATTAGGATTTGCCCAAGATCAAGGCATTACGATTACGGTAACCGTAGATAACTTAACCAGCGATGAAGGTAAGGCTTCGTTCTCGCTACATACTGCAGATACTTTTATGAGAGGGCCAGGACTGATGAATGCCTCTGCCTCAATAAAGGACGGAAAAGCTACAGTGATATTTTCTAATGTTAAACCTGGTGAATATGCTGTCATAGGTATGCACGACGCTAATGAAAATGGAAAGATGGACTTTAGGGAAAATGGCATGCCTTTAGAGAGCTATGGAACATCAAATAATGTGATGTCCTTTGGTCCACCACAATATGATGAAGCAAAATTTAAGGTAGAAGATAAAGACTTAGAATTAAACCTAAGATTCTAGTGCAATGCACATAAAATAAAAAGCCAGCTTTGAGCTGGCTTTTTTATGTTATAATTACACGGTTTCACCTAACCACGCCTTCATCATCCAAACCGTTTTTTCCTGCTCGGTAATAAAATCACTCATCATAGAGTTAGTACCTTCATCATTGGCATCATCAGAAGCATCTAGTATTTGACGCTCGATTTTAAGCAATTCCGTAAGCGAATCTATAATCAATCTAACGGCATCCTCATCCTTGGATATGTCTTTGCCTACTGGTACCTTACCAGCCTTAATGTAATCATCAAAAGTGTGCAAAGGTGTTGCGCCAAGAGTTAATATGCGCTCTGCAACTTCATCTACTTTTAGATTGGCGTCTGTATACAGTTCCTCAAACTTTGCATGCAAATCAAAAAAGGCCCTACCTTTTATGTTCCAATGAATACCTCTGAGGTTTTGATAATATAATTGAAAGTTAGCTAAGAGTTGATTTAAGTCATTAGCTAATTGCTGTGTTTTCCCGGTATCTAAACCAATACTGTTTAATGTCATAATAGTTTTATTTTATACTTTAAAGATACGCATGAAATAAACTATATTTACTATAGTTTTTATGAATAGTTTTTATACTTTTATAACTTAAATGAATACCTATGACTATTACCCAACTAAAATATGCCTTAGCGATAGCGGAACATAAAAATTTCACAAAGGCCGCGGCAAAATGTTTTGTAACCCAACCTACCTTAAGTACGCAAATCCAAAAGCTTGAGGACGAATTGGACGTAGTGATGTTTGATAGAGGTAAAAAACCTATTGAATTAACAGAGGTTGGCAGAAAGATTGTGTTTCAAGCCAGAAATATTGTCAATGAAGCAGAACGCATCCAAGATATTGTAGACCAGCAAAAAGGATTCATTGGAGGTGAATTTAGACTCGGCATTATACCAACGGTAATGCCAACATTACTTCCTATGTTTCTCAACAACTTTATAAAAAAATACCCAAAGGTTAAGCTTAAAATAGAGGAACTAACCACTGAGGAGATTTTAACTAGGATTAATGATGGGCATTTAGATGCTGCCATTGCCGCAACACCTTTAGAAAGTGAGTACATAAAAGAACGTGTTTTATACTATGAGCCTTTTGTAGCTTACATCCCGAGCAACCATAGGTTGAGAGATAAAAAAATCATTGAGGTGAATGATTTGGATATTGAAGATATGCTTTTGCTTGAAGACGGTCACTGTTTTAGGGATGGTGTAATTAATTTATGTAAAACATTCAAAAATCAGATTGACGATAACTTTCAACTCGAAAGTGGTAGCATAGAAACCTTGATAAAACTCTCTAACGAAGGTCTTGGCATGACGCTGTTGCCTTACCTGCACACCTTAGATATAAAGGATAATTTAAGTTCAAATTTAAGGCATTTTAAAGAGCCCTCTCCAGCGCGAGAAGTGAGTATTATCTTCCACAAAAGTGAATTGAAGATGCAGATTATCAATGCCCTTCACGAGGTGATATCTGGTATCATTAGAGGCGCAATAGCCTTTAGCAATGTTGAAATTATTAGTCCGCTGCCCAAATAAAAAAAGCGACCCGTGGGTCGCTTTTTAATTATGATTTAAGATAAATTAAACATCGGTCTAATTCTGGGTTTTGATGAATTAGGGACTGGATAAAAATCCTGAGGTCCTCAAGTTCATGGGGAAGTAAGCGCTGTACCGCTTTTTCCACCTCTTTACAAAACAATCTAACATCAAAACTAACCTTTTTAAGTACAGTTAATGTGTACTCGTACATTGCTCTCGCCATAGTAGTATAGATAGGTTTTTAATTAATGATACGTAGATTTTTTAATAGGCTTTACATTTATTTTGGTTTCCTAATTTAAAAAAAAAGACGAAAACTTTATATGGCTTTAACAGGTTTTTATGTTAAAGACAATATTTTTAGGTTAATATTTATTGCAGCATAAAGTCAATTCCTACAGGTCATAGCTTGTTTATATCGCGCTTACAAACTTAAAATCTATTGTCGCCATCTATAAGATCACCTAGACCTCCTAAAATACTTCCTTCTCCTCTGTCTTTACCTCCTGTTCGAGGCGCAGAGGCAATGACTCGATTAGCCAGTCTACTGAATGGAAGCGACTGAATATATACTTTTCCAGGTCCTTGCAGTTTGGCAAAGAATAAGCCTTCCCCTCCAAAAATGGAGTTCTTTATACCGCCTACAAATTCTATATCGTAATCTACACTTTGTGTGAAACCTACAATACAGCCCGTATCTACGCGTAATATTTCACCAGCCTCTAAGGTTCGTTCGGCCATAGTTCCGCCAGCATGAACGAAGGCCATACCATCACCCTCCAATTTCTGCATGATAAAACCTTCTCCTCCAAATAATCCACGGCCTAAACGTTTTGAGAACTCAATTCCAACACTCACTCCCTTGGCCGCACACAGAAAGGCATCTTTTTGGCAAATGAATTTTCCGCCAAATTCCGTTAAATCTATGGGTATGATTTTACCAGGATATGGTGAAGCAAAAGAAACACTGCGCTTACCAACTAAATCATTGTAAAAGGCGGTCATAAACAAACTTTCTCCCGTTAGTATGCGCTTTCCTGCACCTAATAGTTTCCCCAAAATCCCTTTATCTTGTTTAGATCCATCTCCAAAAATAGTGTCCATCTTTATGCCATCGTCCATCATCATAAAACTGCCCGATTCCGCAATAACGGCTTCCTGAGGGTCTAACTCAATTTCAACAAATTGCATTTCTTCGCCATAGATTGTATAATCTATTTCGTGAGCATTTCTACTACTGTAATCTGGTAATCTTTCCATTTTTAAAAGTGTTTTATGATTGATTCTTAGATATTGGTTGCTGCTTTATGTGAATTGTTACAAGTTTAGGGTCTTAGGGCTTTACTTTTAGGGTCCATTCAAAATCAAAGCACGAGACCTCTACTCCGTCTTGGTTAACACCTCTAGATGTTAACCAAACCGTTTGTCCTTCTTGGGTCTCCACGGCCTTTGAAATGGCTTCTGAAACTTTAGCACCTTCTAAACAGGTAAAGGTTATTCTTCCAGTCGCTTTTTTTGTAAATGTTGCCTTATTATTGGCTACCAGCATAGATATATTTTTACCGCTCTCTCTTATATGCTGCATGACCAAAGCCCCAGTGGTGAGCTCGGCGGCCATACCCTGTACTGCCCAAAACATGGACTTAAAAGGGTTTTGATTGATCCAGCGGTGCTTCACCTGAACTACACATTTGCTTTGGTCGATGTATGTTGTTCTTACGCCTGTGAGATATGCCGCTGGCAACTTAAACATAAGATATGTATTGAGCTTGGAAGGAGTTATGGCCATAACACGATTTTAATTTCAAATCTAAAATAGGTGAATTATTCGGCTCTTACTAATGTTAATTATATGTTAATTTTTAGTACTATGTTTTGCATAATACCTTCTTTTAGATATATATTTGCATAAGAAACTATTATATACTTTTTAAAATGATAGATAATCACCATAAAAACCTGGCAACGTTTATACATCTTTCAACATTTTCAAGATTTATAATACCCTTTGGAAACTTTATAGGTCCTATTGTGCTTTGGGCAGCTAATAAGAACAAATCTGAGTTTGTAGACCAACATGGCAAGCAGGCCATAAACTTTCAAATCAGCATTTTGCTTTATGCCATAATAATCGGAACTATCAGCGTTCCCTTCTTTATCTTCAAACTTTTTGAAGGCCTAAACGTCATAGACTTCCATGGCTTCCACGACTTTCATATCAATGTTGGCGAACCCTCTCCCCTACTGTATATAGGTGGTGGACTCGGAGCACTTGCCGTGATTGCTTTCATCATTGAGTTGGCCTTGATCGTAAAAGCCAGCTTAACGGCAAGAGACGGAAAATTGTACAACTATCCGTTGACCATCAACTTTTTAAAATAATCATCAATCTTTGTTGATTCTGAGAATCAACATTAATCAATCAAAAAATGAACAGTTTAATTGAATTAAAGTCAAAAACATGAAGATAGAAAACACAAAAGCACAAATGCGCAAAGGTGTTCTAGAATATTGTATCCTTTCCATTTTAAAGGATGAAGATGCTTATGTAGCGGAAATTCTCGGAACACTTAAGGACGCAAAAATGCTTGTTGTTGAAGGAACTATTTATCCTTTATTGACAAGACTTAAAAATGCTGGATTGCTCAGCTATCGCTGGGAAGAGTCCACATCAGGGCCGCCTCGAAAATACTACGGCCTTACCGAAACAGGCAAGCTGTTTCTCAAAGAATTAAATACCACATGGAGCGAATTACAACATGCGGTTAACCTAGTAACAAGTACAAAATCAACAAAAAATGAATAAAACAGTCAATATAAATTTAGCAGGTATTTTCTTCCATATAGATGAGGATGCTTACCTTAAATTATCGCGCTATCTTGAGGCTATAAAACGTTCATTTACAGACTCTCAAGGTCGTTCTGAGATTATTGCCGATATCGAAGCTCGCATTGCCGAACTCTTTTCTGAGCGTATCCAAAACGAAAAGCAGGTTGTAGGCCTAAAACTTGTAGATGAAGTTATTGGCATTATGGGGCAACCCGAAGATTATTTGGTTGATGACGAAATCTTTGAAGATGAACCGCAACCTAAACAAGCCTATAGTTATAAGGCGACTAAAAAACTATTCAGGGATACTGATAATTCCTATATAGGTGGTGTAGCGGCCGGTTTAGGTCACTACCTAGGGATAGATGTCCTTTGGGTGAGATTGCTCTGGATCATTTTCGCTCTTGGTTCTGGCGGCACATTTATCTTTATCTATTTGATTTTCTGGGCTCTTGTACCTGAAGCTCAAACTACAGCCGAAAAACTGATTATGACCGGAGAGCCCGTTAATATCAGTAACATCGAAAAAAAAATTAAGGACGGCATTGACACGGTTTCAGACAAGGTGAAACAGGTCGACTTAAAAAAACAAGGTGATAAACTAAAAGAGGGATTTGATACCGTTTCAGGACAAATTTCAGACTCTGTTAAAAGTGCCAATTTCCAAAAACAGGGGAGTAAGCTTAAATCGAGCTCTCAGACCTTTTTTGATACCATAGGCACTATCATTATGTTCTTTCTTAAGGTCATTGCCAAATTCATTGGTATCATATTAATAATTATTGGTATAAGCACCTTAATCTCTTTAATAGTGGCATTTTTCACTATTGGAATAACGGACGCTATTCATTTTCCACCAATGAATTTTATCGATGCTGCCAACGCAGCTAACATACCTATGTGGCTCATGTCCTTGTTGCTGTTTTTTGCAATAGGCATTCCATTCTTCTTTGTCTTCTATTTGGGACTAAAGATTTTAGTGAACAATCTAAAATCCATTGGTAACGTGGCCAAATTTACACTGTTGGGCATTTGGTTCATCTCCATAATAGGTCTCATTATAACTGGTGTTAAACAAGCTACGGAACATGCCTTTGATGCTACGGTAACAGAGAAAGTGGAGTTAAACGTAACGGCTAAGGATACCTTAAAACTAAAAATGGTAAGCCACGACAATTTTAGTTCGTATGTCTATAGAAGTAGCAATAATTATCAATTTCTTGATGCAGATGACGGCAGAACCATTTTATCCAGAGATATAAGACTAGTCGTTAGATCTACTGCCGACTCCTTGGCTTCTATACAGATTGAAAAAGAAGCCTCTGGCAGTAATTACGACATTGCAAGAGAACGAGCTAACAATATAAACTACGCTTATAACTTAAAAAATAATAGCCTCGAGCTTGATGCATACTTAACTACAGGTGTAGATAACAAATTGAGCGAACAAAAAGTGATGGTAATTCTCTATTTACCAGAGGGAACAGTGCTTTTTGCTGACGATAACACCCACAGCTTTCATCAGAATAGTAGCTATTATAACGATATACTTAAAAGCGGAATGGAGGAGCATTATCTTAAGGTTATTGAAGACGATGTTGTCTGCCTCGATTGCAAATCCTCTGATATTGAAGATGATGAGTCAGCTCAAATCAATC
>CAZGDG010000005.1:0-54670 GCA_964524415.1 uncultured Flavobacteriaceae bacterium
AGATTTTACACCCAGCTTACCTGCTCTAACCATATTTACCAATAGAGGACAGGGCGCGTACTTGGGGTTTTTGAAACCGTCGTACATTACTTCAAGAATAGAAAGACATACATCTAAGCCGATAAAATCTGCTAATTGAAGTGGTCCCATAGGATGTGCCATACCTAATTTCATTACCGTATCGATTTCGGCAACACCGGCAACGCCATTGTATAGCGTTTCAATGGACTCATTTATCATTGGCATTAAGATGCGATTGGCCACAAAACCAGGATAGTCATTAACTTCAACAGGCGCTTTTCCCAAGGTTTTGGACAGTTCCATTATGGTTTGGGTAGTCTCATCGGAGGTATTGTAACCTCTTATAATTTCTACCAATTTCATAATAGGAACAGGATTCATAAAGTGCATACCAATCACCTTATCTGGGCGCGATGTTGCAGCTGCAATTTGAGTTATTGAAATTGAAGAGGTGTTAGAGGCTAAAATAGCATCATCACTACAGGCCTCATCTAATTCTTTGAAAATTTTTAGTTTGAGGTTTACGTTTTCAGTTGCTGCCTCTACCACTAAGCTTGCATATTCCACCCCTTCAGAAATATTCGTATATAGTGTGATATTTTCGAGAGTTGAGGCTTTATCAGCTTCTGTGATTTTTTCTTTAGCGACCATTCTGTCCAAATTTTTTGAAATAGTAGCCACGCCCTTTTTTAGAGCGGCTTCGCTCACATCTATAAGTTGAACCTTAAACCCACATTGCGCAAAGGTATGGGCAATGCCGTTACCCATAGTACCTGCACCTATTACTGCTATATTTTTCATTGGATAGTTTATTTTTGATTTCTCCTGGAAAGGAGCATTAATCTATTATAATTTATGATTCTGTTGTACAATTAAAACTGGTTGATAACCATGGTTGCAATTCGGAGCGCTTCTGTGCCATCATGCAGCGTTACTATTGGCTTAGTATTGTTGTTGATAGTATTTGCAAATGTTTCTAACTCATCTAGAATGGCATTGTTGCTTTCTACGGTAGGATTATCAAAATAAATCTGCTTCTTAATACCTTCGGCATTTTGTAAAATCATATCAAAATCGCCAGGATTTTCAGGAGCATCTTTCATTTTTACCACTTCACACTTTTTCTCTAAGAAGTCCACTGAAATGTACGCGTCACGCTGAAAAAACCGTGTTTTGCGCATATTCTTTAAAGAAATTCTGCTTGCTGTTAGATTGGCCACGCAGCCATTTTTAAATTCCAGTCTTGCATTGGCTATATCTGGTGTTTCACTTACTACGGAAACGCCACTGGCCGAAATATGCTTAATTGGAGAGTTTACGACGCTTAAGATAATATCGATATCATGTATCATTAAATCGAGAACGACAGGAACATCGGTCCCTCGAGGGTTAAATTCTGCAAGGCGGTGCGTTTCTATAAACATAGGATTTTCAATTTTATCCTTAACCGCAAGGAATGCCGGATTAAATCGTTCTACATGACCTACCTGTCCTTTAACACCATGTTCTGCAACAAGAGTTCTAATGGTCTCTGCTTCTTCAACAGTATTAGTTATCGGTTTTTCGATAAAAATATGCTTTCCCTTTTTTATGGCCTTTTTGGCACATTCATAATGCGATAGGGTAGGCGTTACAATATCTACAACATCAACAGCATCTATTAATTCATCGATAGTTTTAAAATATCTATACCCAAATTCATCGATAACGCGTTTGGCATTTTCCTCATCAGCATCGTAAAAACCTACAAGGTCATATTTGTTTGACTGCTGAAGCAATCTTAAATGAATTTTACCGAGGTGACCAGCACCTAAAACGCCAGCTTTTAGCATATTTTCAGTTTTACACAAAAATAATTGATTTGCCTCTAAATTTCCATAAACTAATTATAAAAAACTGAGAATTCCGCAAGAGCTTCCATTAGATTTAAGTGAGTGAAGTAACTACTTTAATTGAATTGATAAGACTATTGAGTTTCTATCAATTCTTAAATCTAAATTAGATGAAAACAATTGCATTTTGAAACACTTTCAAGTAAATTCGTGCAAAGAAAAAAATGGTTTTGAAAGATACGTTTAAGCATAAGGGCATGCGACAGCAGCTTGTTGCCACTATTTCGGAGAAGGGAATTAAGGATGAGCGGGTTTTAGCTGCTATTGGTAAAATTCCACGTCATTTATTTATGGATAGTGGCTTTATAGATCATGCGTATGTAGATAAAGCATTTCCCATTGGAGCGGACCAAACCATTTCCCAACCTTATACTGTGGCATTTCAAACCGAATTATTGCAGGTTGAAAAAGGAGACAAAGTATTGGAAATTGGTACAGGCAGTGGGTATCAAACCGCAGTCCTTTTGGAGCTTGGAGCCAAAGTTTACAGTATTGAACGTCAAAAAGAGCTATTTAAAAAGACTTCAAAATTTTTACCAAAACTAGGTTACCGTCCCAAAAAACTCATTTTTGGCGATGGTTACAAAGGATTGCCAGAAGAAGCACCGTTTGATGGTATAATTGTAACAGCAGGTGCGCCTTTTGTTCCAAAGCCACTTATGTCGCAGTTAGCCATAGGCGGCCGATTGGTTATTCCCGTAGGTGATGAGGTTCAAACCATGACCTTGTTTGTACGAAAAGGCGAAAAGGAATTTGAAAAGCTTGAGTTTGGTGAATTTCGCTTCGTTCCTCTCCTTGAAAACAAGAATTAATTTGTTGCTTTCATGTAAGCATTTTTACCTCCCACAATAGGTAAGGTCAAATTTGTGTTATGGAGTTCTATGGTTAACTCAGTTCCTGGTTTTGGGTGCAATGTAAACTCCTTGTCACTTGAAAAAATCATGAGACCAATCTGTTGTCCTGCTTTAATTATTTGGTCATCGGGTTGCAGGTCAAAAGTAACCGAATAAAATTTACCAGGTTCTAAATCTTCCTCATCGGTCAGTGATTTATAATTCTTTGGGTCAACCCAACCTCTTGTAATGATGTTATCCGTGATTCTCACTTTTGATCCCTCTTGCCAAGGCAGTGATACCAGCCAAACGGATAGATTTGCAGCAGGTTTACTGCTAGATAACGAAATGGTTACTCTTGGAATTCCTGATATGTGCACGTCCTCTTTTAATTCTGGAGAAACGTATAGAAGGCGATGGTCAGATGATTCTGCCGTTGCGAAGTCCTTTCCTGAATATGACACGTCATCAACTAAGGTTTCCCTTGCAATCATTCGGTTTTGTCTTGTTGTTAAAGCGCCGTGGCTGTTACCACCACTGTTTAAAAATAGTGTCACAGATTCTGCATCTGGATTGGGATAATCTTTGTAAGCAGTGGGATTGCCCATGTCATCATACTCCCTTACGATGTATGCTTTGTTCTCTTGGTTTTCAATACCGTTTTCTACACCATGTAAATACCGTGTAAACCATTTATTCATCATGGATAGTGGTGGTGGTCCGCCATGCCCAAACTGGTGGTAATAAATCATGGAGGGTAGCCCTTTTTGTCTAGCAGCATTGTATATACGGTAACTATGTTCTGGCATTACATTCCAATCATTAAACCCGTGAGACATTAAAAGAGCAGCTTTCATATTTTCCATTTGGTTAAGATAATCGCGTCCGGCCCAGAATTCGTTATAATCTCCAGTTTGCCGGTCCATACCATTTTTCATCTCTGTGTCTCTGATGGTTTTGTTATTATATGGTCGATTAGCTTCGTCTCCGCTATGCACAAAATCGTAAAGGACATCGATGTCTTCTCCTAAATATCCTCCAGGCGATCGCACTAAACCATTGGAACGGTAATAATGGTAATACGAGGTATTTGGCGCTATCGGAATAATTGCCTCTAAACCTTCAACTCCTGTTGTTGCTGCAGCTAATGGAATGGTACCGTTATACGAAGTTCCTGTCATCCCAACTTTCCCGGTAGACCAGTATGCTTTTACTTCTTCATCGCCATTGCGCTCGGTATAGCCCTTTGCTCGACCGCAGAGCCAGTCTATAACGAACTTTGGTGCCAAAGATTCATTTTTACCTCCTATGGTTGGAGCTCCATCTGAGAGCCCTGTACCTGGTGAGGAGGAATGGACCACAATATAACCTCTTGGAACCCATTTTTTAATATGTGAATTTGAAATTATTGGTCTTTTCCCGCGACGTTTCACTTCTGGGTGCACGCGCTCAGGGCCAATCTCGCCCAATTCATGTTCTACATTCCACATTACACCAGGCAAATCTCCTGCGACACCAGCAAAATATGGACTAGAAATGTAAATTACAGGTAGTTTTAAACCTTCAGTTTCAGTTTGTTCTGGTCTGGTCACCGCTACGTGCATACGGTCCAATTCATTGTCGCCATCTGTATCAAAATCAGTTTCCACCCATAAATCGTGTCTTATCCATGTTTTTGGGTCGCTAAAGGCGTCTACTATTTGAGCTTCACCATCCTTGAAAATCGGTTGCGCCTTCTCTTGGGCAATGCAGTTAACAACTATAAAGGAAGCTATAGCAACGAGTCGAAGGGATTTTATTGCGTTTATCATTTGAGATTGGAAATTTTCAGATAAAATTAATGGTTTGTAATGTAAAAATACGGGAGTTGTTATTTCTTGGGTAAATATTTATCAGGAATTGGGTTGGCTTCAGATTCTTGCATCCAATAAATATTGACAATCCACCAGCGCTTGCCATCATTTAATAACTGGATACTATTGATGCCGCGCATAAAGGGTTCTTCATCCGTTTTACTTCTGTAGGATTCATACGTGCTAAAAACATGTGCAATATTTCCGAAGGTTTCCGTGACCCTATGAATTTCTACTTCATGGAAGCCGGTTTCGACCAGCCACTTCCCAGAGGTCTCAATGTAGTTATCAGTACTGAGGTATTTTGCAACGATTTCATCTTCCTTATTTTGTCCTGTTGGAATGAGTTTTGCGTTTTTTCTAAATAAATGTTTAAATAAATCCCAGTCCCTTGTTTTACCCTTGTCACCCGAAATGACTTTATACAAGGTTGTAATTGTGCTATCTAAGGTGCTTACTTTGTGTTCATATGGATGTTCTTGTATAGTGTCCTGGGCATTAAGAATCCCAAAATAGCACAGTGTCGTAATTAGTAATAGTTTTCTCATTGTATTTTCAATTAAAAGAACTTTAAACCAAAAAGGATAGCATCGTTTACAAATCCGCTTTGGTAAGACCTAATATAATCAAAACGCAGAAAGCGCCACTTTCCCCAACCAATATTGTCAACACCTACAGTAAATTCCCTGTAAGGTTTAATGTCTGGTGTACTCAATTGGTGCGCTCCAAGAATTAGGTTGAAGTTTAGTTTATTCAATAATGGGATTTTTCCGAGGATAAATCCGTTAAAATCATGTTCGGCATGAAATTCAAAATAGCTATCGTTGGTACTAAAATCGTAATAACCTAAATTATTGAAAACATCTGTATAGTTGCCACGTCTACTAACGTAGATTTGGTTGCCATTAAAATGCTGAAAATCCATAAATGCAATAGCCTCTGCATTGAAAAATTTTCCTGTTCTTATATTGTACCTAAATTGACCTTTATCTGCTATGGAGAAAGATTGAAACAACCGCGCTTTTATTTGGTCGAAGTTATAGTCTGAAATACTCGCAGCAAATCCCTTTTCGTAACCAAGTACTAGCGTAGGATAGTTCTCATTCTGGAGGTTGAATTTGCTGTTAGGATAGCTCAAATACCGTTGTCCAAAATTAATCTGTGCAATAATATTGAACTTCACCAAATTATGGTTTATAAAAGGCGCGGTATCATTGAGTTGGTCTAATGGGTTATTGCTAAAATAAGATCTTTCTTCTCTAGGGTAAAAGGTCTGGTCTGTGGTATTGAATAGGGCAGAACGTCTTTCATAACTTATGTTAGAGTAAAA
Source organism: uncultured Flavobacteriaceae bacterium (assembly GCA_964524415.1). GTDB lineage: Bacteria > Bacteroidota > Bacteroidia > Flavobacteriales > Flavobacteriaceae > Winogradskyella. The sequence continues at coordinate 5,930 of CAZGDG010000005.1, forward strand.
ACGAAATCCATTAAACAACTCTTCAGAATAATCTAATTGAACAAAGCTACGATCATATAATTTAATGTAGTTTCTTTGAAAAAACAAAGTCGCTAAGGTATTGCCAATAGGTGTTATGGGATTTGCAGGATTAAATTGTTCTGTTCTTATGCCACCAGAGAGCGATAAAATACGGCGGGAAATATCATTAAATTTAAAAGTTAATCGCCCTGTAGCTCTTAAACGCTCATCTGAAAACCCATATTGAATAGTACTGCCAATCCTGAAATACCGTCGGAATTCGTCATAATTCTTTGTAAAAAACACATTAGCTTCTGCGGTATAGCCTTGTACCGTATTAAACTGTATTCCGCTTACAGGAATGTCAAATCCTAGCCTATAGTTTTTAAAAGAATTCTGATAGGTGTAGCCTAACAAATCGCCAAGTTTAAATCTATTGTTTACTTGGTCTATGGAATCTAAATAAGGTTTAGACGCTTTAATTGTTTGTATGCTATCTTTTTTAAGGTAATCCGTGAATTCCTCAGTGGTTAGAGGTACAGGGCGCATTTGTTTCCAAAATATGGAGTCTTTTTTATTGGCTTCTGGCGCAAAAGCGACAACTTCCCTGTCAAAGTCACCTTTCGTTAATTCGGTATTAAACTCATGATTGCTGTAAACAGCAGTGAATCTTCCATCGCCTTCAATTCCTAAAAAGGCGTATTCGAAATCAATACTTTGTGACCGCAATACCCAAAGGTCATCTATTTCGGAATAGGAGAAACTTTGTTTTAAAGAAATTAAATCGGCAGGTGGTATTCTTGCCTGAGTTCCTGTTATATCCAATTCCAAAGCATAAATCGTCCATTGGTCTTCAACGATATAAATGAGTCCCGAAAATACTGGGTCATTTTCCCGCTTGGGTGTCACTCTTATCTTGTTTATGAGGTTGCCGCGGTCATCAATAAATATACCATCCAGTTGATACCTATAGTAAGTAAAGGCATTGTTGGCAATTGGTGATACGATGTCATTGCCAAATTCTACGGTATTATTATAAAAATTATAATCAACGTCGATAGCGTTGTTAAAACTAAATCCGTTATCATCGCCACTGACCTTAGACGCTGTTATTTTTTCCTTAAGTCTATTTGGTCCTAAGTATTTAATTTTGGAAATGGTTTCTGATAGGTAAATTATTCCGCTTCTTGTGGAATCTAGACCTCCACCTAAGTCACCAACGTCTTGTCCAAGGATTTTCTCCGGTGCATTTTTTATTCGGATAAGCCCTCTAGAGTAGAAATCGGCTTTGTAATTATCTATTTTTTCAAGATTCTCTTTTCGTTTTGCAATGGTTTGCCTCATTATGGCATTGGCAGGATTTTCTTCTGAATTTACAAAAACCTCTTCCAACGAAACGCTTTCCTCATTTAGAGTAACATTTAATTGATACGGAAATTTTTCAATGGCTACTGTTTTTTTTACTGTTTTAAAGCCGAGGTAAGTAAAAACAATAGAGTAGGTGCCGGCAGTGTTGATGTCTAGCTCATAATAGCCTTCATCATTTGTGGTTGTTCCTTTATAGGTGTTTTCTAGGAGTATATTTACAAAAGGGAGAGGTTCAGCATTGTTATTGGTAACAGTACCTGTAATTTGTCCACTAAGCGAAGTGCTCCATAAAAATAGTGCGAGTAGGCATAATAGTTTAAAAAAGAGTAATGGTAATTTCATTTAAATTATTCTACTTTGCCTTCATGCCATAACGCATTAATCACAGGTAAATACTATCTAATAACGATTGATAGAAGTATCATTTATTTACCGATAGATTTTTTTGATTCGATCTAGTTTGCGCTTATTGTCCCTATCTCTAATAGTATCTCTTTTGTCGTAAAGCTTTTTACCTTTTGCCAAGGCTATTTCTAGCTTTGCTAAGCCTCTATCATTAATGAATAGTCGTAGCGGAATTATGGCATTCCCCTTAATATTCACTTCCTTTTCTAGTTTCTTTAGTTCTCGTTTGTTGAGTAATAATTTACGCTCAGCTTTGGGTTTGTGGTTGTAGTAATTTCCAAAGGCATACTCTTCAATTGTCATGTTGATGACAAACAGCTCTCCATTATCGTTAAACTCACAAAAGCTCTCGGCAATAGAGGCCTTACTGGCTCTAAGGGATTTAATTTCGGTACCAGTAAGTACGATTCCGGCAAGATATTTATCCAATATTTCATATTGAAATTTTGCCTTTCTATTTAGTATGTTCACTTTTTTCTGCATACAGCACAAAGATAAGCAAGTAAGGTTGAAGTAAGAAGAAGGACCTCACAAGATTGTTGCTATCATTTCCCTAATTTTACGTTTTAATTCAATACTAAGATTAGCCATATTTATGAGATTAATGTTTTTAGTCATTTTAAGTCTGACCTTGTTCAGTTGCAAGAATGAAAGCACATCAAGAAATGACAACCTCTTATCTGCTGAAGAGATTGTGAACAAAGCCATTGAGGTATCTGGAGGAAATGCTTTTTCCAATTCGGAAATTCATTTCGATTTTAGGGATATCTCTTATAGCGCCATTAGAAACAACGGGTTATTTCGTTTGGAGCGTTTTTTTAAAAATGACCTCCAAGATTCGATTAGAGACGTACTAAGTAATGAAGTGTTTAAAAGGTATGTCAATGGAAATCAAATTATTGTACCAGACTCACTAGCCACTTTATATGCGGCATCTGTTAATTCCGTACATTATTTTTCAGTATTGCCTTATGGCCTAAACGACGAGGCCGTTAATAAAACATTAGTCGGAGAAGAGGCCATCAAAGACAAGTTGTATTATAAAATTAAGGTAACTTTTGATGAAAATGGAGGAGGAGAGGATCATGAAGATGTGTTTATATATTGGATTAACATAAATAATTTTGAAATGGATTATCTCGCCTATTCCTATAATGAACCGGATGGCAAGGGACTGCGATTTAGAGAGGCTTACGACATAAAATATCTAAAGGGATTACGATTTGCGAATTACAGGAATTATAAACCTAAATTGGATGATACGTCTCTGCTAAACCTTGATATCGCCTTTAAGAATGACGAGCTAGATTTGGTGTCTATAATTGAGCTCAAAAATATTTCAGTGACTTTATTCTAAGGATAATAACGTGGCGTTTGCTCCAGTTTTATTTAGATTAACGATATATAAATTGCCGTAGGTAGTCTCGGGTATTTGGTTATACTTATTCTCTTTTATCAGGGCGTTGCTAAGCATTGGTGTTGTATTGCTATGGCCCACAATTAGAACCGTTTGCCCATTGGTTTCCCTCATAAATGGATTTAACTTCAAATCTTTTGGACTGTAAAGGGTTATATCAAGATTTAAAGCTTTGGCAATAGGCTCAGCGGTTTCTAATGTTCTGTGGTAATTAGTGGAATATATGGCGTCAAAATGAATGTTTTTTAAAATTTTGGCCCAGTTTTGAGCTCTTTGCATTCCTGTGCCAGTAAGATGCGGATTTTGATTGGACATGTCGCTTAAATCCTTTTCGGCATGTCTTATGAGGTAATAGGTCGTGGGTTTTTGAGTTAAGGATTCTTCATAAGGCCCTTCCCAAATAACCTGTTCTATTTTCCATTGGCCATTGTCTTTGGATAATGTCATATAGTCCACACCCCAAACAGCCGTTACTTTTCCTGTGGCAATATGATTTGAAATATCTAAAACTTCTACCTCCCGTATTTCATTTTCGTCTCTGGATCGACCTTCATCTTTCATTTTTTGTACAAAGGCCAAAGCATCGTTGTAATTCATTTTGGCATAGTACTCGTAATTCCCTGTTTCTTTGTTTTTTAGGTATCCAAACTTGTACAATCTTGGTTTTAGGGCTTTTTTTAAAGCTGAGGAGTCACCTTTGTAAAAACCATCTATATAATGGTTGAGTACTTGCTCTATTTGGGCTTTGTCCGAGAGATTTTGTGATTGTGCCGTTAGCAGCGTGCCAAGGACTATGAAACAAATGAAGTACTTCATGGATGATTACTTTTAATCCAAATTTAAATTACTAAATATGATTTGATTGAAAAGAAGTGTTAAATAAAAGTTTATGCTAGCTCAAGTGCGATTTCTATCATGCTCCTAAAGGTGGTTTCGCGTTCTTTACTTGTAGTCCGTTCTCCAGTTACAAGGGAATCGGAAATTGTTAAAATAGCCAAAGCATTAACGTTGTGTTTTGCTGCTACCGTATACAAGCCCGCTGCCTCCATCTCAACGCACAGTACTCTGAATTTTGACCATTTTTTGTACGACTCAATGTCGTCTTCATAAAACTCGTCAGAAGATAATACGTTTCCTGCTTTTATAGGTATATTTTTTGCCTTGGCTGCCTCGATGGCTTTCATAAAAAGACCAAAATCTGCTGTAGGTGCATAATCAGCACCACCAAATCGTAATTCGTTAACTCCAGAGGTTGAAGAGGCCGCCATGGCTAATACCACATCACGGATTTTAATGTCCTTTTGATAAGATCCGGCACTTCCAACGCGAATTAGATTCTTTACTCCAAATTCTTTGATGAGTTCATTAGCATAGATTGATATACTAGGTATACCCATTCCGGTACCCATGGCGGACACCTTTTTGCCTTTAAAGGTTCCCGTATAACCGTACATACCTCTAACTTCATTGAAGCATTTTGGTTTTTCAAAAAACGTTTCTGCAATCCATTTGGCCCTTAAAGGATCACCAGGAAGTAAAATAGTCTCTGCTATATCGCCCTTTTGGGCACCAATGTGTACACTCATGCCGTAAAGGTAATCAAAAAAGCATTTTAATAAGAGGAGTGTGAGATTTGATCTGTCATCATGGCTACTCCTGCTGAAGCTCCTATGCGATGTACGCCTATATCTATGTATTTTAAGGCTGTTTCAGCATCACGAATACCTCCGGAAGCTTTTATTTTCAACTGGTCTTTAACGGTCTTTTTCATTATTTTAACCGCAGTGAGTGTCGCTCCACTCTTAGAAAAACCTGTTGAAGTTTTTACAAAATCGGCTTTTGCATCAATACTTATCTCGCAGGCCTTTACAATTTCGTTTTTAGAAAGCTCGCTTATTTCTAAAATTACTTTCAAGGGAATTAAACCTATGGCACGTTTAACATCGGCAATATCTTTTAAGACCGCTACGTGATTATTGCTTTTTAACCAGCCAATATTCATTACCATGTCTATTTCAGATGCGCCCTGCTCAATGGCTTTTTTAGCTTCAAAAACCTTGGCCTCTGTAGACATGGCTCCCAGAGGAAAGCCAACTACGGTACACACCTTTACTTTGGAGTGACCAAGAGCTTGTTTTGCTATAGGCACATAACAGCTATTAACACAAACCGAATAAAAATTGAATTTTAAAGCCTCATCACAGAGTTTTAGAATATCTGCTTCTGTCGCCGTTGGGCTTAATAAAGTATGATCTATATATCTATTTAATTCCATTTAAAAAATTAAAAACAAATTCAACAATATGTCGCTATAGTAACCCACATATAAATTGAGGGAATACTAGACAAGATAACCTTAGTCTTAAGTAATGTTGGAATTAAATAGCTCGACAAACTTAATGATTTCTTCGTTAAAATGCATATTAAAATCTCAAATTTAGAGTGCATTTCATCGAAAACTGGGATTTTAAATTTTAACTTATTGAAAATGAATATGAAAAAAAGCCCATTTTATGGGCTTTTAACTAAAGTGAGTGTTAAAATTTAATCGAGTACTGCCGATACTTTATACCCAGACTTTCTGAGTAAGTTAATTACGCCATTCTCTCCGGCTAAATGTCCAGCGCCAACACCAAAAAAAGTGGGCTGTTCTTTAGCGTAGGCTTTAATTTTTGGAATCCAATTTTTATTACGATTGTCCAACAATTTATCTTGATAATCTGCAATGGCCGAGTAATTATCATCATTCATCATTTCAATCATTGCTGAGATATTCTCCTCATCGTAAACCTCGAGCATCTTTGCAAATACGGCTTTGTCATAAGATAAATTATCTTTTGCCGATCGTATAAGGTCCTTTACTTGTACTTCGTAAGGAATTTCATCAAAAAGTTGCATTTGCTCGTCAATGGTTTCTAGGCCTTTAATATCTTCATTTTGTTCTTTTGCCACTTTGACAAGTTCTGCTTCAAAAGATTGCATAGGACAGTCTATAAGTTTGGGATACAAGGTTGCGGTTAGGAAAAAGGGTTTTGCATTTTGCAACATTTTCACTGACATGCCCATATTTTTTATGAACAAAGAGTCTATGGCCAAATACTCTTCTTCACTAACCAAGTCCTTTAGTGTTTTGTTGTCTTTCATGTTCATGCGTTGCATCATTTGCATCTGAAGATTTGGGTCGTCCATGTCTAATTCCAAAACAATCTGGCTTGTGGCGTCTAAGGCTTTTTTGACATCATCTTCTAAGGTAGCATCGCAAGTAATGTGAATGGTGCCGAAAAGATAAGAAGGTTGCTCTAGGCCATTGCCTTCAATCTTCCAAAGTGTGGAATTCTCAAGGGATTGCGCATTTAAGCCAACAAATGCGAATACGAACAGGATAAAAATCAAAGTTAAATTTTTCATGATTTCGATTAATTTTTAAACTATAAGTATTCTAAGTGTTCAGTTTGTTACAAAAAAAAGCAACACTGTTCTGAATCGATAGCTTTTCGAAACGTTCTAGTGTTGCCTTTAACCAACCAATCAATATAAAGACTGATTTACAGCTCTTTTGTTACATTATAATTCAAAATTATAATTCCTCCACTACAAGGTCACTTTGATTTCTAAAGACCAACTTGTCATCAAAGGCATCTAAAAGTATAATGCTGTCTGTAGTAACCCTTCCGGAAAGTATTTCTTTACTTAATTGGTTTAAAACTTCTTTTTGGATAACACGTTTCACAGGTCTTGCACCATATTCTGGATTATAACCTTTTTCTGCCAAATAAGCCTTGGCTTCTGGTGTGGCATCGAAGGTAATTCCTTGATCGGCTATCATTTTAGTAACGTTCTTCAATTGAAGATTTACGATTTCCAAAATATTTTCCTTAGTGAGAGGCGTAAACATTATAGTGTCATCAATTCTATTCAGAAACTCTGGCCTGATAGTTTTTTTAAGTAAACCAAGGACTTCAATTCTAGCGCTTTCAAGGGCTGAATCTATATCTTTCGTCGCTTCAAATCGTTCTTGAATAATATGGCTTCCCATATTTGAAGTCATTATTATTATAGTGTTCTTGAAATCGGCAACACGACCTTTATTGTCTGTTAATCGGCCTTCATCTAATACTTGCAACAAAATATTAAAGGTATCTGGATGTGCTTTTTCAATTTCATCTAAAAGTACAACGGAATAAGGCTTGCGTCTTACAGCTTCTGTTAACTGACCACCTTCATCATAACCGACGTATCCTGGTGGCGCACCAACCAATCTACTAACGGCATGGCGCTCTTGGTACTCGCTCATGTCAATTCTTGTCAGGGCATTTTCGTCATCAAAGAGGTATTCTGCCAAAGCCTTTGCCAATTCAGTTTTACCTACACCAGTAGTACCAAGGAATAGGAAAGTACCGATTGGTTTTTGTGGGTTCTGCAAACCAGCTCTTGATCGTCTCACGGCATCGCTTACAGCTTCTATTGCTTCATCTTGTCCAACAACACGCTTGTGCAATTCATCCTCAAGCTTCAGTAATTTTTCACGTTCACTTTGAATCATTTTTGTAACAGGTATACCAGTCCATTTGGCTACGACATCTGCAATGTCTTCATAGGTAACTTCCTCTTTAATTAGGGCTGTTTCCTGCTGCTCTGCCAATTGCTTTTGGAATTTCTCTAGCTTTTCTGTGGCCTCTTTTATTTTTCCGTAACGGATTTCGGCTACTTTTCCGTAGTCGCCTTCGCGTTCGGCACGTTCCGCTTCAAGCTTGAAATTCTCAATTTCTTGTTTGATGTTTTGAACATTTTCAACCAGTTCCTTTTCGCTTTTCCATTTTGCGTTTAGCTCATTGCGCTCTTCCTTCAGATTGGCTAATTCCGCTTTGAGGGATTTTAGTTTAGTTTCATCTTTTTCGCGTTTAAGAGCCTCGTGCTCAATTTCTAATTGCATTATTTTTCTATCCAAGACATCTAATTCCTCTGGTTTGGAGTTGATTTCCATGCGCAGTTTAGAAGCTGCTTCGTCCATGAGGTCAATAGCCTTATCTGGTAAGAAACGGTTGGTGATATAGCGATTGGATAATTCAACAGCGCCTATAATAGCCTCATCCTTAATGCGCACCTTGTGGTGTGTTTCGTATTTTTCCTTTATTCCACGAAGGATGGAAATCGCACTTTCAGTATCTGGTTCATTGACCGTTACCTTCTGGAAACGACGTTCCAAGGCTTTATCTTGTTCGAAATATTTTTGATATTCATCTAAGGTGGTTGCACCTATGGCTCTTAATTCACCGCGAGCTAAAGCTGGTTTTAAAATATTAGCTGCATCCATAGCGCCTTGTCCACCACCAGCACCTACAAGAGTGTGAATTTCATCAATAAACAAAACAATATCACCAGCGCTCGATGTTACTTCCTTAATCACTGCTTTCAAACGTTCCTCAAATTCACCCTTATATTTGGCACCAGCAATAAGTGCTCCCATATCCAGGGCGAAGATTTGTTTGTTCTTAAGGTTCTCTGGCACATCACCATCGATGATACGGTGCGCCAAACCTTCTGCAATTGCCGTTTTACCTGTACCTGGCTCACCTACTAAAATAGGGTTGTTTTTGGTACGACGCGACAAGATTTGAAGTATGCGTCTAATCTCCTCATCCCTGCCTATTACTGGGTCCAATTTACCCTCTTTAGCGAGCTGATTGAGATTTTTGGCGTATTTACCTAAGGCGTTATAGGTTTCTTCTTGACTTTGCGAAGTTACCCTGTCACCTTTACGAAGTTCTGCAATGGCTGCTTCCAATACTTTTTCCGTTACCCCTTGGTCTTTTAAAATCTGAGCAACTTTACTTTTGGATTTAAAAATGCCTAATATTAAGTGCTCGATAGAAACAAAGTCATCATTCATTTTCTTTGCAATGATTGATGCTTCATTAAGTGCCTTATTCGCTTCTCTGGAGAGCATAATCTCGCCACCCGAAACCTTGGCAAAACTTTCCAATTCCTTATCTAGGACCTGCTGCAATAAACTAACGTTTACATTAAGTTTTTTTAGAAGGAAGGGTAAAACATTCTCATCAACCTCAAATAGAGCTTTAACAATATGTTCGTTTTCTATTTGTTGATGCCCAAAGCCCTGAGCCAACTGCTGTGCGCGGCTTATAGCTTCTTGTGATTTAATGGTATAATTATTAAAATTCATCGTCTTTTTTGTAATTAATTGTTGTTGTGTTTGTTTATCTTTAGTCAACAATCTTACCATTTTTAATCGGTAAGAATTTAACGACAAAATGTCTGTTTTTAATCAAAAATAAGTGACGTTTTGTCTGTTTGTTAGTATGTTGTAAGATTATATTTAAGATGAATACTTAAGTTATGGGATTATTCAATAAAATATTTCAAAAATCGTCAGAATCCAGGGATGAAAAGGTTTTGCCATGGCAGCCTTTGACAAGGATGGATCAGCTTACTGAAATTGAAGAGCGTTCCAAGACCAAAACACAGTTTATTTTTAAACATTCTACACGTTGTGGTATTAGTAGAATGGTCTTAAATCAGTTTATAGCGAATTATGATGAAAACCTTAATGCCGATTTGTACTATTTGGATTTGCTGGGTTATAGGGAGGTTTCCAATGAAGTAGGGTACAGGTTCCAAGTGATGCACCAGTCACCACAATTATTGATTATTAAGAATGGCATCGTGGTAGCTCATACATCTCATGGTGCTATAAATGAGGTAAATTTGGAAAAGTATGTTTGATTTAAAGCTAAAAGTACGGCAAGTTCAATTAATTTTCTTTTCTTGGGCTTTTTCAATAAGCCTTCTTACTGGTCAAGAACAATTTGTAATTAACGACCTTGGACTTAGTCCTAAGTCCATGACAACAACATTTGAGCAATATTCAAAACAAGAATTGTACAGTAAAACCATAGCATGGCTTGAAGATAAAAATGAATCCTATAATCTATCCATTGAAGATAAATCTGATTCACAGGCCATTAATTTCACTTTCATCAAAGGTAACGCTGTGAATATGGACAAGCAATACTATAACGCAAGATATCACGTAACACTTAATTTTCAGGACGGAAGCTACGTCTTTAAACCAACAAAGATCGAATTAAAACTCAATAGCAAATACGATATGGGCTGGAAGAATTTCAATTTAAATACTGGAGCTATGTTCTACAGAAGAGGTAAGGTGATTAGAAAGTACAAACGATACCTCATAGATTTAACCGCGCCACTGAATGAATTTCATAACCAGTTGCATGCTCATTTAAACGGAGGCTAAAAATTAGTTTTTGTTTTTTTGTCATTGTTTAGAGACGAGTATGTTCAACCCAAAAAATAAGATTTTCCACCCATTAGAGACCAGTGGCTTAGACCTGCCCAAACAATTTACGTTTCCATTTTATTACACGCCTCACCCTCTCTGTTTAAGGGCTGCACAAGAAGTGCAAGAGTATCTTGAGACTCAGCAAGACTTTGACCATAATTTTGGGTTGATTGAAGGGGCTAAAGGCCTGATTATAGGTAAAATGTTTGGTGTCATGCTCATCAAAGCTCCAGATGGCACGGTTGGCTATTTGGTAGCTTTTTCTGGAAAACTTGCCGAACAGAACTTCATAGATGGCTTTGTTCCTCCGATTTTTGATACGCTCAATCCATCGGGATTCTATAAAATAGGTGAAGAAAAACTAAATAAGATTAATGCTAAAATAGAGGTATTGGAAACTTCAAAGGAGTATTTGGAGGCTAAAAATCTAGTGAGTGAGCTTAGTTTAAAATCAGCAGAAGAATTTAGGGCTTTTAAAGCTAATTTGAAAGATTTAAAGAGGTCTCGCAATGAAAAGCGAGTTCAAGCTAGATTAACATTAAGTAAAGATGAGCTTGAAGTTTTTGAAAAAGCCCTGGATAAAGAAAGCATTTCACTCCACTATCAATTAAAACATCTAAAATCCAAGTGGAAGGAACGTATAGCTGAGGCTCAAGAGCAGTTGCAAACTATTGTGAAGCGAATTAATTTTCTTAAGACGAAACGAAAGGAACTTTCAGCAACATTACAACGGCAATTACATCAAAGCTACTCTTTTTTAAATGCAAATGGCCAGCGCAAAGACTTACTGGATATCTTTGAAACCCAACCTCCTGCAGCAGCTGGAGAGTGTGCGGCACCTAAGTTGATCCAATTTGCTTATGAGCATAATTTAAATCCCTTAGCGTTGGCAGAATTTTGGTGGGGCGCAGCTCCAAAATCCCAAGTGCGGAAGCATAAACAATTTTATCCTGCTTGCAGGAGTAAGTGTGAACCTATTTTAGGCCACATGATGCTTGGTTTGGATGTTGAGAAAAACCCTATTTCTCAGCATAATTCAAAAAAAGTTAAACTAGATATTATTTATGAAGATAATTTTATCTTGGTAGTGAATAAACCATCCGAGGTACTATCCGTGCCAGGCAAAACTATTCAGGATTCGGTACTGACAAGTCTCAAAGCCTATTTGCCCGAAGTTAAGGGGCCAATTTTAGTGCACCGTTTGGATATGTCTACATCTGGGCTTTTAATTGCCGCTAAAAATGAGAAGACACACAAGAACCTTCAAAAGCAATTTATGAATAGAACGGTACACAAACGTTATGTTGCACTTTTAGATGGAGAGATTCCTTTAAATGAAGGACTTATTGATTTGCCCTTACGTGTAGATTTGGACAATAGACCAACACAACTCGTTTGCTATGATTACGGGAAACAGGCACAAACAAAATATGAGGTTGTAGGAATAGAAAATGGAAAAACACGTATCCATTTTTACCCTCTAACAGGGAGAACTCATCAATTGAGGGTTCATGCGGCCCACAATTTAGGGCTTAATACTCCGATTTTGGGAGACGATTTATACGGTGTAAAAGGGGAGCGATTACATTTACATGCCGAAAAAATTTCATTTGAGCATCCTGTAAAAAAGAAGAAGGTCACTTTTAAAGTGCCTTCTCCTTTTTAAACTTCTATTTATTTGTTCTTTTTTGGATTAAAGACTGGCAGCAATTGTGTTTTAACCTGTCCAAATCCAATCCGGACGTCATCGTTTTCACAATGGGCACGCATCACAACAGTATCGTAATCATTGATGAATTTGCGTTCAGTCCCATCTTTCATTTTTAATGGCTTCGTGCCTTTCCAGGTCAGTTCTAACATAGATCCATATGAATCTTCAGTTGGTCCTGAAATGGTTCCGCTTCCCATCATGTCACCAGCATTTACAGGGCAACCATTAACCGTATGATGGGCTAATTGCTGAGCCATACTCCAATACATATATTTAAAATTAGAGCGGCAAACTGTGGTTTCTTTAGAACCTTTTGGCTGTATACCTACCTCTAATTGAATGTCAAAGCTATGCTTGCCTTTCGTTTTAAGATATGGAAGTGGCTTTGGGTCTTGTTTAGGGCCATCAACTCTAAAAGGTTCAAGAGCATCAAGAGTTACAATCCATGGTGACATGGCTGACGCAAAACTTTTACCTAAGAAAGGTCCCAAAGGCACGTATTCCCACTTTTGGATATCCCTTGCAGACCAATCATTGAATAATACTAAACCAAAAATGTACTCTTCAGCTTCCTCTATTGGTATAGGTTCGCCCAAATCATTGGCGTCTGTGGTTATAAAAGCCATTTCCAATTCAAAATCTACCAGTTTAGACGGACCAAATACAGGCTTGTCGGCACCTTCTGGTAAGGTTTGGCCTTGAGGCCTGTGAATTGGTGTATGCGTAGTTATAATGGAAGAACTGCGACCATGATATCCAATGGGCATATGCAGCCAATTGGGCATCAATGCATTTTCGGCACCACGGAACATGGTTCCAACATTTGTAGCATGCTCTTTACTAGCGTAGAAATCTGTATAGTCGCCAATATAGATCGGCAGCTTCATTTCTATTTCATCCAACCGGAATAAAATTCTTTCCTTGTGCGCCGTATTATTTTTTAATTCAGGATTATCTGCATCAAAAATCTCGGCAATCCGGTTTCTAACCAATCGCCAAGTTTTACGGCCATCTGCAATGAAATCGTTGAGCGTATCTTGTAAAAAGATGTCATCAGTTAAAGGGATGCCATCAAAATAGCCAAGCTGGTGTAGCGCTCCTAAATCAATAGCTGTATCTCCAATTCGAGTTCCAATGGTTATGATATCATCCTTTGTAAGAAAGACACCAAAAGGGATGTTCTGTATAGGGAAATCTGAATTTTTATTGACGTATAACCAAGAACTGCGATTCGGGTCATTTGCAAATAATGGCATAGGATATATGTTGATTAATTGTTATTAATTTCTATTCAAACCTACATAAATTTTAATAGTAAAACTAATGTAATTCGTATTTTTGATTTTCATTTAACACTAGAGCAAAAATATGCAACGCGACGAACAGATTTTTGAATTGATTCAGGCCGAAAGAGAACGCCAAACCAACGGTATTGAGCTTATTGCTTCAGAGAATTTTGTGAGTGACCAAGTTATGGAAGCCACAGGTTCTGTATTAACCAACAAGTATGCCGAAGGTTATCCTGGCAAGCGCTATTATGGTGGTTGTGAAGTAGTAGATGAAGTTGAGAATATTGCTATTGAACGTGCCAAAACCTTGTTTGGAGCTGCTTATGCCAACGTGCAACCACATTCTGGTAGTCAGGCTAACACGGCAGTTTTCCATACTTGTTTAAAACCTGGCGATACTATTTTAGGGTTTGATTTAGCGCATGGAGGACACTTAACACATGGTTCTCCTGTTAACTTTTCAGGTCGTTTGTATAGACCAACATTTTATGGTGTAAAGAAAGATACAGGTTATATTGATTATGATATGCTTTCCGATGTGGCCGAAAAAGAAAAACCAAACTTGATAATCGCTGGAGCTTCTGCTTATTCTCGAGATATTGATTTTGCAAAATTTAGGGAAGTGGCGGATAATGTTGGAGCTATTTTATTGGCGGATATTTCCCATCCGTCAGGACTTATTGCTAAAGGCATTTTAAACGATCCAATGCCACATTGCCATGTAGTTACTACCACGACGCATAAGACGTTGCGAGGGCCAAGAGGAGGTATGATTATGATGGGAGAAAATATAGACAATCCTTTTGGTATCACCTTTAAAAGTGGAAAATTGCGTAAGATGTCTGGACTTTTGGACTCTGGTGTTTTTCCAGGCAATCAAGGTGGACCCTTAGAGCATGTTATAGCGGCCAAAGCTATTGCATTTGGTGAGGCCTTAACAGACGAGTTTTTACACTATATGCTTCAAGTGAAGAAAAATGCGGACGCCATGGCTAAAGCTTTTGTCGCCAAGGATTACCATTTGATTTCTGGCGGTACTGATAACCACATGATGCTTATCGATTTAAGAAACAAAAATATTACCGGAAAAGCGGCTGAGGAAGCCTTGGGCAAAGCAGATATAACCGTAAACAAAAATATGGTGCCTTTTGATACGGAATCTCCATTTGTAACTTCTGGAATAAGGGTTGGTACACCTGCTATTACTACCAGAGGTTTAAAGGAAGATGATATGGCTTATGTAGTTGATTTAATTGACGAAGTTATATTAAACTACGAGAACGATACGGTTTTAGAAGGTATTGCTGAAAAGGTAAATGACTTAATGTCTGGAAGACCGCTGTTCCAATCTTAGTATTGAATTGATATAAAATAAAAAAGCCTTTCAACACTTTTGAAAGGCTTTTTTATGTTTCTTTTTTAGTTTTCGGTGCTTAGTGGTTAAAAAAGTTCGAACTAATCTTCATCAAAAACAGTGCTTTCATAAGCGCCAATATCTGGACTTATTGGATCTCTTTGCAATCCCAAAATATCAGTTCCACCCGGATTTAAGGGTAGGGCCGAACCGTTAGCTGCGGAATTCGAGCCGATACGTAATAGGTTTTCAAAGCCATCTTCAAAATCTGGGTCCTGGTTGAAAATGTTAGACTGATAGCGCTGGATATCATTGAATTGGTAATTTCCAGTCCCTTCAATATTATCGTTGTCAAAGCGAAGTAGACAATTGGTGAAATTAAAATTGAAATCGTCACCCTGGTCGTCTAGAATAAATTCAGGATTATCGTTGCCATAAATAATGCAGTTTGTGAAATTAGCTTCTTCCAAGGGATTCGTAAAGACATTGTTGTCTTCATCAACAATAAAGTCGTTTACGAGTAATGCTGGGAACTGTCTAAAACTGTTGTTCCAATAGTTGGCAATGGTACAGTGCGTAAAGTTATACCTGCCGCCAAAAGTAGCAGCTACGGACGACTGGCCAGAATTATTAACCACAATATTTTCAGCATTAATCGAGGTTGCCCTTCCCAATAAGCCAAAACTGCTTGAGTTATAGATTTGTGAATTGGCAATGGTTAGTTTATTGTTTACCGCCTCTTGATTGCCTTCAGCCAAAATACCAATAGTCGCATTTTTAATTGTAGCGTAATTTATGGTATTGTTGGTACTGCCATTAAACAACCAAATAGTGCCCCATTGACCAGGTACGTCTGAAAAAATAGGTTCTAAACGATCGCCTTCTAGAATAACCTCGTTTTCCATAAGTTCAGGGTCTGTGCTTAAAGCGCCATCTATATTTAGGCTTCCACCTTCGGTCACGAGAATGCCAGAATTGGCATGAAAATGTACTCGAGTTCCAGCTTCCATCGTGAGCGTTTGTCCGTTTCCAATGGCAGCATAACCATAGATAACATAAGGTTTTTCGTTAGTGAAGGTTAGTTCGGAATTTTCCAAAAACCGACCTTGAAGGGTAGTCTCGTCTGGCGTGCCATCTCCATCGACATCAAAGGTCAAGGTTTCAATTACTCCAGTATTATCATCTCTACTTGGGAAAATGAAAACGGCATCTTTCACCAAGGTCACTAGGTCGACATCTTGTTCATTATTTCCAGAATCAAAGAGGATACGATCGGTGTAAAGAAATTGATTGCTCGTATTGGACAAACTTTCAATATCAATCGTAGTCTCTATAAATATGAATAAACTGTCATTGGCAAGAACTTCTACATTTTCAAAAACCTTTCCCTCTTGCGCACCTTCTAGACCTGTGCTGCCATCAACATTTAATCTGTAAAACGAATTGATACCATTTTCTAAGCGAATGGAAGGTATAACAATGTCATCATCACTTCGGTTATAAACCTTAAGATTATAGGTGCTAGATCCTATGTTTGTAAATACCGTGTCTAAGTAAACGGTGTCTCTCTGGAATTCAAGGTTACCAGTACTTGGTGAAAATTCGAAATCCTTTCTGCAAGAACTCCAAAACAACAGAATGATTAAACTAATACAGAAATACAGAATGCGCTTCATTGGATAACCTTAAAATACTTGGCCTAAAAATATAACTTTTTGATGGTTACGCTTATTGTCTTTAGGAGAAATTAATTCTTTTCAAATGTTTCTTGACCATATTCCTCTAAAAGAATTAAAAACAATTGGCTATTTAGGACAAGCTCCTCGAGCAATGCCATTTTTGCTTCGGGCCTAAGTAGTTCGGGCCTAATTTGTTTTGCCGCGCAGAACTCCAGAAATAGTTTATGGCGATTTTCTGGGATGCCCAAGTTCTCGCTTAGTAACCTTTTATTGAAAAGCGTACTATTTGAAAATATAGAATCCATCTTCTCATAGGTTATGGGTTCAGGAATATTGCCTTTGATTTTCTTCCGTTTAAGGAGGTCATATAGCTTTCTGAATAAATAAACAAAATCTACGCCTTGATTGTTATTTTGAGGAGCATATAGCTCTGGATTACGCTTTATGTCTTCTTCGATAAGGTTTTTGAGCTCTAGACTAAAGGTTTCTTCATTAAAAACAGGCTGTTTAGGGTTAGATAAAACTTCAACTTCGTCGAGTGCATTAATGACCTTTTTCAGTTCAATAACCGTAGTGCCTTCAAAGTGATATGGCTTTACGACTTCTACTTTTGGATGGTGAAATAAAGACTCAAAGGCCAAGGTATCGCCAATTTTAGCAAGGATCGTAAATTCACCACTGTCATCTGAGACTGTAATGCTATTTTGGGTTTTATTGAATATCTTAACTCCTTTGACGGTTGCGGTACTGTCATAAACAACTCCTTTTACACTTTGTGCTAAAAGTATTGATGGCAGGAAAATTAGCAGTATTAAAGTTAGCTGTTTAAGCACTATAGCTTTAGACTTTTGTATAAAGAAAACCAATATTTGCTATTGCCTAGCTCAATTACAAAAATTTTAACCAATTTATTAATCGAAGAGCGCTTTGAGCTCTTGGGTAATTCGGGTTGGTTTTTGCGATGCTGCATCTATTAAACACCATTTGGTCACGGATTTCACTACAAGTTTATTGGTGGTAGTGTTAAAAAATTCAACATGACGAGTAGAGGTCACACCTTCCGATTCGGTGACATAAGTCTTAATAACAATTTCATCATCTAAAAACGAAGGCGATTTATACTCTAAGTTATGAGCTATCATTACCCAAAAGTAGGTGTCTAAAATGTCTTTTGAGGCCTTTTTCAACCAGTGTGCTTCCGCGATATCCTGAACCCATTGCACATACTTGACATTGTTTACATGGTTTAATTCGTCTAAGTCCTTTTGGTCAACAATGATTGTTTTTTCAAATACTTCCAAAAACTTATTTCTTTTTAATCCTTACTTCGAACAACTTGTCCCAATTCTTTCCAGTAACAAATATAGTCTGCCTTTCAGGATTGTAGGCAATACCATTTAACACATCTAATCTATCGTGTTGCTTTACAAGGTTGCGTAGCGGCTTAAAATCTATCACACCTTCGACCCCTCCTGTATTTGGATCAATAATAACCACACCATTTCGTTGGTATATGTTGGCAAATAGTTTTCCATCTATCCATTCGAGTTCATTAAGACTTGGTATTTTACCTTTTTCCGTATAGACCTCTAAATGGCCAACTTCAGTCATATTTTGTGGGTCGAGAATCCATATTTTTTCTGTGCCATCACTTTTATAGAGTAGGGAACCATCGTTACATAGACCCCATCCTTCTTTACTTTGACCATATTTAAAAGAGCCAGTTCTTTCAAAAGTAGTGGCGTTGTAAATAAATCCCATTTTAGCTTGCCACGTCAATTGATATATTTGATCGTTTAGGATCGTTAATCCTTCGCCGAAAAACTTAGGGCTCAAATCTACATTTTGGAGTACTTCGCCTGTTTCAAAATCAACTTTCCTCAATTTAGATTCACCTCTCTGACCCGTACTTTCAAATAATTCTCCGTTGTAGAATTCCAAGCCTTGGGTATAGGAGGTAATGTCATGTGGGTAGGTATTTACAATTTCATAACTATATATGTCAGGAATTTTATTATTGTAAATTTTTATGGATTTTGAAATGGTATCGGTCTCTTCGCCATAAGTGATTTCAGCAGTTACGGTTTTTGCGCCTAATTTCATGTCAATTAAGGGTTGATTGGCATCTATAATGATATTATCAATTTTATAAACGATTTCTGCGATATCCATTTGTTTTGGATTGTCGATTGATAGCGCAAGAGTATCTCCTAATTGCAAAGATTCTTCATTAATTTTTAAGGCGAATGGTGATGCCTTTTTGGCGTTTGAATCACCACAGCTATTGAAATTAATTAATAAAATGCTGACGATTAATAGTTTGAAAAACTTCATGAGTTTCTGTCAATTTTTTGAGCAAGGTATTAAATATAATTCAGTTTAAAAATCGTTGTTAAAGTCTTAAAAGGTTGTATCTTTGCAGTCGGCAAGTCCTACACAACCAGCTCCTGCTTAATCCTCCAGGGCGGGAACGCAGCAAAGGTACGCGGTCGTAGCGGTGTGATGTAGGTAGCTTGCCTTTTTTTATGTTGTAACTTTCCTAAGATAAAAGACAAAGATGGTACCAAGCCCTTATCATAAGTTTCTGTATTTTTAACCCTAAATGCAAGGTATGGCTAAAGTTGTCTTAATTACTGGTGGTTCTTCAGGAATAGGTAAATCTGTTGGCGAATATCTTTTGCAGAAAGGCTATACAGTTTATGGGACCAGCAGAACACCAGAGAATTATCCTAATTCCTTATTTCCTATTATAAAATTGGATGTTACGCAATCCAAATCCATTTTGGATTGTATAGAAACATTAACGCAAAAAGAGACACGGCTCGATGTGTTAATCAATAATGCCGGAGCTGGGATTACAGGCCCTTTGGAAGAAATACCCACGGAAGAAATACAACGAAATTTCCAAACAAATTTTTTTGGTCCTATCGAAGTCATTAAAAAAGTACTTCCAATAATGCGCAAACAACAATCAGGACTCATAATCAATGTGACCTCCATTGCCGGTTATATGGGTTTACCTTACCGAAGTGTGTACAGCGCAAGTAAAGGCGCTTTGGAAATTATAACCGAGGCCATAAGTATGGAGGTTAAGACATTTGGCATTAACGTCGTGAATGTTGCTCCAGGGGATTTTGCTACGAATATTGCCGCTGGGCGTTACCATGCTCCATTATTAGAAAGTTCACCGTATAAAAAAACCTATGGGCAAACGCTAGACACAATGAATGCTCATGTGGATGAAGGGAGTGACCCTGAAGAAATGGCTAAGGCTATTTACAAAATCATAAATTCTAGCCGCCCTAAGTTACATTACAAAGTAGGCGCTTTTATGCAAAAGTTTTCAATCGTATTAAAACGACTATTGCCAGACCGTATTTACGAAAAACTTTTAATGAATCATTATAAATTATAACTCCAAATTGGTACGGTGTTTGAGATGTAATATCTAAAAAACCGTTAGGTATGAAGGCGTCCAAGATTTTACTTCTTTTTTTCTCATTTACACTATTAGGTTGTAATGATTTTTTAGAGTGTTTAGTAGATAGAAGGCCAGAACTTTCTAATGAACAATTTCCCATAGCTAATACAGAATCGTATTACTATGTAGACATTCGCGCAGAAATAAATAACGAACCTCGGGACGACGATTACGACTATTTTTTTGAATTTACCGATTCCTTGCCAGCTGGTTTAGACTATTTCGTAAACTACAGAACGATTAGTATTGAAGGGACTCCTGAGGAATCAGGTACCTACAGAATTACGCTTAATGTTTACGTGGACGGGCCATTTAGGAATGGATTTGTAGAAGATAATACTGTTTTGTGCGATTATAGTGCAAGTAAGACCTATACTATAATTGTAGAAGAACCAAATTAAACGTGTTAGTGGCTTGTTAATATGTTTTGATGACAAATTTGAGATAAAGCCTCTCAGATGTCGTATTTTCGCGTAATCAAAATAACAGCATTCAAATTTATTTTTCATGAAATTTTTTATTGATACAGCCAACCTTGAGCAAATAAAGGAAGCTCAAGATATGGGCATCTTAGATGGTGTAACGACCAATCCTTCTTTAATGGCGAAGGAAGGTATTACTGGTACAGACAATATTATGAAACATTACGTAGACATTTGCAATATTGTAGATGGTGATGTTTCTGCTGAAGTCATTTCTACTGATTTTGATGGTATGGTAAGAGAAGGAGAAGCTCTTGCCGAATTACACGACCAGATCGTAATTAAGTTACCAATGATCAAAGATGGAGTTAAGGCCTGTAAATATTTTTCTGATAAGGGTGTTAAGACTAACGTAACTTTGGTTTTCTCTCCCGGACAGGCACTTTTGGCGGCTAAGGCTGGCGCCACTTACGTTTCGCCATTTATTGGTCGTTTGGATGATATTTCTACCGATGGTTTAAACCTTATAGCCGAAATAAGACACATTTATGATAATTATGCCTTTGATACTCAAATTTTAGCGGCATCTGTTAGACATACTATGCATGTTATAGATTGTGCTAAATTGGGCGCCGATGTTATGACAGGACCATTGACCTCAATAATGGGTCTATTGAAGCATCCATTAACGGATATTGGTCTTGAAAAATTTCTGGCAGACTATAAAAAAGGAAATTAACGTTCTTAATGTAGTATGAACTAAAGCACTTTGTTTAATAGACAAGGTGCTTTTTTCGTATTAATTCCTCTAAGGTTTTGTCAAATTCAGAATTAAAAATGTTAACGTTAGGGTGAAGGATAAAGCCATTGCGA
The DNA here is from genome assembly GCA_964524415.1 of uncultured Flavobacteriaceae bacterium. Classification (GTDB taxonomy): domain Bacteria; phylum Bacteroidota; class Bacteroidia; order Flavobacteriales; family Flavobacteriaceae; genus Winogradskyella. Next base: position 27,253 of record CAZGDG010000005.1, read on the forward strand.
TCTACTATAATAGCTTTGTTTAGATAATTAACGGCAAGAGTTTTTAAGGCCTTTTTGGAATCTTTAAATTTAAATTCCTTTTCAGTTGGAAAGTTGTAGTTGTTAATTATATCCTTCCAGTACTTATCGTCATTATCGTTAACGTTTATAGAAATAAAATCTACATCAGTGAATTTTTTCTTAAGCTGACTTACGACATAATGGCTATTTCTATATTGCTTTTTAGAATTAGAAGACCAAAAATAAATAATGCTCGGTCTAGAAATAATGTCGTTTAAATTGTGCTCTGTGTTATTGTAGTTAACTATCGCCAAATCTGGTAAAGGATTACCTTGCCTTAGTAATTCTAAAGAAGCTACCAAATCTTTCATGTAAGACTTGTCGTCTTCGTTAGTACTTTTACTGAGGTAGTAATTTAGAATTTCTTCAGCCTCCTGTTGCGTATGATTATGGCTGATAAAATCTCTGGCTTTGTATTTAAGTAAGTTGTTCTTAATGGTTTCGTTTTCTATTACACTATCAATTAAGTCTAATTTAGATTTATTGTAATCTAAACTATGCCTGTCAAACTTACTGTGATAAGCATTCTTTTCATAGTAAGAATTTAAGGCTAGATTATCTATGTGTGAGAATAAAAATCTATTGTAGGCAAAAAAGTGACTGAGATGTTGCGCATTATAGTCTATTTCCGACCTGTGGCTATAAAAATCTTCTGGTAAATCCTTGACATGGATAAGTTTGTTATTCCCAAAATATGCAAAAGGATAAATTTCTTTATCGGCATATGAATTATAATTGATATTGGCTTCGATGATAGATTTGAAAAAGTCCGACTCATCATTCTTGCTTAGGAACTCATAGAAATCGTCTAGTTGTTTTTGGCGCCTTTCATCTACAAAAGCATTAAATTCTTCGGGTTCCATTTTTGCATATTTCACTAACTTCTTGGCTTCCCTTTCATTGTTAAGGTAGGTTTTTATTAAGTAATTATTCTTTTTGGCACCTTCACCTGTAAATACAAGGGATTCGTCAAAATCATAGGTGTTTAGCCTAAACATGATGCTGTCTTTGGGCTCTAAAATCACCATTTGATATTCTCCACCATGGGTAATGGAATATAATCCAGGGTTAAGATTTTCAATTTTATGAATAAATCTATTGTTGATATCTAGTTGAATGGAATCAATGAATTCTCCATTAGTACTGTAAAGAACAACATTGTTATTTTTTGGGTTAATAATCTCTCCACCAATAAAGGCGCAGGCACGATTTTCCTTATCGGTTGAGGTACAACCAATTGCTATACTAAACATAATAATAATAGCAAGGATATCTTTGTGGAGCATGTTAGGAATTCCCGATAGTTAGCTTAGCAAAAATAGAAGTTGGTTGGGTCATGTCTTGTTAATGCCTCGTTAAATGTTGATATAAGGTCGGTTTATTTCGTCTATCGGCTTTAATTTTCTACTTTTGCGGCAAATTTAAAAAGCTAAAAAATGCTATCTGTTTCTAACCTTTCAGTGCAATTTGGTAAACGTGTCTTGTTTGACGAGGTTAATACCACCTTTAATTCTGGTAATTGTTATGGCATCATAGGTGCTAACGGTGCCGGAAAATCAACATTTTTAAAGATTCTTGCTGGAAAAATGGACCCTTCCTCCGGTCATGTTCATTTAGAGCCTGGTAAGCGTATGTCCGTGCTGGAGCAAGACCATAATAAGTACGATGAAGATACAGTTTTAGAAACGGTTTTAAAGGGTAATCAGCCTTTATACAAATTAAAGACCGAAATCGATGCTCTTTATGCAGATTACACAGATGAGAACGCTGAAAAAATAGGAGAGCTACAGGTGCAATTTGAAGAAATGAATGGATGGAATGCAGATAGTGACGCAGCGGCACTTTTATCTAATTTGGGCATAAAAGAAGATTTGCATTATACGTTGATGGGTGATTTGGATGGGAAACAAAAAGTGCGTGTGCTTTTGGCTCAGGCCCTTTTCGGTAATCCAGATGTTCTCATTATGGACGAGCCTACCAATGATTTGGATTACGAGACGATTACGTGGTTAGAGAATTTTTTAGCAAACTACGATAACTGTGTAATTGTGGTATCTCACGACAGGCATTTTCTGGATGCGGTTTGTACACACATCTCAGATATAGATTTTGGTAAAATAAATCATTACTCAGGGAATTACACTTTTTGGTACGAGTCTTCTCAATTAGCAGCGAAACAGCGAGCTCAGCAGAACAAGAAGGCCGAAGAAAAGAAAAAGGAATTAGAGGACTTTATAAGACGATTTTCAGCAAATGTTGCGAAATCAAAGCAGGCCACTAGCCGTAAAAAGATGATAGACAAGCTTAATATTGCAGATATAAAGCCATCGAGTAGACGTTATCCTGCTATAATTTTCGAGCGTGAACGCGAAGCAGGAGATCAAATTTTAAATATTGAAGGGCTTTCAGCAACATTAGACGGTGAGGTTTTGTTTCAGAACGTTAATATAAATTTAGCTAAAGGAGACAAGGTTGTGTTGTATTCTAAAGATTCTAGGGCAACAACCGCCTTTTATCAAATCATTAACGGAAAACAGAAAGCTGACTCTGGAGACTATTCCTGGGGTGTAACTACAACCCAAGCTTACTTGCCTTTAGATAATAGCGAATACTTTAATAATAAATTAACCTTGGTAGATTGGCTCCGTCAATGGGCCAAGACCGAAGAGGAAAGGGAAGAGGTTTACATCAGAGGATTTTTGGGAAAAATGATTTTCAGTGGAGAAGAAGCCCTAAAAACTGCAGATGTGCTTTCTGGAGGGGAAAAAGTACGCTGTATGCTAAGTAGAATGATGATGATGAGGGCTAATGTACTCATGCTAGACGAGCCGACGAATCATTTAGACCTCGAGAGTATCACTGCATTCAACAATTCTTTAAATAACTTTAAAGGAACAGTGCTACTAACAACCCACGATCATGCTTTCGCCCAATCGGTAGGCAATCGTATCATTGAATTAACGCCAAAAGGCGCCATTGACCGCTATATGACCTTTGATGAGTATATGAGCGACAAAAAAATAAGGGAACAGCGCGAACAAATGTATACTGTGTCAGCCTAACATGTTCAAGCTTTATTAAACAGGATATTTAAGCGTCGTCCGTATTTTGGGTTTCTAGCTGAGTCTTTACTTTGTCTATTATAACTTTCGCTTTTTCCGCTTCATCATTACTGACAAACAACTCTTGCCAGCCTTGGTTCATGGAACCATAACCTGCAAGGCGTTGAGACTCACCCTCATCCTTTATTATGGGAACGATACCAATACGTTCTAATTCATCCTTAATTCTTGTAGCCAATATAAAATTACCGCTAAAAACCTTTGTGTATTCTGTGTCGCTCATAATAGAAATTGATTTAGTTTATCATTTAATAAGGTAAGAAAAAAAAGGGACTTATTCCAATGAGAAAAGTCATATAAAGGGATTTTTATTTTTTAAACTTGGAAAGGCCAATCAAGTATGAGTACTTAAAATTTAAGACATTTATAACGGTTGGGCATAGAAAAATTTGAGGTTTAAAAATTATCTTTATAAGTACTAATTCTTAAAAATTATATGCTATGAAAACAAAACTGTTAATGTCCTCCATGTTTTTGTCTCTTTTCTTAACTAATTGTGCGGTGGTTAGACCGGGAGAAGCCGGAATTAAACAAAAACTTGGAAAGTTGGATACGGAAGTAACAACTCAAGGAACTATTTTTTTTAATCCTTTCACAACAAGAGTAATTAAGGAATCGATACAAACAAACAATTTAGAGCTTTTACTAAACTTACCTAGCAAAGAGGGCCTGAGTGTTGAGTCTGAAATATCAATCCTTTATAGGCTTCAAGTTGATAGAGTGCCAGAGATTTTAGAAAATATCGGGCCCAATTACAAAGGTGTAATTACAAGTGTATTCCGTTCTGCTTCAGCAGATGTTTGTTCTCAATTCTTTGCTAAGGATATGCATTCTGGTCGAAGAGCAGATATTGAGAAAGATATACAACTAAAAATGGCTGAAAATCTAGACGATCAGGGTATTATTATTGAAGCGGTGTTAATGAAAAGTATACAATTGCCACGAGGCCTATCGTCCTCAATAGAGCAAAAGCTCCAAGCAGAACAAGACGCCATGAGAATGGAATTTATCTTGCAACAAGAACGTTTAGAGGCGCAGAGAAAAATAATAGAGGCCGAAGGAACTCGTGATGCTCAGAAAATCCTATCTGAAGGTCTTACGCCAGCCATAATAAAAATTAGAAGTATAGAAGCTTTTAAGGAGCTAGCCAAATCTGTAAACAGTAAAGTGATAATAACAGATGGGAAAACGCCATACCTGATTTCTTCCAAAGAGACATCACAATAATAAGTGTCCAAGCAAAGAAAAAACCTCAATTTACGTAGTGTTAAATTGAGGTTTCTTTTTTAAGCATTGTAATATTTACTATCCCAAATGGCAGTATTGAAATTTTTCCCTGCTGCAAAGCCGTAATAAATGACCACAGCTGCAATTGATTTAAACATAAAAAAGAAAATCATTCCGGCCTGTGAGGCATTTGGCTCGTTTGAAAATATTCCTTCTGGGAATAAGGCGGTTGCAAACAGACTTACTATAATAGTAGTTATAATAAGATTTGTAAAATTTTTATAGGGCCACATGAGCAATTTTCTAAACGGATTTAAGTCATTGCCCCATTTATGGATTAAATAATAATAGCCATTACCTATAGGTGCAAATAAAAGAGGGTCATCAGCATTTTCTAACTTGAACATTTTTGAAGGCGCGATTATTTTAAAGCCTTTCAATTCGGTCTCGTGTGCTTTTTCTAAAGACTTGATTTTAGAAACTGCTTCGTAAGGAAGTTCACCTTTAAAATATTTCGAATCCAAAAAGCGCAATCTGTAATCTATACAAATAGATTTTATGTGATCGATATGATAAATGTGTTCCGTTTCTAACAATTCAAAATTAAAGTCGTTAGTCCTTGAAGCGTCACCTTTTTTAACCGTTTTTAGTATGCGATTATCAACTAAGTCATCTTGTTTGAGAATGTCTTCTACCGCATTTATAATGGTGTCCTCAGGAGTAGTTTTGACTTTGAGTTGGTGTAATTTTTCTTCAATATTTGTCCTTTTCAATAACATGTGCTCTTTTTTTTTCTAAATTAACAATGAAAATCTTTCCGTACAAGTCTTTAACAATTCTGTTTAGTTTTTGTGGCACAAAAGTCCAACAAAACGATATTTCCTTAAACAAAGTCTTTACAATCCTTATTATTTATATTTATTCTAAATAACTTATCAATAGATTATAGTTATGAAAAAATAATTTAATAGAATGTAAAGATTTAACATTATCCAATTAAAATTACCTAATTTTAAGAACAAATATTGTGAAATATAAAACTAATATCATATGGATAACAATGGAACTCATGGCATTAACAGTAGCGATGCTAATAACTGCCCTTTTTTAAGTGGCAAACAACATGTTGTAGGAGGCGGTGGTGTAAAAAATAGAGATTGGTGGCCTAATGAATTAAAATTAAATATTCTAAGGCAGCACGCACCAAAAACAAATCCTCTAGGCGAAAAATTCGACTATGCAAAAGAATTTAATAGCCTTAATTATGCAGAGTTAAAGGAAGACTTGAAAAAGCTCATGACGGATTCCCAGGATTGGTGGCCCGCAGACTATGGTCATTACGGTGGATTAATGATTCGAATGGCTTGGCATAGTGCAGGGACCTATCGTGTTGGAGATGGTAGAGGTGGTGCAGGCACAGGTAATCAAAGGTTTGCACCAATAAACAGCTGGCCAGACAATGGTAATTTAGATAAAGCAAGACTGCTCCTTTGGCCTATTAAAAAGAAATATGGAAAAAAAATATCTTGGGCAGATTTAATGATTCTAGCTGGAAATGTAGCGCTAGAGTCAATGGGCTTTCCAACCTATGGATTTGCTGGAGGAAGAGAGGATATCTGGGAGCCCGAGCAAGATGTATATTGGGGAAGTGAAACTGAATGGGGTGCCAACGATGATAGATATGAAGAAGGAAAGTTAGAAGATCCACTTGCTGCGGTGATGATGGGTTGGATTTACGTAAATCCAGAAGGTCCAAATGGAAATCCTGATCCCATGGGTTCTGCACACAATGTAAGGGAAACTTTTGGGCGTATGGCCATGAATGATGAAGAAACCGTAGCGCTAGTTGCTGGTGGTCATACTTTTGGTAAGGCTCACGGTGCTGCTGACCCTAACAAGTATGTTGGGCCAGAGCCTCATGGTGCTCCAATAGAGCAAATGAGTACAGGTTGGAAAAACACCTATAAAACTGGAGTCTTAGAAGACGCGATTACAAGTGGTATTGAAGGAGCTTGGACACCAAATCCTACGGAGTGGAATGCGGAGTATTTTGATGTGTTATTGAATTATGACTGGGAACTGACTAAAAGTCCGGCAGGTGCCCATCAATGGACCCCAACTAAGGAGTCCAAAGCTAGAATGGCGCCAAGAGCAGGAGACCCAAACGGCAGGCAGCCTCTTATGATGACCACAGCAGATATTGCACTTAAAACAGACCCTGCGTATCTAGAAATTTCAAAACGTTTTCATAAAGACCACAAGGCTTTTGAAGAGGCCTTTGCCAAAGCTTGGTATAAATTAACACACAGGGACATGGGACCTAAGGATAGATACCTTGGGCCAGAAGTGCCTAAAGAAGATTTAATCTGGCAAGACCCAATCCCTAAAGTAGATTATACTTTGAGTGATTCTGATATAGAAAAGTTGAAGAAAATGGTTTTAGCTTCAGAATTAACAATTTCTGAATTAGTTAGAACAGCCTGGGCTTCAGCCTCAACATATCGCGACTCTGATAAACGTGGTGGTGCCAACGGTGCAAGATTGCGTTTAGAACCTCAACGTAGTTGGGCTGTTAATAATCCTGAGGAATTAAATAAGGTTTTTGGTGTTCTTGAAGCCATCCAAGCACAATTTGATGGAACAATTTCAATGGCAGATCTAATTGTTCTGGCTGGTAATGCTGCGATTGAGGAAGCTGCAAGAAAAGCAGGACACGATATTAAAGTGCCATTTTCACAGGGCAGAGGAGATGCTTCCCAAGAGCAGACAGATATAGAACAATTTAATTATCTCAAACCATTAGGTGATGGATTTAGAAATTATGTAAATCCAAATCTTGATGTCGCAGCAGAAGATTTGTTGGTAGATAAAGCAAACCTTATGACGCTTTCTATTCCTGAGATGACCGTATTGATTGGTGGAATGAGAGTTCTTGGAGCTAATTATGATGGGTCTTCACATGGAGTATTTACCGATAACTTAGGAAGTCTCACTAACGATTTCTTTAAGAACCTCGTTGATATGACCTACACGTGGAGCGCAAAATCAGACGATAATAAGATTTTTGAAGGCCGTGATAGAAGAACAGGCCAGGTAAAATTCACAGGAACGCGTGCCGATTTAATTTTTGGGTCTAATACTGAATTAAGAGCAGTTGCTGAGGTTTATGCCTCTGATGATGCTGAAGATAAATTCGTGCACGATTTCGTAGCAGCTTGGTCTAAAGTAATGGACTTGGATAGATTTGATTTAAGAAAATCTTAGATAATTGATTAATAGCAAATCAACCCTGAAGGAGTGCGCTAATCTTGGCGCATTCCTTTTTTTATGTTTTTAAATTATGAATGCAGCAGAACTATTTTTTTCCACTATTCAATCAGGTAAGATTGAAAATTTAAAACTACAAATAGAGCACAATCCAGATATTGTAAATGTTACAGATGCACGCGGGTTTACTCCACTCATCTTCGCTACGTATTTTGGAAAAGACGACATTGCGAAACTTTTAATTGAAAACGGTGCAGATATCGATGCTAAGGATGCATCAGGCAACACCGCGTTGATGGGTGTTTGTTTTAAAGGAAATAATTCTATGGTCAAATATCTTATTGAAAAAGGTGCCGACGTCAATTCCAAGAATAATATGGGCGCCACAGCGCTTATCTTTGCCGCAAAATACAATAATATCGATGGTGTAAATCTTTTATTAGGCCGCCAGGCAGATGCAGCAATAAAGGACAAAGAGAATAAATCGGCTTTGGATTATGCTGAGGAAAGTGGATTTGAAGATATAGTGAATACTTTAAAAAAGAACCACTCCTGATTTTGGAGTGGTTCTAAATTTAAGTATCTATTGACCCCATGACACGTTGCATAAATCCGTTTAAGGCTTCTTTTTTTGGAGTACCGGATTTTATGGATTTATGAACCTCAATAGCACCATACATATTGGAGATTAATTCGCCGATAACATCCAATTCTTCGTCTTTGAGCGATGGTACTTCCGTAAGGTTTTCGAGGGTTTCTATAGCCTCAATCACGAAATCTTCATCATTGTCCTCAATGAACTGGGTCAACTGTTTAATAATAGGTAATTTCATTACACAAGCTCCTCTACAAGTTCTTTTAATACCTCAAATTTATTGGTCTGTACCTGGCCTTTAAATTCACCTTTATTGAAGGTTGCAAACGTTGGTAAATTATCAACATTTGCCAGTTTTCTACTTTCCGGAAATTTTTCGGCATCAGCAACAATAAATAAAGCAGTGTCGTTTTCAGAAGCCAATTTTTTGAATTTAGGCTTCATTATTCGGCAATTTCCGCACCATCCTGCAGAATATTGCACCACTACATTATCATTATCATTTATGATACTCTGTAAATTATCTTCGTTCAATTCTTTCAACATAACAATTTAGTTTTAAGTAAGATACCGAGGTAAAGCAATAGATATGCTATTTCCTCGGTATCTGTGTTTCATTTTAATTTAATTGTGCTGCCAAATAGCTAGCTGTATCCTTTGCATTTGGCTTCATAGCTTCTTTTCCATCTTCCCAATTCGCTGGGCAAACTTCACCTTTTTCTTGAACATGCGTGTAGGCGTCTATAAGTCGCAGAAATTCATTAACGTTTCTGCCTAATGGCATATGGTTGACACTTTCGTGAACAATGGTACCTTCTTCGTCAATAATGTATGTGGCGCGGTAAGATACATTGTCACCTTCTACTTGGATTGTGTCTGTTTCTTCATCGTAGCGCTCATTTGTAATATCCAATATCCCTAGAATACTTGATAGATTCCTGTTGCTGTCAGCTAAGATAGGGTAGGTTACACCTTCTATTCCTCCGTTATCCTTTGCAGTGCTTAACCAAGCAAAATGCACTTCTGGTGTATCGCAAGATGCTCCTATAACTATTGTATTTCTTTTTTCAAATTCAGTAAGGGCATTTTGGAAGGCATGTAGCTCCGTTGGACATACAAAAGTGAAATCTTTTGGGTACCAAAACAACAATACTTTTTTGTTGTTCTTTTGTGCTTCTTCTAATACGTTTATTCTAAATGTATCGCCCATTTCATTCATGGCGTCAACATTGATGTTTGGAAATTTTTTTCCTACTAATGACATATTTTTACGATTTAATTATTTTAATTTTCTTACGCAAAATTATCGCTAAGTATAGGCTTTAATCTGGTATTGAAATTGCATTTTTCTATGTATTCATAGCCATGCAATATAGGTGTAAAATATGCATTAGAATTTTGACTTTTTCGCACAAATGACCTTCTCATTTTATTAAAATGAAAAATATTATAGCAATTTTTTAGGGATTTAATTTTGCGCAGCTAATGCTCTTATTTTGATATTAACGGCAGCAAAAAATAAAGTTGTAAATGGGCTTAGCCAATTGAAAATGGCATAAACAAAATAATCGGCAACACTAACGCCCAAAACTCCAGATTGGTAAGCGCCACAAGTGTTCCAGGGAATAAGTACCGAAGTTACGGTTCCGGAATCCTCTAAGGTTCTACTTAAATTCTCGGGAGCAAGATTTCGGTCTTCATAGGCTTGCTTGAACATTTTTCCCGGAATGACTATAGCTAAATATTGGTCGGATGCGATTACGTTTAATCCTAAACAACTAACAACGGTACTAGCAAATAAACCAAAAACAGATTTGGCTATGGAGAGTAAAGCTTTGGTGATTCTTGCGAGAGCACCAATAGCATCCATAATACCACCAAAAACCATAGCACAAAGAATAAGGAAGATAGTCCAAAGCATTCCTTGCATGCCTCCTGCCGAAAACAGTTCATTTAATTTTTCATTATCAGTTTCAATAGCCGTATCAGAAAGTACGGCCTGTACAACCGCACTTAATTTGGAATCTGACAGTCCATTAAGGATTCCGGGTTGAAAAATAAACGCGAATACAGCAGCTAATAAAACACCAGTTGCCAATGCTGTAATCGGTTTTGTCTTTACTAGTATTAAGGCAATAACAGCTATTGGAACTAGAAATAACCATGGCGTGATATTGAATGTCGTTTCTATAGTAGCTAGTAAGTTGCTCACATCTGCACTACCAGTGGTATCAACAGTAAGGCTCATAATCGAAAAAGCTAATAGTGCAATGGTGATTGTGGGTACAGTAGTAAACGACATATACCTAATGTGCGTAAACAAATCAGTGCCAGCCATAGCTGGAGCCAAATTAGTAGTATCGCTCAAGGGTGACATTTTATCACCAAAATAGGCTCCTGAGATTACAGCTCCGGCTATCATTCCGGGATTAAGGCCAAGTGCCGTCCCAATACCAACCAGGGCAATCCCTACGGTTGCTGAAGTGGTCCAAGAACTTCCTGTAGCAATAGAGATTAAGGCCGAAATAACAACTGAAGCAGGTAGAAATATTTCGGGATTAAGAACCTTGAGCCCATAATAAACCATAGCAGGTATTACACCGCTTACAAGCCAAGTTCCTGCTAAGGCACCTACGAGAAACAGAATTAAAATTGGAACAAAAACACTTTTGATGTTTTCCCATACTTCTTTAAACATTAAGGACAATTTCACTTTGTTTAAGAGTCCGTCTATCATAGCCACACCACCTCCCATAAGAAGAATTATTTGATTTGTATATTCTCCAAACCATTCCTGGTCCTCAACAAAGAAAATATTGTAGGCTAACAAGCCCATTAGAATGACTACAGGAATAAGCGCCTCATAGATATTAAGTTCCTTGTTATCAACAATATGTTGTGTTCCTGCTTCTATTTCACTTATAGCGTCATTATCCTTATCGCTCATGTACTGGGATTTTACGGTTGTAATGTTACGATTTTGCTAAGCCATTTGCAAATACTATAATGTTGTACATTTACATTTTGGTTTATGGATTCATTGACTCAAATTGTTGTTGGTGCGGCTTGTGGGGAAGTTGTGCTTGGAAAGAAAATAGGGAATAAGGCCATGTTGTTTGGGGCCATAGGAGGGACTATTCCAGATTTAGATGTTATTGTTGGGAGGCTCATTTATACTAATGAAATCGATGCCTTAGTTTTTCACCGAGGGTTTATGCATTCATTTCTTTTCGCTTTTTTGGGTGCTTTTGTTTTTGGTTGGATAACGTATAAGTTTTACAACAAAAATAAGCGGCAGGGACAAACCACAGCTCGGGATTGGATTTTGTTGTTTTTTTGGGCGCTATTTACGCATCCTATCATAGATAGTTTTACTCCATACGGCACGCAATTGTTTGCGCCGTTTTCCAATTACAAAGTTGCATTTAACAACATTGCCGTTGTAGACCCTCTTTATACTGTACCATTCCTAATTCCTTTAATAGTGGCAACATTTTATAAGAGAGCCAATAATTACAGACGTCATTTAACAATTATAGGATGTGCTCTGAGTTCTTTATATATGGTTTTTACACTTTTCAATCAGCAAAGGGTAGAAACTGTTTTCAAACAATCATTAGAATCAAATAAAATCCCCTTTCAGCGTATCCAAGTACAACCAACCATTTTTAATAATATTCTTTGGTATGGTGTTGCAGAGACAGAAGCTGATTATCATTTTGGATTTTATTCTTTATTGGATAATGACAAATCGTTTAAAAATTGGGCAAAAGTAAAGAAGCAACATGGTCTTTTACCTATGAAGCACACCGATTTGGCCAAGTTGGCGTGGTTTAGTAATGGCTATTTTAACATTAACCCAATAAAAAATGCAAATGAGTTCATCTTTAATGATTTAAGGTATCCATTATTAAATCCCGAAGATGCGTCATCTACACTATTCTCATTCACTTTAGTGCAAGCCAAAAGTCGATGGGATATCAAAAACAGATTTCCTAAACTAAATGAGAAGCCAACATTAACATCTTTATTTGGCCCTATGTTTAAAAGGCTAAAAGGTCAATAAGTTCTGATTGCTCTCTGTTTGTGTTAAGTGTGACTTTCTAAAGAATACTTAAATCTTTCATGGCTTGATGCATTCTTTGAAAAGTGCGTTCAATATCAGCGTCCAGTCCAATTGAAAATCGTATAAGGCCCTCACTTAATCCCATTTCCTTTTGTTCTTCTTCTGGAATTTCTGAGGATGTGGAACTTCCAGGCGCAGAAAATAATGTTTTATAGAACCCTAAACTCACAGCTAAGTAACCTAAATTTCGTTCTTGCATTAGCTCCATAAGGGTATTAGCCTTTTCCAGCGACCCTACATCTATTGTGAGCATCCCACCATAGCCATATTCTTTATTCATCATGGTGTTAAATAGCTTATGGGAGGCGTGAGATTTTAGCCCAGGATATACCGTTTTTAGTCCTAAGTTCTCAAATTGCTCAGCAAGATAGAGAGCATTTTTGCTATGTTGCTGCATGCGTATATGTAAGGTTCTTAAATTCTTTAGAATTGAAGCGGAGCGAAGGCTATCCATTGTAGAGCCTAAAAGCATGGCAGCGCCATCATTGACATTTCTGAGATTGTCAATAAATTCTTGGCTACCGCATACTACGCCACCAACGGTATCGCTAGAGCCATTTATAAACTTTGTAAGACTGTGAATAACAACATCTGCACCCAATAGTTTTGGTGAAATAGAGAGCGGAGAGAAAGTATTGTCTACAATAAGTTTAAGGTCATGTTTTTGGGCGATTTTCGCCAGTGCGCTTAAATTGGCTACCTCTAATAAGGGATTGCTCACGGATTCGCAATATAGAATTCTGGTTTTTGGAGTGATACTACGTTCTACTTTGTCCAAGTCAGTGATATCTACAAACGTGGTGTCCATACCCATTCTTGGTGCAAAATTCTTAAGAAAGGCATAGGTGCCACCATAAATGGTTCTGCTGCTAACGATATGCTCTCCACTACCACATAATTGCATTAATACAGCAGTAATTGCTCCCATCCCAGAAGCCGTTACCGTGGCGGCTTCCGTACCTTCCATTGAAGCTAAGGCCTGGCCAAGATATAAGTTTGAAGGTGAAGAATGCCTTGAATACAGATAACAGCCTTCTGCATTACCTTCAAAAGTATCGAACATTGTTTTTGCAGAAAGAAATGTATAGGTTGAGGAGTCTGATATTGAAGGGTTTACACCTCCAAACTCTCCAAAATATTGTAGGTCTTGTATGTTGTTTGCGGGTTTAAATGTCATAATATATTGATTTAGTGAAATCAAATTTCAAACTTTAATGACTAATAATCAATAGATATATATTATTTTAGAAAATAAAATTATATTTATAGAATAAAAAACTATAGATTTTAATTAAAATATAAAATAATTGATTTATTTTCAATATGAAGCTAGACAATTTAGATAAACAGCTGTTAGGCTTGTTGCAAGACAATAGTAAATACACTAATAAGGCATTAGCAATTAAGCTTGGGTTATCTGTAACTGCAGTTTACGAGCGTATCAAAAAATTAGAAAAGAATGGCATTGTTAAGGGCTATACTGCACTCGTTGATAAATCTAAGGTGGATAAGGGGTTTGTAGCCTTCTGCCACGTTAAGTTAATACAGCATACTCAAGATTACGTTGTGAAATTTGAGCGTGAAGTGAAGCAACTAAGCGAGGTTTTGGAATGTTACCACATTAGCGGAGATTATGATTATATACTTAAGGTTTTAGTGAAGGATGTGAACCAATTCAGGGATTTTATGGTCAATAAGCTTACCAGAATCGATCATATTGGCAGCACGCACAGTATGTTTGTTATAGGTGAGGTGAAGCATACAACAAAAATCACGTTTTAAGCTTCAATTTTAAAAATTACCCTAACTTTAGGCTTCTTTTATACCCTAACATGAACACTAAACAAATAGAGCAGGCTTACGGCCAAATATTTAGCTCATATGATAATCCATTTTTGAGTGAACACATCAAAAAAATTATTGAATCTGATGTGTATCTACCCTATAATTCCACATTCTTTTGCATCACCAATACCCAAACCTTAAGTTTTGAATACATCAGCAAAAATATGGCGGCCTGCATAGGTCTTGATCCAGATGAACTTAAGCATAAAGGTATGCGGTTCTTTTGGGCAAAAATGCATCCTGAAGATATAGAGCAGTGGCTAACAGCTCTTAATGACCTAATGACATTTACATTAGACACTATACCAGAAAAGGATAGGAATCAAATGACTTATACTTGGAATTATCGCATAAAAAATGGCCAAAATAAGTATGTCAATATTATTCAAAATACGACGCCTCTGGAGTTTGACGAGAACAATAAACCTATAATTGGATTGGCACATTATACCGTTTTAGGATACGAAACCCATCTGCCTGTTTGTTGTTCGGCAAAGTTTTTAAATGAACATAAAGAGTACGAGACCTTGTACTTTAATAACTATTCGCAAAAATTACTCAACAGTGGTATCAGTAACAGGGAACGTGATATTATAAGATTACTGGTGCTCAATAAGACCAGTAAGGAAATAGCTGAAAAGCTCAATATAAGTCCTAACACAGTTGATACGCACAGGAGAAACATACTCAAAAAACTAAATATATCCTCAACGGGAGAGTTAGTAGGTATGCTTAGGCTCAACCAAAATTTCATTTAAGAGGACTGAATAAGTTTTCTTCAAATTCTCCGATTCGTATAATAATTTACTCAATTTGAGTATTGTCGTTATCTATAAATTATACGAATTTTACAACTGCTATTAATTACGTTCTGAGGTGAACTTAAGGGTGTCTTGGTGAAAGTTATCATTGGCTTTTGCAAGGCACCTTTTTTATGTGATCTTCCTATGTCGAAATGAACAAACCGCTCATAAAAGTATTATTATGTACTAGGTAAACGGCTTCTATATTGTACTTTTGTAATTCTATTTAAAAAGATATTTTTTATGAATTCATACGACGTTATTGTTATTGGTTCAGGTCCCGGAGGTTATGTAGCCGCTATTCGCTGCTCACAATTAGGAATGAAGACTGCCATTATAGAAAAATACGCAACTTTAGGCGGTACATGCCTTAATGTGGGCTGTATTCCAAGTAAGGCATTGTTGAGCTCTTCCCATCATTATGAAGAAGCTACTAAGCATTTTAGCGATCACGGTATTGAAATTCCTGGCGACATAAAGGTGAATTTAGAAAAAATGATAGCTAGAAAGCAGGCTGTCGTAGATCAAACAACAGGAGGTATTAATTTCTTGATGGATAAGAACAATATAGATGTTTACGAAGGCTTGGGGTCATTTAAGGATGCCACTCATGTTAATATTGCTAAAAATGATGGAACTACCGAAACCATTCAGGGAAAGAATATCATAATTGCAACAGGAAGCAAGCCGAGCAACTTGCCTTTTATAGAATTGGACAAAGAGCGCATCATAACCTCTACAGAAGCACTTAAATTAAAGGAAGTTCCTAAACATCTCGTTATCATTGGAGGTGGTGTTATTGGTCTAGAGCTGGGGCAAGTGTATTACAGATTAGGTGCAGAGGTCACGGTAATTGAGTATATGGATCGCATTCTGCCAACTATGGATGCCGGTCTATCCAAAGAGCTTAATAAGGTCTTTAAAAAGGCTAAATGTAAAATGATGATGTCACATAAAGTACAGTCTGTTGAGCGAAAAGGTGACGAAGTTATCATTACAGCCCAGAACAAAAAAGGTGAAACGGTAGAGGTAAAAGGCGACTACTGTTTAGTGTCAGTAGGAAGGCGACCATATACCGAAGGCTTAAATGCCGAAGCCGCAGGCGTTAAAATAAACGATAAGGGGCAAGTTGAAGTCAATGACCATCTACAAACAGCTACCTCAAACATTTATGCTATTGGAGATGTGGTAAGAGGAGCCATGTTGGCCCATAAGGCCGAAGAGGAAGGTGTTTTTGTGGCTGAAACCATAGCAGGACAAAAACCGCATATTGATTATAACCTTATTCCTGGTGTTGTTTATACATGGCCAGAAGTTGCCGCCGTAGGTAAGACCGAAGAAGAACTAAAAGCCGATAATGTAGAGTACAAAGTAGGGCAGTTTCCATTCAGGGCCTTAGGTAGGGCCAGAGCAAGTGGCGATATTGATGGTTTTGTTAAAATATTGGCAGACAAAAATACAGATGAAGTGCTTGGCGTGCATATGATAGGCGCACGTTGTGCCGATTTAATTGCAGAGGCAGTAACTGCAATGGAGTTTAGGGCATCGGCAGAAGACATTTCCAGATATTCCCATGCGCATCCAACATTTGCAGAAGCCGTAAAAGAAGCCGCATTGGCTGCAACGGACAATAGAGCTTTGCACGTGTAAAGAATTGATAAATTAATTTAGTAGAAAGAGGCTTTTGCTGCTTTTTGGAAAGCGTGGTAGAGGCCTTTTTGGTTTATGTAAATAAAGGGATAGTCTATATCTCTTGAATTAGGTCTGCAATACGCAGTCGCCTGCTATAGTCATCTTCATTTATATCTCTTACAAAACAATAAGGGCTAATTTCTTCTTGTATAACTTTTGCGTTAAGGTCCTCAACCTTGTAAGGGCCAAATTCCTCGGACTTTTCTATGTAGTAAAACTCATGGTCATAAATAGTATTGGCCACCTTCTGTTGATACTTAAATTTTAAGAACTGCTGAATGTCTTCTACAGAATTAATGTCATTGTTGTAATTAGACGTGTTAATGAACATAGCGAAGCCTGACTTATTTTGGTGATCTAAAACTAAAATGTCCTTATCTCTAAAATAAGCCTTTACAATAATTAAACCATCCTCAGTTTCAACCGAAAACACGTTGTCAATATTTAAGCCCCAGGACGTTTCAATAGTTTCGCCTTTGCTTTTTATCTCCAATACATGTTCAGATCTAAAAGTATAGATAGATTTTTTTTCCGAAATACCATTAACCAGAATCCATTCCCTGTTTATAAAGTGCGATTCAAAATGTTCGGAGTAATCAAACGGTTTTAAATTCGGGACGGTTTTGTGAATATCGTTGTTCATGAGTAGATGACTTTAAGGCACTTAAAAGATAAAAACGATTTTTTAAAGTCCACGTTGAAAAAAGATAAAGTTTATGTTAAAATAGATGAAATTCAATTCATTGACAAAAATTACGTCTAACGGCATGTCTTATTTGTTGAATTTAGGCCAAGAATTAAGGCTGTGTTGACTATTTTTGAATAAACTAATTTGTTTTGGAATCACTCACCCTCACGACACCAGCCTTGCTTTTTTCGGCTATTTCATTGATAATGTTAGCTTATACCAATAGGTTTTTGGCTTATGCAGCGGTCATTAGAAATTTAAGCGAAAAATATAGAGAACATCAGTTAGAGTCACTTAAGCGACAAATAAATAATTTAAAGTTAAGACTTAATCTTACGCGCTACATGCAAATTTTTGGTATAACAAGCCTTTTGCTGTGTGTTTTAACCATGTTCCTGATTTATATTGAACAAAATACGTTTGCTGTTTGGGTCTTTGGTGTAGCCTTGTTGCTACTTATTCTTTCCTTGGCACTACTTATTTGGGAAATTCAAATTTCAATTAGGGCTTTGGGACATCATTTAGAAGATGTGGAAGATCAGCTGAAACAGTAAAATTCATTTTTATTAACATTATCTAAAAGTGAAAAAAATAGATCATGCAAGTAGATTCTGTTAAGAATATTTCTGTATTTTTAGAAAAAATTACGGTGAAAAAGGCGTTACAAAATTTTAATCTAGCGGTACATTATCAAGTGCATATGCAGGATCAACTATAAGGTTAGGGTTATAGATTTTATCTTGTGATAGAATGCGGTCCTGCGCACTTGTCCTTATAAAAAAACCTCTTCAAAAAAGAGGTTTTTTTATTTATGAAGTCTAGAATCTGCTTGTCTATACTTAATGACCTAAAATGAGTCTAGTAAAATTTCCAGCAGTTTATAAGTTACAACAAAAGATGTTGCATTAAAGGCTTCTCTTTGGTAAAAAAGCGTTGGCTTATGTTGGTTGTTTTTTGGACTATAAGACTGTTGCAAAAGACTTTTATTTCAAAATTAAATTTGAGTACTTTGCAGCAATTCAATTTCCATTGCGAACAACCAAAACTTTTCACGTTTCTAATCCTATGCAACTAAAAGAGCATCTTTTGGTCTGGGGCCAACAATATGATGAAGTTGTATGGTTAGATTCCAATGAGCACCACTCCAAATATAAAGACTATGATGCTGTCTTGGCTGTTGAGGAGTTTACCGCTATTAGAACCGATTATTTTAATGCTTTTGAAAGGTTACAAGAGTATTATAATGCCACAAAAGACTGGATATTTGGCTTTCTAACCTATGACCTAAAAAATGACGTAGAGGACTTAAAATCAAAGAATTTTGATGGTTTGGGGTTTCCGGAAATGTATTTTTTTCAGCCCAAAAAAATCATCACTTTAAGAAATGACGTTCTAGAATTTAGCTATTTAAAAATGGTTGAAGAGGATATTGAAAAGGACTTCAAGGCAATTAGTGCCAAAGTCAAGTCAAAGGGAACCATAGACATCCATCATGGCGAGCCAATAAAAATAAAGTTACGTATACATAAAGATGAGTATATAAGCAAGGTAGAGACTATGTTAGCCCATATTCACCGAGGCGATATTTATGAGGCTAACTTTTGTCAGGAATTCTATGCCGAGGAGGTCAGTTTACGTCCTTTGGAGACCTTTAAGAAACTTAATGCCATTTCAAAACCTCCTTTTGCAACCTACTTAAAGTTTGAAGACAAATATTTATTGTGTGCCTCGCCGGAGCGTTACCTAAAAAAAATGGGTGCTAAGGTGATTTCCCAACCTATCAAGGGAACGGCTAAAAGATCTCCTTCTAAGGAAGAGGACAAGCACTTAGCGGTAAGTTTAGAATTGGATGAAAAGGAGCGTAGTGAAAATATTATGATAGTGGATTTGGTGCGCAATGATTTATCGCAAACTGCAACCAAGGGAAGTGTGAAAGTTGAGGAATTATGTAAGGTATATTCCTTTCTCCAGGTGCATCAAATGATTTCTACGGTGAGCTCTAAAGTTGATGAGGCTACTAATCCTATAAAAATTCTTAAGACCACCTTTCCTATGGGAAGCATGACGGGAGCTCCTAAAATATCTGCCATGCAAATTATAGAAACCCTCGAGGAAACTAAGCGCGGCCTGTATTCTGGGGCTGTGGGTTATATGACTCCAGAAGGTGATTTTGACTTTAATGTAGTCATAAGAAGCATACTCTACAACAGCACCAAGTCTTATGTTTCTTATTCGGTAGGCAGTGCCATTACGGCTAAAAGCAATCCGATTAAGGAATACGAAGAATGCCTTATTAAGGCCAAAGCTATGCGCGAGGTTCTAGAAAACTAGTTTAAAGCTCGAGTCTAGATTATCATTCAACATGGCTTCTGAAGCTCTTCTTAACTTTTTCAAAAATTAATTCAACTCTAGACGTTTCAATATTCTTGATTTTGGCTATTTCGTCAAATTCTAGATTTCCAAAGATATAGAGGTCAATAATGTTAGAAATGTTAACCGGTAGCCAACTGTAGAAGCGTCCAAAAACCTTAGGCGATTCCGTTACCGTAAGATCTTCGAGCTCAAATGCCTTTAATAATGACGTTTCTTTATCTTCATATAGGTATAAATGTGCTGTGTTGTCTTGCTTGTAAGAGATATCGCTTAATTCCGTATTCAGAATTAGATCTAAGTCGGCATCTATAGTGTAGTCTTCGCCTAAACGACCCAATTCGTCCTGAAGGATGCTGTCTGTACTGATCGTATTTTTATGAAACGCCTCTTTCTTAAACAGCTCATTCATGTAGTTGTCTACAAGTTTGAAGAGTTCTAGCTTTACAGCCAGGCGCTCAGCGTCAATGTTAAAACCTTTATTGTACAATTCTATGATGCAGTCATCAATTATACCATTGGAGGAATACATGTTCTTGGGTAAAATGCCAGTTGTTTCCGCGATATAGATGCGATGCTTTACGTAAGGATGTAAATGCTGTACAACTGAAAGTACTTTTTTATCAAATGCAGTTTTTGCCGATTTGGAAGAAATTTCTTTTAGTGAGCTCATAACCCTATATTTTAATGTTCCTTTAAAGCTATTAAGATCTATTTGTTTTTTATATGATAATTGTCATTTTTAGTCTGCATAGGAAGGATAATCTCAACACCAATATTGTATCTTTATTGCATGCAAAAAGCCTTTGAAGAATTTATTAACAAGCGTTTCCATTTTATTAGGGGTAAAAAGCTGTTGCTTGCTATTTCTGGAGGCCTAGATAGTGTAGTTCTAGCATGGTTATGTCATGAATTGGATTTAGATTTTAGCCTTGCCCACTGTAATTTTAATCTAAGAGGGGAAGACAGTAATAATGATGAAGCCTTTGTCATGGAGCTAGGCGAAACTCTAGACGTAGAAGTGTTTGTGCAGAATTTTGACACATTGGAGTATGCAAACCAAAATCGAAGGTCCATACAAATGGCAGCACGAGAATTGCGGTACACCTGGCTTAAGGAGCTGGCAGCGCAATTAAACTACGGTTACATAGTTACAGCCCATCATGCCGATGATAATCTTGAAACGTTTTTAATCAATTTTTTACGCGGTACAGGGTTAAATGGTTTAACGGGAATCCCTCTTGTGAATGACAATATTGTACGACCGTTATTGCCATTTGCCAGAGAAGATATCTTGAATTTTGCCAAATCCCATAACATTGCTTGGCGTGAGGACAGCAGCAATTCTACCCGAAAATACTTAAGGAATAAATTACGACATGATGTGATTCCAATTCTAAAGGAAATCAATCCGCAATTATTAGATTGTTTCCATGATACCTTAAACAACCTTAAAGATACTGCAGATATAGTTGAAGAAAGTCTCAATGCCGTAGCTAAACGAGCTATTGTTTCTTTAGACGAAGGTGGAGTGAACTATAAAATATCCGAATTCAAAAAGGTGAATAATCCAAAGGCGTATTTATTTGAAATGTTTAAGAATTTTGGTTTTGGCGAATGGAATGACGTTTTAAACCTACTAGATGCTGAAACTGGGAAATTCGTAGTTTCAGACACTCATAAACTCCTGAAGCACAGGGAATTTTTGATTCTCTCGGAGTTAGATACTTCAAAATCTAAAATAGAATTGCAAACGTTGGATATCACTGAAGGCGAAATTGCAACAGCCATTGGCACTATTACTTTTGAAAAAGTACAAGAAAAAAAGAATAATACCTCTAAAGTAATTTATGTCAATGCCGATAAGCTCCAAGACCCTGTGACCATAAGGCTGTGGAAAAAAGGCGATATATTTTACCCCTTGGGACTCCAAGGCAAAAAGAAGGTAAGTAAATACCTTAAAGATGAAAAGCTGTTGCCTACTGAAAAGGAGAATACCTTTGTTTTAACTGCTAAAAATGAAATTGTCTGGGTCGTTGGTAGGCGTGCAGATGACCGCTTTAAGGTTACTGATAAGACCGAATCCATCTTAAAAATTTCAATACTTTGATTTTAAAAGGTAACATCGTTGATATCTTCAACAGACGAATATTTAAAGGAGAAATAACCATTAAAAATGGTACAATAACCAAAATCCAAGAGAAGGAATGTTTAGAAGACCAATATATTCTTCCAGGCTTTATAGACGCGCATATCCATATTGAAAGTTCCATGTTGGTGCCGTCTGAGTTTGCGAGAATAGCTGTTGCTCATGGTACAGTAGCAACGGTTTCCGATCCTCATGAAATAGCTAATGTCCTTGGTGTTAAAGGCGTGGAATTTATGATTGAAAACGGTAAGCAAACACCGTTCAAGTTTAATTTTGGAGCGCCTTCCTGCGTGCCAGCAACAACTTTTGAGTCGGCAGGAGCTACTATCGATGCTAACGGCATAAAATCCTTAATGGCCAAAGAGGAGATCAAGTATTTAGCAGAATTCATGAATTATCCTGGAGTTATCCATAATGATGCCGAAGCTCTAAAGAAAATAGCTTGGGCCAAGCATTTCAACAAGCCTATCGATGGTCATGCTCCAGGCCTGAGGGGAGACAGTTTGTCTAAATATATCGCGGCAGGTATTTCAACAGATCATGAGTGTTTTACCCACGAAGAAGGCCTTGAGAAGCTTACAAAAGGCATGAAAATTCTAATACGAGAGGGAAGTGCCGCTAAAAATTTTGAGGCGCTCATTTCGCTTTTGCCAGAACATTTTGAGCATATGATGTTCTGCAGTGATGACAAACATCCAGATGACCTGCTCGTAGGGCATATCAACGATTTATGCGCTCGTGCTGTTGCAAAAGGTATTGATGTTTTTAAAGTCCTTCAGGCTTCTTGTGTAAACCCTGTTACCCACTATAATTTAGAGGTTGGCTTGCTCAGAGAAGGGGATATTGCCGATTGTATTGTGGTT
Source organism: uncultured Flavobacteriaceae bacterium (assembly GCA_964524415.1). Lineage (GTDB taxonomy): Bacteria > Bacteroidota > Bacteroidia > Flavobacteriales > Flavobacteriaceae > Winogradskyella. The sequence goes on from CAZGDG010000005.1 coordinate 50,060, forward strand.
GAAGACTTAAAGCTATTTAAAGTTAGCAAGACAATCATAGGCGGCAAGGTCGTATTTGAAAATGGGATAAGTAACATTCAACAAGTCGCCTTTGAAAATCTAAATAATTTCAATACACAACCAAAGAAAGTTGAAGACTTCAAGCTAAACCTAAAAGCAAAAACCATTCGGGTTATTGAATGTTGCGACGGAGAGCTTATTACAAAAGAATTAGTGGAACCGGCTACCATAAAAGAAGACAACTTAGTATCGAACAGTAAGACTGATGTTTTAAAAATGGCTGTGGTCAATCGTTATAAAAACGCAGAACCAGCAATAGCCTTTATCAAAAATTTCAACCTTAAGGAAGGCGCCATAGCCTCTTCTGTAGGACACGACTCCCACAATATTATTGCTGTTGGCGTTTCGGATGAAGCCATACGTAAAGCCGTTAATCTTATCATTGAACAAAAAGGCGGCATATGTGCTATTTCAGATTCAGGTGCTAAAATTTTGCCCCTACCTGTTGCGGGAATAATGAGCGACCAAGATGCCAAGTCCGTAGGACAGCAATATGCAGAATTGGATAAAATGGCTAAACATATGGGAAGCACCCTTACAGCACCATTTATGAGTTTGTCTTTTATGGCATTACTAGTGATACCTTCTCTCAAACTAAGTGATAAAGGCCTTTTTAACGGAAATAGTTTTTCGTTTACTGATCTAAAGGTAAATTAGAGTGGTGCTTGTAGATGCTTAAACTAAAGGATAACATAAAGTGTTCATGGTAATTACCTTTAGATTTATGTTATTTTTATGGCTTAAACAATTAACTATTGCCAATTCTAGAATCTCAATATAAACCACCTTTCTGGGCAAAGAAAAGTTTTGTCTCAACTGTTTTTTCTGGCTTGGCTAGACAGGTGAAAGGTGTAAATCAATATAGGGAGCGCCTAGAATTAAGGGATGGTGATTTTTTGGATTTAGATTGGAGTGAGGGTAATTCACAAGTTCAAAAAGTGATAATTCTACTTCATGGCTTGGAAGGTAACGCACAACGCCCTTATATAACTGGATCAGCAAAGCTTTTTAATCAAAATGGTATCGATGCTTGTGCGGTAAATTTTAGAGGCTGTAGCGGTGAGCCCAATCGTTTATATCGAAGTTATCACTCAGGTGCTACGGGAGATTTAGAAGCTATTGTCAATCACATATTAGCTCAAGATCGTTACAAGGAAATTTATATAAAAGGTATCAGTCTTGGAGCCAATATGGCATTGAAGTATGTTGGTGAACGCTCTGATTTACCTAAAGAGTTAAAAGGTGTAGTAGCCGTTTCCACACCATGTGATTTAAAGGGTTCCTGTGATGAGCTTCTAAGTTTAAAGAACAAGCACTATGCGATTCGATTTTTAGATCATTTAAAGAAAAAGTTAAAACCTAAATTGATACAGTTTCCGGATAAGATAAGCCCTGCGGACTATGAGGCCATAAGGAGTTTAATCGATTTTGATCATATTTATACCGCTAAGGCCCATGGTTTTAAAGATGCGTTTGATTATTATCACAAGGCGAGCTGTTTGCAATTTTTACCAAATGTAAAAGTGCCATCGTTAATTATAAACGCATTAAACGATTCGTTTTTATCACATGGATGCTATCCTGTAAAAGAGGCAAAACACAATAAAAATCTTTATCTAGAAATGCCTAAATACGGTGGTCATGTCGGTTTTATCGATAAAGGGAACGTTTATTATAACGAAAGAAGAGCCTTAGAATTTTTGAATAAATAGAAATTTGTAGATTTAGATAAATAAAAAGCTATGCTCAAAAAGGTTTACGGTAGTGCTGTTTTTGGTGTAGAGGCCACAACCATAACGGTTGAGGTCAATGTAGATAAGGGTATTGGTTACCACCTTGTCGGTCTTCCCGATAATGCCATTAAGGAAAGTAATTACAGGATAGCCGCTGCGCTTCAAAATAATGGATATCGTATTCCTGGTAAAAAAATTACCATTAATATGGCGCCTGCCGACCTAAGAAAGGAAGGGTCGGCTTATGACTTAACATTGGCTATAGGCATTTTATCCGCATCCAATCAGATTAAAGCAGAAAATTTAGACGATTATCTTATCATGGGCGAATTGTCTTTGGATGGTAGTCTTCAACCCATAAAAGGAGCGTTACCTATAGCTGTAAAAGCAAGGGAAGAAGGCTTTAAGGGTTTTATTTTACCGATGCAGAATGCCAAGGAAGCTGCTATCGTGAATGATTTAAAAGTCTATGGCGTAGAGAATATCAAACAGGTTATCAATCATTTTGATAAAGACGAGCCCATTGATGAGGTCGTTATCAATACCAGGGAGGAGTTTTACAAAAACTTAGAGTTTCCTGAATTTGACTTTGCCGATGTTAAAGGCCAGGAGAGTATAAAGCGCTGTATGGAAATTGCTGCGGCCGGTGGTCATAATATCATTCTTATTGGGCCACCAGGCTCTGGTAAGACCATGTTGGCAAAACGTTTACCAAGTATTTTACCGCCTATGACTCTACATGAGGCTTTGGAAACCACAAAAATCCATTCTGTAGTCGGTCGGGTTGAGGCACATGCTGGACTCATGGCACAACGACCGTTTCGAAGTCCACATCATACGATTTCAAATGTCGCATTAGTCGGAGGAGGAAGCTATCCACAACCTGGTGAAATTTCCCTTTCCCATAACGGCGTGTTGTTTTTGGACGAACTACCAGAATTTAAGCGCGAAGTCTTAGAAGTTATGCGTCAGCCCCTTGAAGATAGGGAAGTTACTATTTCTAGAGCTAAGTTTACGGTAACCTATCCATCATCATTTATGTTGGTAGCGAGCATGAATCCTAGTCCAGGGGGCTATTTTAATGACCCAGATGCACCAGTAACCTCCTCCCCAGCGGAAATGCAACGGTATTTGAGTAAAATTTCAGGACCTTTATTAGACCGTATCGATATCCATATAGAGGTTACACCAGTACCTTTTGAAAAGCTCTCGGACGACAGGAGAGGGGAAACTTCCGCGGCTATTAGAAAACGTGTTACCGCAGCAAGGGATATTCAAACAAAACGCTTTGAAGATTTGGAAAATGTACATTACAACGCCCAAATGAACACTAAGCTGATAAGACAATATTGCAAGCTTGATGATGCCTCGTTACAATTGCTAAAGTCTGCTATGGAACGCTTGAATTTATCAGCAAGAGCTTACGATAGAATCCTAAAAGTTGCCAGAACTATAGCAGATTTAGAAGGTTCAGACTCTGTCAATGGCAATCATATCAGTGAAGCTATACAATACCGTAGCTTAGATAGAGAAGGGTGGTTGGGATAAGCAACTTTTTAATTGAAACTCCAGCCAATACCTGTGGAGAAAATATAATCAAAATCACTACCTGTGGCAGCCGCTTGATTATCATAATTGAATTGTAGAGCGGTTTTTACATAAAAGTCATAGGGTAAATCCCATATAGCGCTTAGGGAATAATCGACACGCCAACGTCCACCTTCGCTTATACTTCTAAAAACATTAAGATTAGTATTGAAATCGAAATTTTTAACATCAAAAAGGTCTAATCTCGTACCAAGAAAGAGTTCTGTGGACTCCCTATCTGGAGTTGTGTCTGAAAAACTCTCGAGATTTAAGTTGACACCGCTGTAGAGTCCCCATTGTAATTTGTTGTTCAGTGCTAAGAACCTACCAGCACCCACGCGTATACCATAACGTGCATTAAGCTGCTGTTCGGTATTTGATAGGTAACTTAAGTTGCCCAATAAATACCAGCTTCTGGAAAGCAACCGTTGGGCTTCTGCGTTGATTTCAGAACGTTTTATGTTTTCTGTATTGTCTTGGCGAGAATCTAGGGAGTTAACCTTTAGCCATGAGATCCATTTTGGGCCTCGATAGGATAATCCGGCTCCCAATATATATTGTTGCGTATTGTTGGCCCTTGTCAGATTATAGCTAAAGTCTATATTACCGCTAAATCGACGCCAAAACCTTTCGTAGAGCTGGTCTAATATGGCTAGTTCATTCATATCGAAGGTTTGTTCTGTTCCATCCTCTGAAGTAAAAGTGAAGGTGTTTGGGCTATCTGAACGTATATAACCTGTTAAGCGCGCTCCGCCATTTAAAACCACAAAACATTTTCGTTCAACTTTAATAGTCTCAACTTGTTCAAAATCAATGGTAAAATCATCATCACTAAATGGAGTTTCCATGGTAAGTACCCCTGCTCTTAAGGTTTTTATTTCGCCATAAAGTACAGTTCCTGTCTTAACCCTTATGGTATCACTTTGGCTGATTAATGAGAATGGTATGAAGTATAAAAAAAGGAATAGATTCTTGTGAAATGCCATAAGGTATTCTTTCATTTTTTTCAAAAATGATAAAAAAGGTTCTAATAACAAATCCGACAATCCGCATATTTCGTACAGCCAATATTTCGGTTTTTACGAATGTACTCGCGTCCTTCGAAAAAAACTAAAAGTGTAGGTGCAGTAAAAACCTGGTTTTCGGCTGCAATTTCAGGTAGTTGATCTGACTTAATGTATAGCAGCTTAATTTTGGGAAACTGTTTTTCAATTAACTCCTGCAATTTTGG
>CAZGDG010000006.1:0-39817 GCA_964524415.1 uncultured Flavobacteriaceae bacterium
GGTTAACAGTGTTGGTCCTACAATGGATAACAGCTATACCTTTGAAAATCTGAACCCAGGCACCTATACGGCAACGGTTGAAACAGAAGATGGTTGTATCTATTCTGAAGACATTACTATAGTTGAGCCGCCACTACTTACGGTTACAGCAGCTGTTACTTCTACACTTAATTGTACTGATGGTGAAATAACGATTTATCCAGACGGTGGCACACCGCCATACTTTTATTTTGTGAATAGTACCGTGGACTTCCAAACGGTTCCTGTATTTACGGTTACAGCACCTGGTACTTATAACATTTTAGTTATAGATAGCAATAATTGTGAAGCTACAACTACGATTGACGTAGGTGAGATTCCTGAACCAGATTTCACCATTAATACCATAGATATTCTTTGTGGTGCATCTGGTGATACTGGTTCTATTGACATAAACGTTACCAATCCAAACGGAAACAGTTTGGCCTACAGTATCGATGGTGGCGCAACATTAGTTTCGTCCTCTGTTTTCACTGGACTCAGTGCTGGCGACTATGATGTTGTTGTAGAATACACGTCTGGCACATCGGTTTGTAATACACTTGCACAAACCGTAACTATTACGGCCAACCCAGAAATTACAGGGCTTGCAGAATTAACAGCACCTTATTCCTGTTTATCCACAGGAACAATTACTGTTACTGGAGTTACTGGAGGAAATCCTCCATATCAGTACAGTCTTGATGGTGTAAACTTTCAGCCAAGTAACATTTTCAATGGCCTGACAGATGGCAGCTATACCGTAACAATTCAAGATGCTTCTGGTTGTTTCATAGCGACAAATGAGATCGTTATCGCTCCATTAAACCCTATCACTGATATTGATATTACCAGTACGGCAGTTACTTGTCCAGACAACACCGCAGATGTTACCATAACTAATGTTATTGGCGGGACTGGTGCTATAGAATATCAAATAGTCGCACCAGCTGCCGCAGCTACACCTTATCAAACAGATAACAATTTCTTTGGTTTAAACCCAGGTACTTATACATTCCAAGTAAGGGATGAAAATAGCTGTACATATAGTGAAACTTTTACTATCGACCCAATTCCAAATCCTACCGTAAATGTTATTCTCACTGAAGGCTTAGACTGTACGGCAAGTCCAGATGCAGTTATAACAGGAAGCATCACCGGTACAGCTCCTTTTACTTATGCCGTATCATTTAATGGTGGTGCTTTTACCGACTTAGGTAGTACAGGTTCTCCTTTCACTTATACAACAACACAGGAAGGTACGTACCAATTTGAAATAACTGATGGTAACGGCTGTACGGCACTATCCTCAGAAATTATTGTCAATCCTGTTGTCCCTCCATCCATAACTTCCGTTGTTCAGGTTCAAGATATTTTATGTAATGGTGACGCTACAGGCGTTTTGGATATCTCAATAGACAATACCGCAGGAACACCACCATTCACTGTAAATGTATTTAATACTACTACGAGTACGGACTTTGGGTCACAGACTGCAGGCTTGCCGGCAGGAGATTATATAGTGACTGTAAGCGATGCCAATGCATGTACTGCAACAGCACCTGTAACAATATTGCAACCAGACCCAATTACCCTGGACTACAGTACTGTAGATATAACTTGTACGGCTAGCGGTGTATCTCAAGGTTCAATCATCATAAATAGTGTTACTGGTGGAACAGCTCCTTACAACTATTTTGTAACGGGTACCAATGGCTATTCCAATTCAGAATTTAATGTTGCAGGAACAACCTCAGTTAGTTTTGATGTTGTTGATTTTGGCTTATACCAAATCAATGTTGTAGACGCCAATGGTTGTTCTGTACTTGAACAAGACGTATTAGTGGCTTCACCTCCGACAGATTTAGACATTAACATTGACACTTCTGTTGATTGTACAACTGGCGGGCAAGCAGTGGTTAGCGTTGGCTCATCACTAAGTAGTACCGGTCCATTCTTCTTTAGCATTTATCAAGGTCCTATTTCAGTATACCCTAACCCACCCGGATCTTGGTTGCCAGAAGACGTTCCAGGAAGTCAATCTGCAACATTTACGGGACTTACTCCTGGTGTGAGCTATACCTTCATCGTATACGACCAGTCCACGAACTGTAGCTATTACGAGCCTGCAACCGCTCCTATACCTACAAATTCAACCCTTTCCATAACTGCGGTAGCAACCGATAATATTAGCTGTACAGGAAGTGCAGATGGAAATGTGTCATTCGAAATAAATAGTATCTATGGAAGCGCGGTAGATGTTTCGTATGAAATTTTTGATTCGCTATCTCAAATTTCAACAGGCATAAGCGGTACTGGCTCAGTCCCTGCCAATGGCACATTGAATGTAACAAATTTAGGTCCACTACCCTTTGGAAATTACTATATATTGATTTCTGAAACTTCTGGTCCAAATGCTGGTTGTGGTGTTGTTAGTATACCATTTAACATTACGGAATCTCAATTCCCATTGGATTTAACCGTATTAATAAACAACAATGCCAACTGTAATCCTAATTCCGGACAGATAAGTGGTGTGGCCCAAAACGGAACGCCTCCATATTTATATCAAGTTACTACTACTGCTGCACCACCAGCGGAATCTGATCCAAACTGGGCACCTAACAACGTCTTTAATTTAGATGCTGGAAACTATTATGTTCATACTATTGACGCTTACGGATGTGTGGTTAGTGAGCTTGTGGCTCTTCCAGAAGACCCTTCCCCTACTATATCAGCCACAGTAACCGACTCATGTATCCTTACGGATGGCGAATTCTCGATAGATGTGACTTTAGATAGTCCTGGAATTCCGCCATATAGTTATAGTATAGATGGTGGAGCATTCCAGACTTTTAACGCCCCATTTACCATAAACAATTTGTTTTCAGGTACGCATACCATTGAGATACAAGATGCTAATGGCTGTGGAAATTTGGTGTCAGTTGATATTCTTCCGCCATTGACCGTTACTCCTAGCCTAGTGGCAAATGCTTCATGTAATGACAATGATGGTGAGGTAAGTATAGCTACAACAGGTGGTTCTGGAAATTATACATACAGTATCAATCCGTTGCCAGCTTCGGTAAGTATTGTATCAAATACCATTACTGGAATTCCGTCGGGAACATATACAATTACCGTTTTGGATAATATAACGGGATGCTCTGAAGATGTTGATATAACAATACCTTCAGCTACACCGCCGAGCATTTCGGTCTCCCCAAATACGATAACCTGTTTTGGGGACAACTCAGGTTCGATAGAGTTTAGTGTCAATGGCTACTCAGGAAACTACGCTTATGAAGTTTTTGATGCCATGGGAGCTAGCATGACAGGTCTTGTAAACACCAACACCTCTTCCGGCCCAGTGACTATAAACGGATTGACGGCAGGAGCCTATGACATCTCTATCACACAAACCGATATGCCTTTCTGTACGGCAGCAGCCAACGTTATTATTGTTTCTCCACCAGAACCTTTGGCTCTAAATGTTTCAGAAACATCAAATGTAACATGTTCCAATTCAGAAGGAACCATTACCGCACAAGCAAATGGCGGATGGGGTTCTTATGAGTATGAATTGACGGGGCCCATATCTGTCGCCTATTCTCCGAACAATACCTTTGAGAATCTTTCAGCAGGAATTTATACCGTAAACGTGAGGGATGATGAAGGGTGTGTGGCTTCAACAAATATAACGTTAAACGAACCAGCACCTATTGATGCGACTTTCTCCGTTAGCAATTCAACATTAGCGTGTTTTGGAGACCAAAACGCATCAATTACAGTTGATAATGTAACGGGTGGGCAAGGCCTTAATTACACTTACACCTTAAATACAATAAGTCCTACACCTAGTAGTTCTGGACCTCAAAACTCTAACGTATTCAGTAATTTAGGTCAGGGAACCTATAACATCACAATTACGGATGGGTTTGGATGTACATTCAACTCCTTGGATATTACAATTACTGAACCTGCACCAGTTGAAGCGAACTTAATTGCAACTAATGGACCAACGTGTACTACTGATGCATCACTTACTTTAAGTGCTTCGGGAGGTACAGGACCTTACACCTATAGTATTGATAGTTCGTTCACAACAGTTTTGGGTACATTTACCAATTCAATAAGCTTTGATGTTTCCCCTGGAACATACAGTTATTTTGTACGGGATGCTAATGGTTGTATCACTTTAGCATCTAATGAAATTACAATTGAAGAAATTCCTGCATTGGTAATAAATCTAGAATCCGTTAATCCTACAATAAATTGTGCGGGAGACAATACTGGGTCTATAATCGCTAGTGCGCAAGGTGGTTTAGGGTCTTATGTCTACACATTGCAGGATGGACTTGGAAATACAATCCCTGCAACACAAAATAGCCCTGGAATTTTTACGGAATTAACGGCTGGAGATTATTTGGTTACTGTAGAAAGTGCTGACTGCGTGGCAACATCTTTGCCCATAATTATTACGGAACCAAGCACCACATTAGACGCATCCATAGCAGTTAACGATGTTACTTGTACAGGAACGGATAATGGTTTTGTTGAGATTACAGCATCAGGAGGAAGCGGAATCATAAAATATGCTATTTCCCCACAACTGAATCAGTTTTTTGAAGACAATGTATTCGACAACCTGGCACCTGGTAATTATCAAGCAATCGCACAAGATGAGTTAGGTTGTTATGTCACATTTGATTTTACGATTTCGGAGCCGGAACCAGTGATATTGAGCATTGTTCCAAATTCGTTATTCCCAGAATTATGCGACGGTGATGCCAATGGTGAATTCAGTATAGCTATTTCGGGTGGTAATTTGCCTTATAGCGTGAGCCTGGGTAACTATGATGGCCCTTACACGACAGGTGGAGCATCACAAACAGAATTTGATTTTTTAAATCTTTCTGGAGGTGACCACATCGTTTATGTGAGGGATGCTGAAGGTTGTGAGTCTGAATGGAACATTACTTTCCCAGAATCGGTGGCCATTTCCCCTAGCCTTTTGTTAGAGTATACTTGTGAGAATAACGCTCAAGGCAATATGATTACCGTCATGGTAGATGAAACCACAACCGACCTTTCAGAACTGGATTACTCTCTTAATGGTGGACCATTTCAATTGAGCAATGTCTTTACTAATGTTCCTGAAGGACTAGACAATTACATTGAAGTAAGGCATACAAATGGTTGTATTACAATGACGGAATTCTTTGATATTGACCCGTACATACCGCTTGCCTTAACATTGAGTGAAGGTGGGCTAAATGAAATCATTGCTACGGCAACTGGCGGAAATGGAGACTACACGTTTACGCTCAATGGTGAAGATTATGGCGACCAAAATACGTTTATAATTACAGAGTCTGGAAATTATGAAGTCACGGTAACAGATGCCAGCGGATGTATCGCAATTGCCAATATTGAGCTTGAATTCATAGAAATATGTATCCCAAATTGGTTTACACCTAATGGTGATGGACAGTATGATACCTGGGCTCCTGGATGTACTGAAAACTATCCTAATCTAACCTTCGACATTTTTGACAGATATGGACGCATGGTAGCGACGTATAGGGTTGGTGAAGTCTGGGATGGTCGATATAACGGATTTGAACTACCAACCGGTGACTACTGGTTCGTGGTAAAAACGAACGACCCTAATGTGGATAAAGAATTTGTTGGACATTTTACACTGTACAGATAAAAGGTGCAATGCAAACTAATATTATTATGAAAAAACTAACGCTATATATAATTCTCCTTTTAACCGCCAATTCATTTGGCCAAGAGTTGAATTTACCTGTTTTTACCCAATATCTTGCAGATAACGATTTTGTGGTCTCCCCAACCTATGCAGGGATTGGAGACAACCTCAAAATAAGAGCTAACGGACTTACCCAGTGGGTTGGTATTAAAGGTGCACCAGACAATCAGTCTATTTATGCAGATTTCCGTATTTCCAATCGTTCTGGACTTGGTGTATCTGCCTATAACGACAAAAATGGAAACACAAGGCAAAAGGGAATTAAATTCTCTTTTGCGCACCACCTCACTTTAGATTATAAGACCAAACAATATCTGTCTTTTGGTATTTCTTACAACATCAATAGTTTTAGAATTGATGTAGAAAATTTTAATACCACCTACGAGATTCCTATTCTAGACCCAAGTATAGATGGAGATAGAGCAATTTCAAACAACAACTTTGATGCAGGACTGCTTTACCGATTCGGTGGATTTTTCCTCAGTTTCAATGCTAACAACCTTATTGACAAAGACACCGATCCATTTACAGGTTTAGAGCCAAGCCGACTTCTTAACTTTCAATTATACTCAGGAATGGTTATTAGAAGTAAAACAAATAAAAGCACAGAGTTTGAGCCTTCAGTTTTTATGCAACTGTTTAATAGCGACAGGCGTTCGAGCACCGATATCAATTTTAAGTACAGAAAGCTACAGCGAAATGGTGATTACTATTGGATAGGTGCCTCTTATAGATTTTTAAATGACCAGTTTTTTGACCCATTGAATATTGGGCCAATGGCTGGGATACAAAAAGGAAAAATTTATTTTGCCTATTCGTATCAACTTACAGTGAATGAATTATCGGGTTATAACTCCGGAACACATATGGTAACTATCGGCTTAGACTTTTTACAAGGCATTAGCAATTGTGCTTGTACTAAGGGCTCTAGCAGAAGTTATTACAGATAATTAGAAGTTAGAAATTTAATCCTCTTCCATCGCTTGGACTGACTAATAGAAGGTAACATTACCCATGTAACGCATCTGAGTGCGTTTAGTGCCTGTAATTGTGAGGTTGGCCGACTTGTTAGGATATACTTCCAACAAGACGTCGTAAGAATCATCATGGGATTCTACATCAAACTTAAGAATAATACGCTTACCTTTCTTATTTGTTATGCTAAAGTCCGAATAGGCATTTTCAAACGTAATACTACTCTCTTTTCCATAATTATAATCTGCCACTCTAATTTCACCATAAAACGGCAGCTTAGCTATAGTCGAATCGCCTACTATTTTTAAGTTGTCCTTACCACTGAGCATTATTCTCGATGGACTGTCTCCCCTTCTAGTGAGCAACGCACTATTTACTTGCATCGTGGCTGTGCTAAGAAGAGGCAATGCTGATTCAGCCTTGAACAGCATTAATTTTTTAGACACTTTATTTTCCAATTCAGTTATTGAAAGGTCATCAATTCCTGATTTTGCAGTTTTGCAAGACCAGAATAGATTCAGCATCAAAATGAAAACAATGTAATGACGAATGTAGTTAACCATAAATATAAAATTATAAAAATTTAAATTTTTAAGTCATAATTAGTTGGGAAAAAGCGACTATTCAAAATCATAAAAACCTGTCAAATAAAAAGTTGAATTCCATACTTTTAGTATTCAAAAGTTAGCTAATTTAGTGAAGTTTTGCATTTTAAAATTTCCATCAACTCTTTTTTAACATCATTTATCGTTAAATAAGTTTTTTTATCGGAATTATTAGGTGGTTGCTTAACCAACTAATATTTTTATGATGCTATTAATCTATTTATAAATGCCATGAAATTTATTATTTCCAAAAAACCTATTGGAAGTTTACTACTATTTTTAAAGCCCAAATCGAGAAAGATAAGAGTGTCTTTGATTATTTTTTCTTCTCTAGCTTTATTTAGCGTATTCCCATACTTTGCTGGTCCTGGACTGAGCGAATCTAAACCTATGAACGCTTATCTAAATGGGGCATTTCAGCCTACACTTTTTCAAGATAATGGACTTTATAGACCTGCATTCCCTAATCTTACATTTATCATTCCCATTGTTTTTGAAACAGTTCCAAATCAAAATAGGATTATTGTCGGAGAATTACCAGGAATGATTTATTGGTTTGACAATGACGAGACAACGACTGAAAAAACGGAAGTTTTAGATTTAACAAGCCAAGTTGGAATAGTCTGGGATGGCGGTCTATTAGGTGCGACCTTCCACCCTAGATTTGATGACCCAGAAAACCCAGCAAATTACCTATTTGTTTTCTACTCATCCAAAGATCGTAACGGTGGCAACATGCCAGTAGAATACAATACACAAGGATGTACGGACGACAGCGAGTACGGTAGTTTTTTAATTCTAGAGCGCTACACTGTAGATCCTGAAACCTTAGTAGCTGACCCTTCTTCAAGAACCAAATTAATCGTAAATAAATTATTTGGAGACACCCACAGAGGAGGTGGTATGACTTTCGGGGATGATGGTTTTCTTTATTTAACAACAGGCGACCAATCTGGCTGGAGTAAATCTCAAGATATTATAAATGGATTAGATGGTGGCGTGCTGCGCTTAGATGTTGATATGCAAGGTGGTAATATTAGCCATCCACCAATCAGAAGATTGCAAGATAATCTTATACCTGGTGTGAATTATAATTCAGATTGGTTTATCAATAATGCAGGCCCTCACCCATCTGATGGCAATGGAGTCTTTTACACCAACCAATATTCTGGTGTTAATTACTATATCCCAAATGATAATCCCTTCTGTGACAATACTCCGGGGTCACAGACTAATTTATATGGACAGCTCAATTTAGAAACCTCTGACCCTACAGATGTTTACCAACCAGGTGATTTTTATGAGGAATATTATACCATAGGAAATAGAAGCCCCCATAGACTCTTTAAAGATAGCGATACAGGTGACTTATATATAGGAGAGGTTGGACTTTCTACACATGAAGAAATCAATGTAGTGGTTCCTGGCGCTAATTTTGGCTGGCCAATTTATGAGGGTAACGACCCACGTCCTGGAAGCCCTTGTTCTTCCATGTTTAACAATATGCCGCATGAATTGCCACTAACTGAATTTGCGCGTGCGGATGCCAATTCTATTACAGGAGGGTTTGTATATAGAGGAACTGACAATCCAGAATTATTTGGAAAATATATTTGTGCTGATTATGGAATAAGCGATGAAATTTTTGCTGTAGACATTACCACTGGTGACTACGAAATTCTAGGTGCTTTTGGTCCTGAAAATATTATCTCTTGGGGTCAAGACTATAATGGTGAACTGTACATACTAAGACAGGGTGATTTTACGGAAATAAATGGTGATTTCGTGCCAGTTCCTACAACCCTTTACCGTTTGACAACTGTTACAGATCAATACGATTTAATGCCCCAAACACTTTCTCAGACTGGAGCTTTTGAAGTTTCTGGGAACGGTCTTTTTGAAGGGGCATTTTCGGACCTTACCCCAACAGAAGGTATTGTGCCATATGAACTTATTGAATCCTTTTGGTCGGATGGTGCTTACAAGAAAAGATGGTTGGCCATACCAAACGGTGGTGACGGCATACATGACGGTCCAAATGAGCAGATTAATTATACGGAAAATGGAGATTGGGATTTTCCTATTGGTACCGTTTTAATAAAGCATTTTGAGCTTAATACAGATAGAACAAATCCAAGCCAGCGTAAAAAAATAGAAACTAGATTTTCAATTAAAGGTGAGGATGGTAATTTCTACTTCTTGACCTATAATTGGAATGACGATGAAACAGACGCCATTCTACAGGAAGTTGGACTTGAAGAGGATATTGAAATTACAACTGCACCAGGTGTAACAGAAACCCAAACTTGGTTATTTCCAAGTCAGTCACAATGTCTAGCATGCCACAACCAAGCTAATAAAGGAGGGCTTGGATTAAAGGCCAGATATCTTAATAGTGATTATTTATATGATGATAATGGAACTCCTACCGTTGCAAATCAATTAGTTACTTTAAGCTCAATAGGTATATTGGATTCTCAAATTACGGATGCCCAAACCCCAAACATTCAAACTCACAAAGCTATTGCGGATGACAACGCAAGTATTGATGAAAGGGCACGATCTTATTTAGATTTAAATTGTGCGTATTGCCATAGACCAGATAACGTTGATAACCGTGGACAATTTGACTTGAGGCGTTTTAACACTATCCAAGAAACAGGATTACTAACGGCAAATATTTTGAGTCCTCTCAATATTGCTCCCGACGAAGAAATATTATTTCAAGGTGATGCTGCAAAATCTATATTATTTCATAGGTTGGTCAGTACAGACCCAAACATAATGATGCCGCCACTGGCTAAGACTTTGGTAGACCAACCTGCAGTAGATTTAATCCAAACATGGATAAATGAGCTAGAAGCTTGCTTTATAAGGAATATTGAAGAAGCCACTCAAGGTGCATGTCAACAGTCCACTAATACTTATACTCAAGATTTAATCATAACATACGCGAATGCTCCAGCAACAGGGACTTTAGAAGTGAATGGTCAATCATTTCCAATTACAGCAAGTCCACAAACCGTGACTCTAACAAATTTAGTTGCGGATGGTGGCCCTGTTAATGTTACGGCTTTCTTTTCAGATGATCCCGATTGTACCTTTACGATAGAAAATGTATTTACGGCACCTCTTGGCTGTTCTTCAACAGGTCCTTTAACAGGTTTGCCAGATAATGTTCCTGATAATATGGTAAATCTCGGTTTAGTTACGGATGCTGAACTTGCATTCGTTACAAACACTCCTGTAAGAGGAGCACCTGATCATATTTTATTTGATCCAGTGGAAAACAACTACTTTATTCCTAATGAATATAACGAATTTGGCGAAGCCTTCGAATCTAATATTGGTACCGTTGATGAGGAAAATGGTTTTGAGTGGCGCGTAAACTGGGATAACCCTAAGTATATAAACTATATTACGTTCGGAGGAGCTTATCCTGATCAGCCCCAACCTAACACCATGTGGAAGATAAGTTATTTCTTCAACGGCAATTGGATTACCCTGGCAGAAGGCCAAGGTGGTTGGATTGATAGCGGTATATTTGAATGGGGAGGAACTGATCGGATTCCAATAATTGCTGAAGCATTACGAATTCGAGCCTTTAGTGATGGTGAAAATCCAGTGGAAAGTTTTCACTTAAGAGCTCGTGGTGGTATAGCTGGTTGTTGCGGCCAAAACCCAATTGATGACAGCGCTACTTCACCAAAAGCGACCTTAATACAATATTTGCCATTAGACAGCTCTTGTGGCTTAAACATAGGCATAGACGATTATTTATACTGTAATAATACATGGAAGGACGGTAATGAGCCAAATGAAACAACAACAACCAGAAATGTTTATGTTGGTAATGGCACCTATGTAGTTGCCGAAGACCAAGCCATTGAAGTGAATAACCTTGAAGTATCTGTTGGTGCCAAGGTCATTGTAGAACAAGGAGGCAGTATCAAAGTTAACGGCGATTTAATCAGTAACGGAGTTATTGAACTCCTATCAACATCCAATAAATACTCTAGTATCGTTGTTGACGGTACCAGCATTGGATCCATAACTTACAAAAGGCACATAAATGCCTTCGATTCTAACGATTTAATTGCTAGTCCACTCAAAGGTGTTACTTTCGGAATATTTAGTAATGAAAATGAAAACATTTTTGAAAACCCAAGTAATCCTAACCAAAAATTATTTGGCCCTTTCAATGAATCAGCTGGCACGTATGAAATCTATTCTATTCCTGAAGACAATACACAATCATTAATTTCTGGTAAAGGCTATAGAACAGCACGTGATAGTTCAGAAGACGGAATTAACGGTACCACTTTCACCTTTAAAGGACAAGTTGAGACAGAACCTATTGATGTTTCTATCACAAAATCTGGATCTTCCTTTGATGGTTGGAATCTAATCGGTAATCCGTATCCATCCTATCTGTCGCTTTCTGAATTCCTAACCACTAACAATGATAAATTCGATATTGCAAGTGCTGGTATTTATGGCTATGATGGAGTTGCCAGCGATGGCTGGACGATATGGAATCAGTCACATGCAGACGCAAACACCGAAGAACTAATTGCACCAGGTCAGGGATTCTTCGTAAGGGCTAAATCAGATGGAGAGACTGTTACGTTTACACCTAGCATGCAGAGAACTGGTAATGCAGATGATTTCATCCTTGGAAGAAATACCCAATCTGCACATTTTGGTTTTGTAAGATTGGAGGCAGATGCACAATCCCAAACCTTTACAACTGATTTCTATTTTAACAGTAACGCTTCAACGGGCTTAGATCCTGGATATGACGCGTCTTTATTTGGCGGTACAGCGCCTCCTTATGCGATTTATTCGCATTTGGTTGAGAACAATACAGGAATGCCTTATGCCATCCAAGCCTTAGGATCTAGTGAGATGAACGATATCACAATTCCTTTAGGTCTAAATGCCAGTCAAGGTCTGGACATTACTATTCGAATAGCTGAAACGGATTTACCTGATTCTATTAATATCTATTTGGAAGATACCTTAACAGGCACAATAACCTTATTGAATACAAACGAATACAGTTTTACACCTTCACAGGATTTGTCTGGTGCAGGTCGCTTCTTTTTGACATTTGAATCTAGTGCCCTGTCTTTAGAAGACAATCCATTGAGCGAGCTGACTGTTATATCCAATCCAGAAACAAAGTCCATCGACATTTTAGGATTAGTGTCGCTCGAAACCGATTTTAATCTTTACGATTTACACGGAAGGTTAGTCATTGAGCAAAAACTTGACACAAATGCAACCTTTAACTCCGTTAATGTTTCTAATTTGACTACAGGTGTTTACATTATCGAACTCAAAGGCCAAGGCAACCAAAAATTAATTAAAAAGGTTATTGTTCGTTAGTAACATCATATTACAAAAAAGCCATATTGTTTAATATGGCTTTTTTTGATTTAGTTAGTTTCCAATACTATAGTACCTCTAAGAAATAGTCCATCATTTCTTCTTTTAGGTCATAATGTAACTTAATGTAAGTGCGCATATCATCCTTTAATGGACGCTGTTCGTTTTGAAGTCGACCATCAATATTTTCGTTAAAATCAGCATTATTAATATTCGCAATCTTATTTCGGCAACGGTGCAATAATTTTGAAATTGCATTTTTCTCTATCATAATACGATTTTGAAAAACTTCTAATTTTATGAGAACCATTGGGTCATTGTGTCTCTGTACGATTTCTTCCAGTTTTTCTTGAAAGGTGTCCATTTCGTTTAAATGAAAACGTAATTCACGCTTCCAAGTATCGATATTGAACTTTAAATCGCTTAAATATCTAACTTTTGCTTCCATATTCGTGGTTTATGTGGTTATTAAATCTTTTTCTTTTATCAATTCCTTTTGAATGTGGCTGGGTACAGCACTATAATCGTTAAAAACTGTAGAATAGGTTGCTCTACCTTGGGTGACAGATCGCAATTGGCTCGAAAAATCACTTAATTCGGCAGACGGTATTATACATTTTAAAATCTGGTAATTCTCTTCCGTCTCAATACCTTGAATAGTCGCCCTTCTACTCTGCAACTCCGTCATTACGTTACCAATCATATGTTCTGGTATGCGAAGTGTCATCTGTTGCGTTGGCTCTAAAAGTTTAGGATTAGCATTTAAAAAAGCCTCTTTGAAAGCTTGAGCTCCTGCGATTTTAAAAGATATGTCATTAGAGTCCACAGAGTGCATCTTGCCATCATAAACCATAACTCGGACATCTCTTATATAAGAATCCGTCAATGGTCCTGATTCCATAACTTCCAATATACCTTTCATAATTGACGGTAAGTAGCGTTGATCAATGACACCACCCACAATACAATTATAAAATACTAGCTTTCCGTCCCATGGTAAATCTACCTCTTCCTTGCCTCTGATAGAAAAACCTTCTGGTTCTGGCATTCCTTCATAATAAGGTTCAATTTTAAGATGTACTTGTCCAAATTGCCCAGAACCACCACTTTGTTTCTTGTGCCTATAGTTGGCCGTTGCACTGCGTTGTATGGTTTCTCGGTAGGAGATTTTGGGCGCCTCAAATCTTGCCGAAACATCATATATGTTTTCCAATAGCCAGTTCAGGGTAGACAAATGAAGTTCACCTTGAGTACCTACCAAAGTTTGTAGGGTCTCATTGTCATAGCGTAAATCCACGGTTAGATCTTGACTGTGAATACGTCTAAGTGCTTCACTAAGTTTTTCCTCTTCGCTTGAATTCTCAGCAAAAACAGCTTTTACCAATCTTGGCTGTGGAAACTTTATAGGTTTTATGGTACCAGCTTCCGCCTTACTTGCTAAGGTGTCATTAGTATCGGTATACTTAAGTTTTGTAGTCGCTCCAATATCACCGACAGTAAGTTTATTAACACTATGTTTTTTCTTACCGTCCATTATAAACAATTGGTTAAGCGTCTCGCTTTCACCTGTACGCGTATTAAATAATTTGTCATTGGCATTTACCTCGCCAGACATGACCTTGAAAAATGTAATTTGTCCCAAATTGGGTTGATAAATGGTCTTAAAAACGAAAAGCGATGTGTCTGCATCAACGGTAGGAGAAATCAAATCACCTTCAAGAGTTTGTTCAGGTTTTAAATCTGCCGCTGCTGGAGCCACATTATCAATAAAGCCCATAAGACGACCTGTACCCATATCCTTCAAGGCAGATACACAAAAAACAGGGAAAAAGTCGTGATTGAGCATTCCTAGTTTAATGCCTTTTTTGAGTTCATTTTCGTTAAGCGTTCCATTTTCAAAAAACAATTCCATTAATTCTTCATCATTCTCAGCTGCTTTTTCAACAAGTTCATTGTGCAAATGGTTTGCATATTCTAACTGATCTTCGGGTATGGGTAACTTTTCTGGCTTCCCTCCTTCTGGACCAAACTTGTAACACTTCATTTTAAGTACGTCTATGATGCACTGGGCGCCATCAATGGTAATTGGGTATTGTACCAAAACAGCATTATTACCAACCAGTTGTTTAAGGCTATTCACAGCTTTTTCATAATTGGCTTTTTCGCTATCTATTTTATTAATAACAAATAAGGTAGGCTTGTGATAGCGGTCTACATAGTTCCAAATGATTTCTGTACCTATATCAACACCATGCTTGGCGTTAATAACCGTAACAATAGTATCTGCCACACGAATGGAAGACATTATTTCGCCTATGAAATCATCTAATCCAGGTGTGTCTATAATGTTGATTTTATAGTTACGCCATTCTGTATGCAAAGGGGTAGCAAAAACAGAAGCACCGCGTTGGTGCTCAAATTCATGGTAATCAGATATGGTGTTTTGCTGCTCTACTGTGCCTCTTCTATTTATGAGGCCTGCCTCGTAGAGCATGGTCTCAGACAAGGTGGTCTTGCCCGCACGATGTGTCCCTACAAAAGCCACATTTTTAATATGTTTATCATCAAATACTTTCATATATCCATTGATTTTTATTAGTTAGAGAATCTTTAAAAATTATACCTTTAAAGGTACTTGAGCTTACAGACATAAAACATGATAAAAGTTAGCTTCTTGAATTTTAATTTATATTTCCTGTAATTCCCTTAGACATGACAAACCAAGTCATTTTACGACAACTGTTTGAGGGCTACCAAAATACACCTCAACTTTGGACAGGAAATACTATCTGGGATTTGGAACAACTCCCTATTGAATTGCACACTCAAAGAAATTTTGAATCCAATTCCAAAGGCAAGCGCTTACGACTTGGCAAATGGGTAGAAACGTTTTTTTCTTTTCAACTTAACCAATTAAATACTGTAAACGTCCTAGCCGAGGGCATTCAAATTAAGCGACAAAAACAAACTATTGGTGAGCTCGATTCCCTATTTATGTGGAAAGACCAGCCTATTCATACCGAAGTGGTTTATAAATTCTATTTATATGACCCACAAATCGAAGGAGACACTTATTTAGACCATTGGATTGGTCCCAATAGAAGGGATACTTTAATCTATAAATTAAATAAGCTTAAGAATAAGCAATTTCCTTTGCTCTACAATGCTTGCACCGTAGAGGTTCTTAGAAATTTAAATATAGACCCAGAACACATCAAACAATTTGTGCACTTTAAAGCCAAACTGTTTACACCATTGAATTCAAAAATTAACGAACAAGCTGGATTGAATCCTTCGAGTGTCGCAGGAAATTATATCAAAGCCCAAGACCTTAAGGATTTTAAATCTTATCTGCTTTATGTTCCAAAGAAACTTGAATGGCTGCTAAGCCCTGAAACCTCTGTCTATTGGCTTCATTATGAGGATGCCGAACCATTGATTTTAAATGAACTTAGTAACGAACGCTCTCCCTTGATTTGGCTAAAATCGCCAGAAGGCGAGACGCAATTACTATTTGTGGTATGGTGGTAGAACATTGTTATTTTAAATTATATAAACCTTACGGCTATCTCAGCCAGTTTATCTATAATCAGGGTCAACGAAAAAACAAGAAATTACTAGGTGAGCTTTATCGCTTCCCAAAAGGAACGATGGCCGTGGGACGTTTAGACGAAAAGTCTGAAGGTCTACTTTTATTAACGACTGATGGCAAATTTAGCTACGATATTACCAGTTCTGGCATAGAAAAAGAATATCATGTCATGGTGGATGGATTGATTACAGAAAAGGCTATCAATGCCTTGGGACAAGGAGTTGATATATCGGTAAAACAAAAAAACTACAGAACTAAGCCTTGTAAGGTTTGTTTATTAAACGATACATCTCACATTTTTGATAGACATGTACGTGGTGAAAGGCACGGCCCTACCTCATGGATTTCAATAACATTGACCGAAGGTAAATTTAGACAAGTCCGGAAGATGACAGCAAAAGTTGGATATCCTACCTTACGATTAGTACGTGTTAGAATTGGCAATTATAGCTTAGGCGTTATGAAGCCAGGAGAAGTCCAAATCGTTAGTCATTAGGAGAATTATTATCACCAGCTTGAGTAACTTCGCTCTTTAGCTTTATGGTCATTTTCTCATTAACAAAAACAATTCTGGCCTTAACTCCTGTAAGCAAGTTCCATTCCTTAGAGGAAACTACACCACCCTTATCGTCGTAAATAACAAACTCTGCCGTATTGGGCCCGGATTCCCCTTGATTTAATGCTATAATGTCAACAATATTTCTACCGTCTAGAAGATTGACTTGGACTCTACGATAACTACTTGTTAAAAGCAAGCTGTTCTTTATAACTTCACCATTAACCACTACTTGCACTCTGTCGCCATCAGGATATTCGTGATCCCTACAAACAATATTTACAAATTTGGTATCCACACGATGCTCCCCTAAGAATTGATCTGACATGGTTTTAACAATTCCTCCTTTTGCAGCCTCCTTTTTCCAACGTTTTTCAAAAATCTCACTAGCACTTATAAGGCCGTCATCCTCTATCATGGAAAATGGTTTTTCGGTTTCCCTTATAATGAATTTCTTTTGGTCTTTCTTGGAATCACCTTTAGATTTTTCGTCCTCTTTTTTGAGGATAGGAGCTACTTTGGCTTTGATAAGACTAGAATCTTTTTCTTTTTTTGAAGGTTCTGCAGGAATTCTAATAGATTTATTTTCCTTATCAGGAACTTGAGCATAGGCAACGGTTGTAGTTCCGAAAAACAAAATAAGCCATATGTAGGTTAAATGCTTCACAACACTAATTTATTACATAAAGGCAGTGCAATAACTATACCCAATTCAAAATAAAAGCTAAAAAATATATTTCCGCACAAAAAAACGTTAAAACTTACCGTTAAAGCTTATACGTAATTTACGGTTGTACTCCTCAAACAACCAATCTTTGTAGTTATCCGTACTGTTCATGATGCAATAGCAGTATTGCTTTATTCTGTAAGCGATGTCATCTTGCAATAATTTGACCAAATCTCTAGCATCATAGACATCTTCACTATTTTCAATACACATTTTTGAATGCTGAGCAATAGACTGCTCAATTACGGAAAAAGACTTTTTACCAGAGTTAATAGCTTCCTTATAAGCTGCTTCGATATCAAATCCAATAGACTCTGAATTACTGAATTTTGCTCTTATATCGTCGGGCATGACATACACAAACTCACGCTCAAGGGATTCATCATCAACGATATTCTCCAAATACATATCTGGATACTTAAAAATGTGCTGCCAATTTACTGGTTGATCCCATGGCCCAAATCGGGCTATATTATTACCTAAATCTATGACTTGGAAGGTATTTCTATTCTTATAAATACGACTTCCACGACCAATCATTTGAAAGTATAAGGTTAAAGAACGGGTTGCCCTGTTTAAAATAATGGACTCTACGGATGGCTCATCAAATCCAGTAGTAAGTATACTAACTGAAGTTAAAACAGCACCAGGTGTTTGCTTAAACCACTTAAGAGTTTCCTTGCGTTCCTCTTTGCTCGCCGTATTGTCCAAATGCTTTATATCATAACCTGCTTTTTTAAAAGTGTAGAACACTTCCTTAGAGGTATAAATTCCGTTATTAAAAATTAAGGTCTTTTTACCTTTGGCCAAATCTTCGTAAGCCGTTAAAAGTTTAGACTGCATTAAGGAGTTGGTATAAAGAGCTTCGGATGACTTCACAGTATAATCGCCATTAATACCTATTTTTAAAGAGGTTAAGCCTACGTCGTAGTGATATAAATCTGCTTTAGCCAAAAAACCATTCTTAATCAAGGTAGAGATATCATCTCCTACGATAAGTTTTTGGTAGTTATCCTTCATTGGAAGCTTTATATTACTACTTAAAGGTGTAGCAGTAACGCCAAGGATGAAGCATGATCTAAAAAACTTAAATAGTTTTCTAAAAGAATTATAGTGTGCTTCATCAATAATGACCAAACCAACATTTTTAAGTTCAAAATCATTATCGGATAATCTATTGTTAAGCGTTTCTACCATGGCAACGAAACATTGATAGTCATCTTGATCTGGCAATTGCTTAACCTTACTGTTAATGACCTTATTTTTTACGTTAAAACCCGATAACACATTAGAGGTTTGCTTACAAAGTTCGATTCTATGGGTAAGAATAACGACTTTTTTGTTGTGTTCCTTAATGTATCGTCGAACGATTTCGGAAAAAATTATAGTCTTTCCTCCACCTGTAGGAAGCTGGTAAAGTAGATTAAAATCATCGGGCTCCTCTGCCATGACATCAAAGATGCGATTGAGGTCTTTGAGCTGATAATCATATAATTTCTTTTCAGTATCATTTGTTTTTAAGGTCTCTGTAGTCATCGGCATATCGAAATCATTGATTTGCAAAAATAACACATAGTAAGGGTTTATGTAAGTCAATGTTAATAACCTTTAACAATATTGGTATTGTTATTGTGTGCTTTTAATTAGGGTCAACAATTTAAACTGTAAATCTTATGAAATCATTTAGACAACATCCTGCACGAGTCAACACAGGATCTATGGCTGACATTGCTTTTTTATTACTCATCTTTTTTTTGGTGAGCACCACAATTTCTGCAGAAAAAGGTATACTAAGGAAGCTGCCTGCCTATTGTGAAGATCCAGCTTCCTGCGAAACTGATATCAAAAAAAGAAATCTATTGGAGATTACCCTAAATCAAAACAACGAAATCCTAATCTACAACAAGAAGGCACAACTTAAGGATATCACAAATATTGTGGTAGCTTTCGTTGATAATAATGGTTTGGGACAATGCCACTATTGCAGTGGAAAACGATCAAAAGACTATTCTGAACATCCTTTGAAGGCTGCCATTTTATTGCGATATGATGCAAAAAGCCGATATGACCATTTCGTTGCAGTGCAAGATAAAATTTCACTGGCGTACGAACAGTTGCGGGAAAACTACGCTAAAACACACTTTAATAAATCAATGGTGAAATTGGATAGAACAAGGTTGAATTTAGTAAAAGCTAAATTTCCCATTAACCTTTCTGAAGTAAAGATTGAATAACTGAAATAGGAGCTTTACGGAGCAACCTTTTCATTTTCAATTGGACCTTACGCCCTATTCTTCATTTAATCACCGTTAAAATATGTTAAAATAGTATTATGTTATACAAAGTACTGTAACAAAATTGTATTGTGCTCGTCTATATAGTGTAATCAATTAAAAAACGAATAATCATGAGAACTTTAAACAACAATCAATTGACGAGCAATTTAGCAGAAACCAAAGCTTACGTTTGGAACAAGAAAAGACGTTACAGGTAACCACTCCACTGATTTCATCAATCATTAAATCAATTAGTTATGAGAGCCTTATCTAAAATTGTCAATACATCTAACAGTTTAGATGATGACTTAGAAAACATTAAGTAATGAAAGTTGCAGAAAAGTAAAAACCAATACGATGTCGTATTGGTTTTTTCTTATTACATAAAGGCTTTGATGAATTAAGATACCTTTATCTGTTTAAGTGGTTTTTTCTTAGCTTCATCTCGTTTTGGCAACTCAATGGTTAGAATACCATCTGTATAGGTTGCCTTTATTTTTTCTGACATTACAGACTTTGGTAACGAAAAAGTTCTTTTAAATGAAGCGTAACCAAACTCACGTCTAGTGTAACTATCATTTACATCTTCATTTTCAGTCTTTATTTCTGCAGAAATCGATAATAAGTCGTTATCCAGGTTAATATCAAAATCTGATTTCTTCAATCCTGGAACTGCCATTTCCACAATATAATCATCCGCTCTATCCTTGACGTTCACGGCTGGCAATGTCATTCCTGTATTGAAATTGGACATTAAACCGTGTTCAAAATTGTTTTCAAAAATATCATCTAGCCATGTTGCTAAGCTCGGCACTGATCTAAAACCTAAACCTAATTTTGAGTCAGTACCATTTTTCAAAGTTGGAATTAAGTTACTCATAAGATTTAAATTTTTTATTGTTAAACTACTATCATAGCAACAAATAAAATGCCATATCTCAACAACTGAAAAAATTTCATAATTACTGTCATTTTTTCAGTTAAAGCTCTAGTTATCAGTTAAAAGACTAATAATTATATAAGGCAATCAAGGCTTGTTCAAATCTGGATTTAGAGAGGTATTGCTCCTCCAATTGAGAAGAAAACGGAATAGGTGTCTCTAGACTGCCTACGCGTTTTACAGGTGCATCTAAATATTGAAAACATTCTTCCATTATCATGGCAGAAATATCACTAGCAATTCCACCGAACAACGAATCCTCTTGAAGAACAATTACCTTACCTGTCTTCTTTACAGATTTGATGATGGCCTCCTTATCAAGCGGTTGCAATGACCTTAAATCAATTAAATCGGCATCAATATGGTTGTGTTTTTCCAAAGACTCTAATGCCCAATGCACACCTGCCCCGTAAGTTATAATGCTAATACTTTCACCTTCTTTCAACAGACTAGCTTTACCAAAAGGTAAGGTGTAATAACCTGTTGGCACCTCTTGTCGTATACTTCTGTACAAAGCCTTGTGTTCAAAGAACATAACCGGATTAGGATCATTTATGGCAGTAGCCAACAATCCTTTGGCGTCGTAAGGAAATGCAGGATAAACTACTTTTAAGCCAGGCGTTTTTGTAAACCAAGCTTCATTGGTCTGGGAATGAAAAGGACCAGCCGCCACTCCAGCACCACAGGGCATCCTTACAACCACATCTGCCTGTTGGCCCCAGCGGTAATGCGATTTAGCTAAATAATTAACTATGGGGTTGAATCCAGAGGTTACAAAATCTGAAAATTGCATTTCAACAACAGATTTCATACCCGCAATAGACAATCCCATTGCTGCTTCCACTATAGCAGATTCGCATATAGGCGTATTCCTTATGCGATCTTTACCAAATTGGTTTACAAATCCTTCTGTGATTTTGAAAACACCTCCATACTCTGCTATATCTTGCCCCATCAGGACCAAATTACCATACTTCTCCAAGGATTGTTTTAAACCTTCAGAAATTGCGTCGATTAGACGTAATTCTTTGGTCTCGCTATTTGGCTTAACTTCTTCATAATCATAATCTTTATAGACATCACCTAACTCTTCACTTTCAGATGGTTCAATAGGATCTTCAGCAAATGCGATGTTTAGGGCACTATCTATTTCTGCCTTTATTTCAGCATTAAAGGACTCCTCTAATTCTGGAGTTAAAATTTGTTTACTGAACAAGTAATTTCTGTAATTTTCAATAGGATCTTTGGCCTCCCAAGTTTCCATGAGTTCCTTTGGCACATATTTAGTACCACTAGCCTCTTCGTGACCACGACGTCTAAAGGTCTTGAATTCAATTAAAATTGGTCTTGGACGTTTTCTTATGCTTTCGGCTAGCTTTTTGACTTTTGTGTACGTTTCAATAATGTTATTTCCGTCTAGAATAAAAGACTCCATTCCGTAGCCTTTACCTCTATCTGCCAAATGCTTACAACGGTACTGTTCATTCGTCGGTGTTGAAAGTCCATAACCATTATTCTCAATGCAGAAAATAACCGGTAATTGCCACACCGCAGCAACGTTAAGTGCTTCGTGGAAATCCCCTTCACTAGTGCCACCCTCTCCTGTAAATACTGCCGTAATATTGCCATTATTCTGCAAAAGATTTGCTAAGGCTATTCCATCTGCAACGCCCATCTGCGGACCTAAATGTGAAATCATTCCCACAATTTTATAGTCTTGGGTGCCAAAATGAAACGATCGGTCACGTCCTTTGGTAAATCCGCTGGCTTTTCCCTGCCACTGACCAAATAAGCGATGTAAAGGAATCTCCCTTGTGGTAAATACGCCAAGATTCCTATGCATGGGCAAAATATACTCATTAGGCTTCAGAGCCATTGTAACGCCAACAGATATGGCTTCTTGTCCAATACCAGAAAACCACTTGGAAATTTTTCCCTGTCTCAAGAGAATAAGCATTTTTTCCTCGATTAATCTGGGCTTTAGCATGTTTTGATAAAGCTTTAAAAGCGTTTTGTCGCTTAGGCTTCTCTTATCAAAATCGATATTGCTTTTGGTTATTGTTGGCATATGTAGATTGTTGCGTCCATCCAAATGTAACAAAAATGGAATAATCTCACCCTTTATTAATTAAGTTATGATTATGACCTTAGGTTATTATTTCGTCTATATTTTGGTTAGATTTGTATATAAACTTAATTTTTTAGCTCGTAATGGACAGAATACCAAGTGTAGATTTAAGTGACTTTATTTCCGAAGACCCAAAAAGAAAGCAAAAATTTATTGATGACATTGGTAAAGCCTATGAAGACATTGGTTTTGTGGCCTTGAAAGGTCATTTTTTAGACGATGAACTTGTAGACAAGCTTTACGCTGAGGTTAAAAACTTTTTCAACCTACCTCTTGAAACAAAACAACGTTATGAAATCCCTGGGATTGGTGGCCAACGCGGCTATGTTTCTTTTGGTAAAGAAAGTGCCAAAGGGAAAAAGGAAGGCGATTTAAAGGAATTTTGGCATTTTGGGCAATATGTTGAAGACAATGACACTTTAAAAAAGGAATATCCTGATAATGTCATGGTAGAAGAACTTCCAGAATTCAACAAAGTAGGTAAAGAAGCCTATAAAATGCTTGAGAAAACTGCCAAATACGTCCTACGTGCGTTAGCATTACATTTGGGTCTCGAAGAAAATTATTTTGACCCTTACATACTCAATGGAAACTCCATTCTACGTCCCATACACTATCCGCCTATTTTAGAAGAACCAAAAAATGCAGTAAGGGCAGCTGCGCATGGCGATATTAACCTCATTACCTTATTAATGGGTGCCCAAGGCAGAGGCTTACAAGTACAGCGACATGATGGAGAATGGATTGATGCCATTGCCGAACCCGATGAACTTATGATAAATGTGGGAGATATGCTCTCCCGCCATACCAATAATAGATTAAAATCTACTATACACCGTGTGGTTAATCCACCACGGGAACTTTGGGGAACCTCAAGATATTCCATTCCGTTTTTTATGCACCCTGTGAGCGAAATGAAGCTCGATGTCCTAGAGAGTTGTGTTGACAAAGACCACCCTAAACTGTACGACGATATTACAGCTGGAGATTTTCTAAATGAAAGATTGGTTGAATTGGGATTAATTAAAAAGTAATTTATTTCTAAATTAGTATGGATTTAAAAGACCAATTACAACAATTATTTCCGGATCATAAACCTGAAGAAACCCCTGAAGAAACAACCAATGAAAGCCAGTTATGGTTACAGGATGCTCCTATTCTATGTAAATATGAGAAACGCAAGGGAAAGCCAATAACTATATTAGAAGGGTATACAGGAGCAAATTCAGATTTTAAACAACTTACTAAGGAATTAAAAACCAAATTAAGCGTTGGAGGAAGTTTTAAGGATGAGAAAATAATAATTCAAGGTGACCTTAGAGATCAAATCATGGCTATCCTAAAAGAAAAAGGGTTTAATGTAAAGCGTGTTGGTGGCTAATGCAGTCAAAAATTTTACATATAACAAATGGTGATAGTCTAACCAACTATTTAAGAGAACTTGGATTTAAAGATACTATTCTTACTTGGCAAGAAATGCTTTGTGAAGGACCAACCATAGCCAAAATAGATTCTAAAGAGTTTTTTGAGATAAGGGCTAAATTTTTAAAGGATTACTACGATATAGAATACGATTTTACAGCCTTGGATAAAGAGTTGTCGAAGTTAGACAAAATCGATTCTTATGGAGAAATAGACCTCTGGTTTGAGTATGATTTGTTTTGCCACATCAATCTGTTGGGCGTAATTAATCTATTACATCAAAAGAATATAAAGAAACCGCTATATCTCATCTGCAGCGGACGTGTTGAAGGCGAAAAAAACCTTAAAGGGCTTTCAGAATTATCACCGGAACAACTTCAGCAACAATACGATAATAAGGTACAGCTAACTGATGAAGATAAAGAACTTGCAATATCTCTATGGCGAACGTATTGCGGTAAAGATCATAACATCTTTAAACCATACATCGTTACCAAATCCAACTTTGAATATATGAGCAACTGCCTCAAGGCACATCTGCAGCGCTTCCCACAACAAATTAATGGTTTAAGTGCAATTGAAAACAATATACTTTTAATCATTAGGGACAACACCATAAAATCTAAGAACCATTTACTTGGGTATAGCTTAAACTACCAAGGTTTTTATGGTTACGGCGATTTACAGATGGAACGAATAATAAACAGCTTAAGTCTATTTTTCAATGAAACTGACAAAGGCATTACCCTTAATAGAAAAGGGCACGAAGCCATTTTAGGTCAGTTCAATTTTGCTAATGAAATTAACAACACTATGGTTTACGGTGGTGTAGAACGTCTTCAGTACCAGTATAGCAGTGATGAGAACAAATTAATCAAAACCGTTTCACATGCCAATTAAGGATTCAGAATTAATACTAAACCCTGATGGGAGTGTTTACCACTTAAATCTAAAGCCAGAAGACATTTCGGACACCATAATTTTTGTAGGTGACCAAGATCGGGTGGAAAAAATCACCAAACACTTTGAAAGCATAGAATTTAGCACTCAAAAAAGAGAGTTTAAAACCCAAACCGGTTATTACAAAGACCGTAGGATTACTGTTATCTCAACAGGCATAGGACCAGACAACATAGATATTGTGCTTAATGAGCTTGACGCCTTGGTAAATATTGATTTAAAAACAAGACAACCTAAATCTGAACTCACAGGTCTAAATATTATCCGCGTAGGCACCTCTGGTTCCTTACAAGAAGACATCCCTGTAGACTCTTTTGTGATGAGCACACATGGCCTCGATGTCAATGGGATGCTGCACTTTTACCAAATTAAAGGTATTAGCAATCCCGAAATTGAAGATGCATTCATTGCCCATACCAACTGGGATAAAAATAAAGCCAGACCTATCATTATTGAAAACAGTAAATATCTTCAAAAATACTTTGAAAGTGATGAGGTCTTTAAAGGCATGACAGGTACAGCAGGTGGTTTTTACGGTCCCCAGGGTCGTGTACTTAGGCTTCCGTTATTCGATCCAAATCTTAATTCTAAACTCGATAGTTTTTCATACAAATCATTTAGGATTACCAATTTTGAAATGGAAACCTCTGTGATTTATGGGCTTTCAAAATTATTGGGTCACGAAGCACTATCCTTAAATGCCATTATAGCCAATAGAGCAAATGGCGACTTCAGCAAAGACCCAAAAAAAACCGTAGAAAAGCTCATTCGTTATACCTTAGAGCGTATAGTTAACATTTAAAATCATTATTCGAAACCTTATAGATGAAAAAAGTTTCAATAGGAGGCGTTCCAGAGCATTTTAATTTAGCCTGGTATCTCACCTTAAAAAACGGAGAGTATAAAGACGAAGGCATTAACCTAAGATGGCACGATTATTTTGGTGGTACGGGAGCCATGAACAAAGCTCTAAGAAATGGTGATATTGATATGGCAGTAATTCTTACTGAAGGTATTGTTAAGGACATAATTGAAGGCAATCCATCTAAAATCGTACAGACATTCGTTAGCTCTCCCTTAATTTGGGGAATTCATGTCGCTGCAAACTCAAAATTTGAAACTATACAAGATTTAAGAGGAACACGAGCCGCCATAAGCAGATATGGTTCGGGCTCTCACCTTATGGCCTACATTAATGCCAAAAACCACAACTGGAACCTTGATACCGATTTGAAATTTGAAGTCATTCAAAATTTAGATGGCGCTATTAGAGCCCTAACAGATAACCGTGCTGATTATTTTATGTGGGAGCGCTTTACGACGAAGCCCATAGTAGACGATGGTATTTTTAAGCATGTAGGAAATTGCCCTACCCCTTGGCCTTGTTTTGTTATTGTTGCAAGAGATGAATTTATTAAATCTAACGAAGACGATTTAAAAACCATTTTAGACATAATAAACAAAACCACAAAAGATTTTAAAGCCATTCCCAATATTGACAATACAATAGCCAAGAGATATGAGCAAGATTTAGATGATGTTAGAAAGTGGTTAGCGCTAACGGAATGGTCCCAAAGCCAAATTGAAGAATCAACACTCCAAATGGTTCAAAAAGAACTATTTGAACTTAATATTATTTCCAAAAAAGTGAATTATAATAGCTTAATCCATAACGTTCAGGGTAGTTAAGATTTATTTTTTATTACAATTCGAAACGCCCTAGTAATTCGGCTTAATAGCAGTAAAAATCGGTTAAAATCGTTAAAAAGTGTTAAGTAGTTTTAGATAAATTCTTACGTTTTTAGTGGGTAACTTTCAGTATTTCAATTTTTTATTTACATTTGTTTAACCAAATCGAAGCTATTAACCGTTCAATAAGACTAATATGATTCTTACAATTACGCTGATTTTAGCATTTTTAGTCGCAGTTAACTTTCTCCTACTTTTCTTTAGTTGTAACAAGATAACACGAGAAAAATCCGTTCGTAAACCTAAAATTATTAAAGGGAACAATCCTAAGGTAATTGCCAATCAATTGCCTTCTCGCCAGCTTGCTGCAACAGGAAGTTAGTTTTGCTGAAGTGTTTATTACCAAACCAATGACCTCTATTGGCACTCAATGGCGATGGGTGGCCTGATTTTAAAATATGATGCTTGTTTGTATCTATAAGTTTTGCCTTTTTCTTTGCGTAACCTCCCCAAAGTAAGAAAACAACACCCTCTTTTTCAGTATTTAAAATTTCAATGACTGCGTCTGTAAACTGCTCCCAGCCTTTGCCTTGATGGCTTCCTGCTTGATGTGCCCTCACTGTGAGTGTTGCATTTAAAAGAAGGACACCTTGATCAGCCCACGGCATTAGACTACCGCTTTTAGGGTATGGCAAATTTAAGTCCTCCTGTAGCTCTTTAAAAATATTAATCAATGAGGGAGGATGCGGTATGCCCTTATTCACAGAAAAGCACAAGCCATGGGCTTGGCCAACACCGTGATAGGGATCTTGACCAATAATTACAACTCTGGTGTTGCTAAAGGTGCTATGGTTAAAGGCATTGAAAATCTCATTCCCTTTGGGAAAACACTTATAATAGCTATACTCAAACTTTACAAATTCTACAAGCTGCTTAAAATAGGGTTTATCAAACTCCTGCTGTAAATAAGGCTTCCAACTAGAATCTATTTTAACGTCCATGTCAAGGTATTTTCTTCAAAAATAAAGATTCCAAAAGTAATCTTAAGAACTAGGCTTATCTTCCCATTTAGGCTAAATTTGCATGTGCTTTAAGCCAGGAGAATGATAAAGATTCATAAAAAAACATTACAGGACCTCGAATTTTTTTCGGTACTAGAACAAATTAGCGACTATACCTTAACCGAACTTGGCCATAATAGCGTTCTGGGAATTTTACCTATAGCAGATGAAGAGCTGCTTAAAAAAGAGCTTATTTACGTAAACGAATATTTATCATCCTTTGATAATGACAACAGAATCCCTAACCATGGTTTTGATTCCATTTCTAAGGAAATAAAACTTTTAAAGATTGAAAACACATTTCTAGAGGTTAAGAGTATACAAAGGATTGCTAGCATTTCAATAACCGTTAATACCGTTTTAAAATTTCTAGATAAGTTTAAGGACTACTATCCGCAATTATATTCTTATGCGAAAGCCATAGAATTTAACACCACCATAATCTCTCAAATTGATACTGTTATTGATAGGTTTGGAGAAATCAAGGATGATGCATCGCCTCAACTTTATGAACTGAGACAGTATATTAATAAAGTAAAAAGTAAAATAAACAGTAGCTTCTCCAAAGCGCTTACTACTTACCACAATCTTGACTATTTGGACGATATCCGCGAATCTGTGGTTGAAAATAAGCGTGTGCTAGCCGTAAAGGCCATGTACCGTCGCAAGGTGAAAGGTGCCATTATGGGCGGCAGTAAAACGGGCAGTATTATCTATATTGAACCAGAAACCACACTTCAATACTCCAGGGAGTTAAATAATTTAGAGTACGACGAAAAAGAAGAAGTCATAAAGATTCTTAAGGAATTAACTGACTATTTAAGACTATATCTACCGCTTCTAGAAGACTACCAGAATTTCCTTACCAAGTTAGATGTTATAAGTGCTAAGGCAAAATACGCAACGAGCATGAACGCCATCTTGCCTGAGATAGCTGAAGATAAGACCTTATTTCTAAAAGATGCCTTTCATCCTTTATTATACCTTACAAACAAGGCCAAAAACGAAAAAACATTTCCACAGACCATCGCTCTAGACAACTCTAAGCGCATCATTGTTATTTCTGGACCTAACGCTGGCGGCAAGAGTATTACGCTTAAAACGGTTGGACTGCTTCAGGTTATGCTTCAAAGTGGGCTTCTTATACCAGTGCATGAGCGCAGTAAAGTTTGTCTTTTTGATAGGGTTTTGAGCGATATTGGCGATAACCAATCTATAGAAAATCATTTAAGTACCTACAGCTACCGCCTAAAGCAAATGAATTATTTTCTTAAAAAAGTTAATGATAGTACCTTGTTTCTCATAGACGAATTTGGTACTGGCAGCGACCCTGAAATGGGAGGTGCTCTAGCCGAAGCCTTTTTAGAAGTTTTTTACGACCGAAAAGCTTTCGGAATCATTACAACCCACTACTCCAACCTAAAACTACTTGCCAACGAGTTACCACACATGCAGAATGCAAATATGCTCTTTAACGAAAAGAGTCTTATGCCTATGTTTAAGCTCGTTGTTGGACAAGCAGGAAGTTCATTTACGTTTGAAGTAGCTCAAAAAAATGGCATTCCCTATAGCTTAATAAACAAGGCAAAGAAAAAAATTGAGCGTGGAAAAGTACGTTTTGATGCTACTATAGCCAAATTACAAAAGGAAAGAAGTAAATTAGAGCGCACTGAACGATCATTAAGGGCCAATGAAATTAAAAAACAATCCGAAGCAGACCGATTGGAAGAGACCAATGCTCGAATTCAGAAAAAACTGGAAAGTTTCCAAGAACTTTATGACAGCAATCAACGTCTTATCTACCTCGGGCAAAAGGTCAAGGATTTATCCGAAAAGTATTTTGAAAATAAGCGCAAACGCGACTTAATGAATGAGCTTTTTAAATTGGTCCAAATCGAAAATGCCAAGCGAAAAAAAATGTCTGCCAAACAAAAACGTGCGCAAAAGGCAAAAGAGGAGCAAATAAAGCAAGAAGCCAAAAAAAAGGTGGACGTAATCAGGAAAGAGAAAAAAGCACAAAAAGAAAAAGAAAAGAACAAACCAGCACCACCTAAACCAGTCTTAAAAATTGGCGATTGCGTTCGCATGCATGACGGCAAGGCTGTTGGAAGCATTGAGAACATAGAAAAAGGTAAGGCCATTGTCAATTATGGCATGTTCACCACAAATGTTAGCCTAGACCTTCTTGAACTTGTTCAAAAAAAGTAAAATTGAGATGATGTAGCTATCACCTCTATAGCACTTTCGGGAATCAACATTTGCTATTGTTTCAGACGTCAATGGCTCCCAAAACCCTCCAAATGGTGAGCAATATTCAATTTCCATTTTTTGGTTAACCCTTAACAACTAAGACATTAGAAGTATAAACTTATCACAAGATATGACGGAGAAAGGCATAAGATTAGCTTTCTTTTTAAGAATGAATTAGACTTTTAAAAAAATTGTGTCTATGCACAACGTTATGCCACATAGCGTTAAAAAATCTAAATTCTGTCTTAAGAAAAAACTCGGAATGGATAAAGATGAGGATTTAACTGAATTTTTAAACACTTTATAGCCATTAAAGCTAACTTTGTAACGTGTTAGAAT
Source organism: uncultured Flavobacteriaceae bacterium (assembly GCA_964524415.1). Classification (GTDB taxonomy): domain Bacteria; phylum Bacteroidota; class Bacteroidia; order Flavobacteriales; family Flavobacteriaceae; genus Winogradskyella. Next base: position 30,706 of record CAZGDG010000006.1, read on the forward strand.
CTATACCTGAAAATAAACAACTTATCCTTTTCGATGGTGTGTGCAATTTGTGCAACAGCAGTGTGCTTTTTGTTATTAAGCGCGATAAAAACAATACGTTTTTATTTGCGCCACTGCAAAGCGATATTGGCAATGAAATAATGAAATCCTTTAACATTGATCAAAATCAGGTAGACTCTATTTTACTCTATGACCCAGAGCATAAACGCCTTAGGATAAAATCTTCTGCGGCTTTGCATATAGCAAAGAAGCTAGGTTTCCCAATTAATTTGCTGGTTGTTTTTTTAATAGTTCCTAACTTTATTAGAAATTGGGTTTATGACTATGTTGCCAAAAACCGTTACAAATGGTACGGAAAAAGAGAGGCCTGCATGATTCCTACTCCAGAACTCCAAGCTAAATTCATTGCATAAAAAAAGCCTTTTAGCATATAACTAAAAGGCTTTTTCATTAACAACTTACTTAAACTAATTTAATGTCACAAAACTTAAAATCAATTGTATTAAATGTGGGGTTTCAATTTTGATTAAAAGCACATTTACGTCATTAAAAATAATTAGTCTACTATAGATTTTGTTATAAAATCGATGTAAAGCATTTTAAAAAGTCTAAGTTAAAATGACTGTAAAAAACATCTACGAACTGCTAAAGCAGATAGATTCTACAGTTGTAAAAGCAAGATTTATTTTAAGCTTTTTAGGATAAAATCTAAATTAGAATCGGTATTGTCGTTATGGATGTAGGCATCAGTGTAGTACTTTGGTGGTAAAGCCAATCCAAGGCCTTGAAGCTTTTTAATTGTGGATACATATTCTTGGCTAACCTTACCTGTTAAAAGTAGTCCTAAGTCCTCTCCAGAATTAGCATATTTATAAATATTTCTAATTCCCTTTAAATACAAATGATCCTTGGTGAAGCCTCCACCTCTGTGAACCCTTAAAGTGATAGAAAACGCCTTATCCCTATTTAACTTGTGTTGATTATGAAGCAAATGAAAAGTGTCTGAAAACGTATAGCCTTTATGCAAACTATCCACTGCTATGACCCTAAATGCCAATTCCTTTAAGCGTTCAATGGTTAAACAGCCACTCATAAATTCTGAATAAACAGCCAGTCCTTCTTGCGTTTCAACATTGTTTGGGAAACCATTAGAAAACACCTTAAGTGGTTGATTAAGTCCATTAAAGGTGGTTACCATATGAACACCAATCTCATGGTTGGTTAACACTTTTAGCTGGTTTAAACTAAACTTATGGCTCTTACGCAAGACTAATGTTTGGGTATTATTAAGAACCATAGCTGCAGCAGACAAGTTGTTAGAGATTTTTATTCTGTACTTAAAATCGTAACGTTTGGAAAAGTCATCAAAATAGTCCCGAGCTTCTTGGGCGTTATACATTGGCAACAATTCTTCATTGAATTCAGAATCATCGAACCTCAGTATAAATTTTGCATTCTCCAGCGAACGCTCGGTAGGCGTACCAAAACTTTTTAAACTGTTGAAATAAAATTTTCGTCCCTGACCAATGGTTTCAATACATTCAATTAAACCGGAATATTCATAGATAATATCTTCGTATAATTGTCTAATGTCATCATCCTCTATACGTTCTAGCCGCTGAGAAAAAAACAACCGATGCAATTTGTATCCATTAAACCTGATTTTTGGATAATTGAATTGAGGTTCATAGTTATACTTTGCCGCAAAAAACTTTTTTTTCTCCGAGGCAATATTTTGCGGATTAATATAATTGAGCAATTCAATATTCTTAACCAAGCGGTTGATATTGGCATCAATTTCAAAAAGTGATTGAAATTCTTGTGTTGTTTTAATCTGTGCCATTATGCTTTAAACCTATTGTAAAAACGTTTCGCGTGCTCAGGAATCAAGATTTTTAACTGACTTTCTACGGCTTCAACAACTTCAGGATATATAATTTGTTGGTATTCATCACAGTAAACTTTGGCAATTTCTGTAGCCAAGACTAAGGTATTACTAAAGGTATTGGTTATATACCTTAAGAAATAACCATTCCCATAAAACGTATCGTTTATTTTAGCTGTTTTCTTAATTCCGTAAGGCAATTCTACACGCTCAAGATCTTTTCTCCAATCTTCTATGAGGTCACCAAATCGGGAATTATCTACATTTGTTGTACCCAGATTCCACGTTGGTACTTCCCTATCCCAGCGCTGCCAATTGTAGCTATGCATATCGTAAACGATACAAACACCAAATTTCTCCTCCAATTTTGAGATTAAAGTATTTACTACTTTATAAAAATTCGCATGCTTTTGTAAGCTGATGTTTTTTTCCTCCGTTGAAAGCGGCTCCCTCCACAGTTGCTTTCCCCAAGCCGTTTCAAATACTGCCTCCTCTGGAAATCTATTTAGATCGTATTCGAAACGCGAGTCGCGTCCAGCTATAACAATGGAATGGGATTGTATCATCGTCTTTGTTTCAGGGTCTTCTTCATACCATCGGTCGTACTCTGAGTGCAAACACTTTTCCCAAAGTGATCTTCTAAACTCATGGCCATCATGCACCGCAGCACAAACGTAGTGCACGTAATTGTCTATTTTTAAGGTAAAAGAATAATCATCTGATACGGCATGAAAGGTTTCTTCTGCCCTTATCTTATTGCAAATAGCATCTACTGAAAGTTTTTCCATTACATCGCTTTAAATAACCTATTTAGACATTGAAGCATAATTTGTTCGTTAATATTGAAATCGTCATCAGAGAAGAACAAAGTCTTAATATCTGCGAGTAACAGGTCTACATCATTCTTATCGTAATTATGCTGCTTTAGGCTGGACAATATCTTTTGAATCCCTTGATAATCATTATCGTTATCAAATTCATCATGAATTTCCTGAAAAGTATAAACATCTACTTTTGAAAGAATACTATTGCGCTCCCTGTTGTTTTCTTTAAAATCTGAATTGGCGGCAAATAGCAAAATATAGGCTACCAGTTCGTCTCTAGTCCAATCGACCCTATTCATTTATTTATATCTTGAAATTAAAACCATTTTAGAACCAAATACTCTAAGCCTCATCAACAGTTTTTCTAAGTCTAGCTCTTCTATCAAAAGCTTGAAGCTGGTCCATAACCTTACTCTCCAAAAAGTCTATGACCTTTTCTTCTACTTTGGTTTTGTTTTTATAGACCTTATTGATATAAGTTATTCCTCCAGGCGACATTACGTTAACCTCTACGAGCTTACCACCTATGACATCAATCCCAACAAAATAAAGACCATCTTTAACCAGTTTAGGGCCTATTTGTTTGCAAAGGGCTTTTTCTGCTTTAGTCAAGGAATGCTTTTGCACAGAACCTCCTGCTGAAACGTTAGACCTGTGGTCATCCGATCCCGGTACTCGCTTCATAGCTCCTACGGGTTCACCATTCAGCATTAAAATCCTTACATCACCTTTGTCCGCGCCTTCAATATAATCTTGAAGAATGACGTAATTGGAAGACCCATCTGAGTTTGTGACATAAAAATCCAATAGTGACGTTATGTTACTCATCGCGGACTTTTCAATAAGTATAACACCAGAACCACCGAAACCATTAAGCGGCTTTAGAATCATCTTATCCGATTTAGATTCTCTAATCTGCCTGATAAGATATTTTTTATTTTTTGAAACATGCGTGTTAGGTATAATATTGCTGTGGGCATCTCCGAAAGCAGCCGTATAAAGCTTATTATTGGCTTCGCGCATTCCTTGCAATGAATTGACAATAAATACGTCATCCTTTACAGAATCAAGGAAATTTAGCATCAAAGGATCTAATGGAGGGTTTGCCCTAAAAAAGATAGCATCAAAGCCAGCTAGAGGTAACATTTCTTCCCTAAGGTCTGCTTTTTTGTAAAATGATTTTAAGGTTGTTGGAACCTTATCCATCCGACCAATAACATTACAGAAGGCGTTGGTTACACTATTTCTGATGGTTAAGTTCGCAGGGGTACACATTGCAACACCATGCCCACGCTTAACACATTCCTTAATCAAAGCAAGACTTGTATCATTTTCCGGATCAATGTTTTCCCATGGATACATGATGAAGCAAATATTCATAATGCTAACGATTTGATAGGTTATTAATAAAGTTAAAGGTAATTAATTTTTAACCGATTATAAATTATTTTACAGCGTGATAGTTATCATCCCATTCCTTAGGATGGGGTTCATGAAGCTTATCTAAAGATTTTGCAACAAGCATAGATACTGTAGCGTCTCCAGTAACATTAACAACCGTTCTGCACATATCCAAAGGTCTATCTACAGCAAAAATCAGTGCAAGACCAATTGGTAACAATTCAGAAGGAAAATTAATAGACTCCAAAACGATGACCAGCATAACCATGCCTGCGCTAGGTACAGCGGCACTTCCTATAGAGGCTAAAAGCGCTGTGAGCACAATGACAAGTTGATTCGTAAATCCTAAGCCTTCGGGCCAAATAACCTGCATAATAAAAACAGCAGCGATTCCTTGGTAAAGGCTAGTGCCATCCATATTTACTGTAGCGCCAACAGGTAAAACAAATCCAGAGACTTCCTTATCTACGCCGATATGCTCCTCAACACGTTCCATCGTTACGGGTAAGGTTGCCGCACTACTACTCGTTGAGAACGCCAACAATTGGGCAGGACTAATCCTATTTAAGAACCATAATGGAGACTTTTTGGCATAGATTCTAACAAGAAGCAAATAAAAACCAATCATAAGCGCTAATCCTGCAACAACACAAAGCGCATACTGAAGTAATTTTAGCAATATTTCGGTATCATCAAAAGCTATAATGACATTCGCCATTAAAGCAAAAACGGCATATGGTGCAAAGAGCATAATAACATCGACCATTTTCATAACTACTTCATTTAGGGAGTCAAAAATATCTACCATTGGTTTGGCCTTATCCTCTGGGATGAGCAACAGGCAGATTCCTACGAAAAGTGCAAAGAAAATTACCTGGAGCATTTTGGTATCTCCCATGGATTGAATAATGTTACTAGGAAAAATATCAACTAAAGGCTGTAACGGGCCAGCACCTTTTGTAGCTGAGGCCATATTTATCTTATCAACTACACCTGCATCATTTTCGTATTTTAATTTGATGTTTTCAATGGTATCCGCTGGCATTCCAGTTCCTGGTTTTACCAAGTTAACGATAGATAGTCCAATTACTATAGCCACTAAAGTTGTCCCTATATAAATAGAAATAGTTCGTAGCCCCATATCCCTTATTTTTGAAATATCTTTTAAATCAGAAATGCCTTTAATAAGAGAAGCCAAAATGAGCGGTACTGCAATTAGTTTTAGGAGGTTTATAAAAATGGTTCCAAATGGCGCTATCCAGTCTGCTACAAATTTCTGACCACTCACTGCATTCATGATAAAGCCAAAAATGATGCCTAATAGCATGCCAATAATTATTTTCCAGTGTAATGGGATTTTCTTCATAAAATAGTTAGTTTGTTTGGGTTACCCTTAAAATGATACGCTTACCAATCTTTAGTTTCTTGTCGCCGCAGCAAGCTATAATCGGCCAAAACAAGTGCTGCCATTGCCTCAACAATTGGTACTGCTCGTGGCACAACACAAGGGTCGTGCCTGCCTTTTCCTTGCATCTCAACAATTTCTCCAGAAGCGTTTATGGTATCTTGTTTTTGAAGGGTTGTGGCAACAGGTTTAAAAGCCACATTAAAATAAATGTCCATTCCATTGGAAATTCCGCCTTGAACACCACCTGAAAGGTTGGTTTGAGTACTACCATCAGCATTGAATTTATCATTATGCTCGCTTCCGCGCATTTGCGACCCTTTAAAACCACTGCCATATTCGAAACCTTTAACCGCATTAATGGATAACATGGCTTTGCCAAGTTCGGCATGGAGCTTGTCAAAAACTGGTTCCCCTAAACCTGCCGGTACATTTTGAATCACACAAGTAATTACGCCTCCAACTGTATCACCTTGTTTTCTTATGTCGCCAATGTATTTTATCATTGCATCTGCCACTTCTAAATCTGGACAGCGAACTGGTGTTGATTCTATTAGACTAAAATCTAATTCGTGATAATCCTTGTCAGTTTTAATAGTTCCAACTGCAGAGGTAAACGCATTTATCTTTATGTCACCAATCAATTGCTTAGCTATAGCGCCAGCAACGACTCTACAAGCGGTCTCTCGTGCAGAACTACGGCCTCCTCCTCTATAATCTCTTATGCCATATTTTTTATCGTAAGTGTAGTCTGCGTGACTAGGTCTGTAGACATCCTTGATATGCGAATAATCCTTTGATTTTTGATTGGTATTCTGAATGTAGAAACCTATTGGTGTTCCTGTAGTTACACCTTCAAATATACCAGAATAAAAGTCAACACTATCTGGTTCTTTACGCTGTGTAACAATTTTTGATTGTCCCGGTCTGCGACGATTCATATCGTTATCTATAGCCTCAAAATCTAACTCTAAACCTGCAGGACAACCATCTATGATTCCTCCTATACCCTTACCATGAGACTCACCGAAAGTTGTTAACTTAAACAATTTACCAAAGGAATTTCCCGCCATCAGCTATTTTTTACGCTAAAGTAAATGTATTATCACAGAATCAAAAATGCAATAACATCTTTTATCGGAATCAAAACAGGTTACTGCTAATGCCAAATGCCTTACCCTACTGATAACAATGTGGTAACAATTATCTCATACATTATTAATTCTTAGATGACATTCAGTTAACTGCTGATTTGGTTATTTGTATTTTATAATAATTGCCCGTGAATCTTAAACGAAAAGTTGAAATCGCTGTAATTTCAGATGTGCACCTTGGTACTTTTGGATGCCATGCTAAACAATTACTCACCTATCTTAACAGCATTCAGCCTAAAAAATTGATTCTAAACGGCGATATCGTTGACATTTGGCAATTTAAAAAACGGTACTTCCCAAAATCACATTTAAGTGTGATTAAAAAAATAATGGATTTTGCTGCCGATGGTACTGAGGTCATTTATATCACCGGTAACCACGATGAAATGTTAAGGAAATTTGCTGATACGTCAGTAGGGAACATTTCTATTGTGAACAAACTCGTATTGGATTTAGATGGCAGAAAAGCATGGTTCTTTCACGGTGATGTTTTCGATATTTCAATACAAAATGCCAAGTGGCTTGCCAAGCTCGGAGGTTGGGGCTATGATATATTAATACTTCTCAACCAAACTGTAAACTGGGTTTTAGAAAAATTTGGAAGGGAAAGGTATTCCTTGTCCAAGCGAATTAAAAGCAGTGTTAAAGGTGCGGTAAAGTATATCCAGAACTTCGAGAAGGTAGCTGCCGATTTAGCCATTGAAAATGGTTACGATTTTGTAGTGTGCGGACACATACACCAACCCAAGATGCTCGTTATGGAAAATAAAAACGGCAAAACCACCTATTTAAATTCTGGCGATTGGGTAGAAAATTTTACCGCTTTAGAGTATCAATTTAAGCGATGGAAAGTTTACAATTACAATAAGGATAAGCTCACACCTTTCTTTGCTGACGAGGAGCTAAAGGACATGGATGTCAAGGATTTAATCGCAGCCATAACCATCGTAGAATCGCCTAAAAAGAAATCATCAAAATAAGGCTACTTTAGGGCCTGGCGCAAAATCGTAACAGGATGCAGAGCTACCCTACCCGTACCATCCTTAATTTGATGCCTGCAACTCGTACCGTTTGCAGAAATAACAGTACTAGCCTCAGCTTTTCTTACCGCTGGAAATAAGGTCTGCTCTCCTATAGTCATACTAACCTCGTAGTGTTCCTTTTCATAACCAAAACTTCCAGCCATGCCGCAACAGCCACTTGGTATGATGGTCACTTTATAGTTTTCCGGAAGATTGAGCAAGTCAAAACTGTATTTTTGATTGGATAGTGCTTTTTGATAGCAATGGCCATGAAATTTTATGGTAAGTGCAGCCTTGGTAAATTGGTCTTTATGAATGTGGCCTTGTTCCATTTCACGACATATAAACTCCTCAATTAAAAAGGTGTTTGATGCAATGGATTTAGCCGATTCCTTATCGTCTGCAAGTTTTAAATACTCATCCTTGAATGTTAAAATAGCAGATGGTTCAATGCCCAATAAGGGCTTTTGTTCCGTTACAATAGATTTAAAGATTGAAATATTAGCATTGCAGACCTCTTTGGCCTTATCCAACAGACCTTTGGAAATCATAGCTCTTCCAGATTCCTTATGGTTAATGATGTTTACCTTGTAATTTAAATGCGTTAAAAGATGTATAGCATCCAAGCCAATAGCAGTATCTAAAAAATTAGTAAACTCATCATTTAAGAGATAAACCTCTTTTATAAAATTTTCTCTATTTATTTCTTTTTCAATTTTTTGAAACTCTTTATATAAACTTTTAGTTGATATTTTAGGTAAGCTTCGTTCTAGAGCTACTCCATTGATTCGTTTTATGATATTTGAAGCATATCTATTGGTAAAAAGCACATTGGTTAACTTAGGAAAGTGACTCAATACCTTATTGATTCTATTGGTATAACCAAATAGTTTTGTTCTGAAAGAAACGCCATTAGATTTTTGATATTGGTATTGAAACTCAGCTTTGAGGGCGGCAACATCAACACTGCTAGGACATTCACTGGCGCAGGCTTTACAACTTAAGCATAAATCAAAAACTTCCTTCAATTCTTCATAATCAAACGGATTTCGTTTTTCTGAATGGGTTAAAAACTCGCGGAGCGCATTTGCTCTAGCCCGTGTTGTGTCTTTCTCGTTTCTGGTTGCACGATAACTTGGACACATGGTTCCTCCAAATTGCGGCAATTTTCTACAATCACCAGAACCATTACACTTCTCTGCCTCTCTCAGTATACCTTGTGATTTAGAAAAATCCAGAAACGTTTCTATTTTGGGTTCATGACGGTCGGCCTCATAGCGAAGATCTTCATCCATTTTATAGGCGTCTACGATTTTTCCTGAATTGAAAATATTATCAGGGTCAAATGCAGCTTTAATCCTACTCAAAAGGGTGTAATTCTCTTCACCTATAATTGTTGGAATAAATTCAGCACGAACTAT
>CAZGDG010000006.1:39917-43562 GCA_964524415.1 uncultured Flavobacteriaceae bacterium
AGACCCGCTTTTCTTAATTCCAAGGCTTTATTGATATCCTCACCACGCAATATTGGCTGGGCGTAACTTTGATTTTCATCTGAGAACGTTTGAATAAAGCGCTCTATTTGTTTGTTCAGGTCTTCGTCATTATCAGACCGTAATTCGCACATTAAAATCGCAACAGGATTGTCTACTATAAATTTTCTATTCTCCTGTTGGGTCTTATTATATTTTGTGAGGTTCAGAATGGTATCATCCATCATCTCACAGGTATACAAATTATGCTGCATTGCACCAACCACAGCCTTTAAACAACGTTCTATACTCTTAAAATGTAATGCTACCATAGCTCTTTCCGGAGGTGGCAAGATGTCTAATGACAGGGTAATTTCAGTGGTTAATGCCAACGTGCCTTCACTACCTGCTAAAAGTTGGCACATATTAAAATCATTATCAGAGCTGTTTGATGTAAATAGATTTGATTTTATCAATTCGTCAATCGCGTAACCTGTATTTCGTCTATGGATTGTGACCTTTGGAAAATCGCTTTTAATCCTATTCTGAATGTCTTTTGGGAATAGAATTTCATAGACCTTTTTGTAAATGGCTCCTTCTAAATTGGCCTGGCTCGCTTTTTTTTCAAATTGAATTTTATCAACAGGTTCAAAAACAGCCTCTGAGCCATCACTTAAAATGGTTTTAAGACGAATTACCTTATCTCGGGTTACGCCATATTTAATAGAGGTGGTACCAGAAGAATTGTTTCCCACCATACCTCCTATCATGCAACGGTTCGAAGTCGACGTATTAGGCCCAAAAAATAGCCCGTAAGGTTCTAAAGCGGCATTTAGTTCATCTCTCACCACTCCAGGCTGCACTGTAACGGTCTTTCTCTCTTTATCTATGGAAATAATTTGTGTAAAGTGTTTGGACACATCTACAACAATACCTTCACCCACGCATTGACCCGCTAAAGATGTTCCAGCTGCTCTTGGTATTAGGCCTATACGATTGGCTCTGGCAAAGCCAACAAGCAACTTAAGGTCATTATCATTTTTAGGGATTGCAACGGCTAAAGGCAATTTTCTGTAAACGGAAGCGTCCGTTGCGTAAAGCCTTCGCATTAGGTCGTCATAATGTAAATCTCCTTTAAGCTGTTTCCCTAAAGTTTGAAGGCTTTCGTTAATGTTCATGCAATTTTGAAAAATATGTTTATAAAACTATGAAGAATTCCAATAAAAATATGGTTTTATCGTTATTTTTGGAAATCAATAATTGACCTTAAAACAAGACACAATGAACAAATTAGTTTTAACATTATTTACAGTCGTTTTGGCAACTTTTTCACTCACAGCGCAAGATATTGCAGATAATGCGATAGGATTAAGATTGGGTGATAGCGATGGTTTTGGCGCAGAAATATCCTATCAGAGGGCGCTTGGCGACAACAACCGATTAGAAGTAGATTTAGGTTGGCGCAGCGGTAATGATTTTGATGGATTTAAACTCACAGGACTCTACCAGTGGGTTTGGGTATTAGATGGAGATTTTAACTGGTATGCCGGTGCCGGTGGCGGTTTAGGCTCTTACGATTTTGACACACCGTTGGTTGATGACGAAACCTTCTTTTTCGTTGCGGGTAACGTAGGTATCGAATATAGTTTTGATATCCCACTATTACTTTCACTAGATTTTAGACCAGAGATTGGTTTCGGAGATATTAATGACGACTTAGATTTCGATATTGCACTGGGTATTAGATATCAGTTCTAATTTAATGAAACATATTATTAAAACCACCTTTGAAAGAGGTGGTTTTTTTCTTTCCATTTCTCTAAAAATGTAAACGATTAAAGCCATAAAATTTGCTTAATTTTGGCCCATAATTTAAACAGCTCACTTATGAAAACGACACCGTTAACAGAAACTCACATTGCATTAGGCGCTAAAATGGTACCCTTTGCGGGCTATAATATGCCAGTTCAATACGAAGGTGTGAACATCGAACATGAAACGGTGCGCAATGGAGTCGGTGTATTTGATGTCTCTCATATGGGAGAATTTTTGATTGAGGGTCCTAATGCTTTGGAACTTGTGCAAAAAGTTACAAGTAACGACGCCTCAAAACTAACTGTAGGCAAAGCACAATATAGTTGCATACCAAACGACAACGGTGGAATTGTTGACGACTTAATTGTTTATCGCGTAAAAGAGGACACCTATCTTTTAGTTGTCAATGCAGCTAATATAGAAAAGGACTGGAATTTTATCACGGCCAAAAATACGGCAGGAGCGCAAATGCGAAACTTTAGTGATGACTACGCTTTGCTTGCTATACAAGGCCCCAAAGCCGTTGAAGCTATGCAGACGCTTTCATCTCACGATTTGTTTCAAATTGGTTTCTACAATTTTATAGTTGGTGATTTTGCAGGCATAGACCATGTAATTATCTCCGCAACAGGTTACACTGGTAGTGGTGGTTTTGAAATCTATTGTAAAAATTCTAAAGTCAAGCAAATTTGGGACAAGGTGATGGAAGCAGGCAAACCTTATGGAATTAAACCCATTGGACTAGCAGCAAGAGATACCTTGAGATTAGAAATGGGTTATAGCTTATACGGCAATGATATAGATGACACCACCTCTCCTTTTGAAGCTGGTTTAGGTTGGATTGTTAAGTTTACCAAAGACTTTACCAATTCAGAGAATCTTTCTGAACAAAAAAAGAGTATCCTTAAAAGAAAACTTGTTGCCTTTGAGCTTGATGAAAAAGGTATCCCTCGACGCGGATACGACATTGTAGATTCTAATGGCAAAGCTATTGGCAAGGTAACCTCAGGTACTATGTCGCCTTCTTTAAAAAAAGGTATTGGTCTTGGCTACGTCGCTCCAGAGTTCGGTTCGTTCGACAGTAAAATCTTTATTCAAGTTAGAAAAAAGAACATTCCAGCTACCGTCGTTAAATTACCTTTTTATAAAGGCAAATAATAAGTAATAAAGCATACGTGTTGATGGATAAATGAAGAAGAGTAATAACAAATACAAAATACTTATTCTAGGAGTAAGTGGCTATTTAGGTCAAGCACTTTACAGGGAATTGGGTCCTTATTATAGAACATTTGGCACTTACAGAACTCCAAAAACAGACTATGAGAGAAATCATCAATTCTTTCAATACCTTATGGAAGAAGATGATATTTATGAAATTCTGCAAGCCTGCAAGCCAGACATAGTCATTTCTGCACTTCGTGGCGATTTTAATGCTCAGACCATAGCCCATCAACATCTTGCGGAATATGCCCTAGAAAATGGCACCAAGGTGGTGTTTTTATCTTCTGCAAATGCATTCGATGCCTATAGTAAATTTCCAAGCTATGAATTGGATAAGACCCTAAGCCATAGTATATATGGACATTTTAAAATTAAAATAGAAAATATGCTCCTGCGTTTGCCAAAAAAACAAGTGGCTATTTTACGCTTACCTATGGTATTTGGTAACAACTGCCCGAGAATACAGGAGATTAAACATAATATTACCGAAAAAGAACCTGTTGAGGTATTCCCTAACTTAATAATGAATGTGACTTTAGACAAAAAAGTGACGCAGCAGGTACATTATATCATAAATAGAAATAAATATGGGATTTTCCATTTGGGAAGTAC
>CAZGDG010000006.1:43662-48891 GCA_964524415.1 uncultured Flavobacteriaceae bacterium
TTATGAAATTAGACACCGCCACGATTGAAAAGAAACTTGCCGATTTTCCAGATTGGGAATATTCTGAAAACGCCATACATACAGAGTTTGAATTTGAAAACTTTAAAGATTGCTTCAGTGCTATGAGTCGTATTGCTTTTGAATGCGAAGCCTTAAATCATCACCCAAACTGGAGCAATGTATATAATGTTTTGCGCATTTCTTTATCCACTCACGATGCTGGTGGAGTCACCCAAAAAGATTTTGATTTAGCTAAAGCTATTGAAACTATAGTTGAAGTTGAAGAATAACTTAACCATTTTAATAAGGAAGAGATTTTTTAGAGATTTTCTTTTGAGCACCCATCTTTAGGCTATGCTCCAATAAAAAACAATGTAAACATTATGGGAAGAGCTTTTGAATTTAGAAAAGCAAGAAAAATGAAACGTTGGGCTGCTATGAGCAAAGCCTTCACCAGAATAGGTAAAGACATAGTGATGGCCGTAAAAGAAGGAGGTCCAGACCCTGACAGCAACGCCAAGCTACGCGCCGTTATACAAAATGCCAAGTCCGTTAATATGCCTAAGGATAATATTGAGCGAGCCATAAAAAGAGCTAGCGACAAATCCTTAGGAGATTATAAAGAAGTGGTTTTTGAAGGCTACGCACCTCATGGTATCGCAATTTTGGTAGAAACAGCAACTGATAATAATACGCGTACCGTGGCCAACATAAGAAGCTATTTTAATAAATGTGATGGCAGCTTAGGCGTATCAGGATCTGTAGCATTTATGTTTGATCACACCTGTAATTTTAAAATCAAGGGTGACGATCTAGACTTAGAAGAACTCGAATTAGAGCTCATAGATTTCGGTGTAGAAGAAGTTTTTGAAGATACCGATAAAGATGAAGATGGAAATGACATCAATTGTGTAATGATATATGCACCTTTTGAAAGTTTTGGTAACATTCAGTCCTATTTAGAAGACAACAATATAGAAATACTATCCTCTGGGTTTGAGCATATTCCGCAAGTCACCAAAAAACTATCTCCAGAACAAATGGAGGATGTCGAGAAACTTTTAGAAAAGATTGAGGAGGACGATGACGTTCAAAACGTTTATCACACCATGGAAGAAGCATCAGAGTAAATCAGCATAACATAATTTCATACAGTTGAGCAATAGTCTTATATATTTTAATTAAAAGTCAGTTCTAAGCTTTTCTTTTCTCTACAAGACAAATCTCGTTATCCATTTGTTCTAATCAATAAGGATGGCAGGAAGTTGTTGTTTTAGTATACTGTTGAGATTTATAATTAATCGGAATATTATCATTAATTTTATTGATGTTCTAAGATGAGAACATTTTTTACAATTTACCATCTTTGTTTTATATAAATTAACACTAACAACTTATGAGAAAAAAAATAATAATTCCGGCGATTATTTTAGCTGTTTTAGTCTCGTTTGCCTTTACTTTCCCTATAGGAAGTGATAAAGCAGAGACCACATCTAAAGAAAGAGGCAGTTGTCCTTTTGGATTTGACAAATTAAAATCAACTGGAGAAGTCATTAAAAATGAAGGCAATACCAACAGGGATTGGTGGCCAAATTCTCTTGATTTAAGTGTCTTAAGACAAAATAGTGAGATGTCAAACCCTATGGGCGAAGACTTCAACTACAAAGAAGCGTTTGAAAATCTCGATTATGAAGCGCTAAAAAAGGACATTAAGGACGTTTTAACTGACTCACAAGACTGGTGGCCTGCAGATTTTGGAAACTACGGAGGGCTTTTTATTCGTATGGCTTGGCACAGCGCAGGTACTTACAGAACTGGTGACGGAAGAGGAGGCACTCGCGAAGGTAAGCAACGATTTGCGCCACAAAATAGCTGGCCAGATAATGCCAATCTAGACAAAGCCAGACGACTTCTTTGGCCTGTAAAACAAAAGTATGGTCAGAATATTTCTTGGGCAGACCTTATGATTTTGGCAGGAAACGTATCCTTTGAGTCCATGGGATTTGAAACTATAGGTTTCGCTGGTGGTAGAGAAGATACTTGGGAGCCACAAAACAATGTGTATTGGGGCTCTGAAGATGAAATGCTTGGTGATGAGCGTTTTGATGAAGACAGGGAACTAGAAAAACCGCTGGCTGCGGCTCAAATGGGATTAATATATGTAAATCCTGAGGGACCTAATGGAAATCCTGATCCCATACTAGCTGCTCATGATATACGAAAGACGTTCAGTCGTATGGGAATGAATGATGAAGAAACAGTTGCCTTAATTGCAGGTGGTCACACCTTGGGAAAAACACATGGTGCAGCCAATGGTAAATATTTAGGCAACGCTCCAGAAGGTGCCTCGATTGAAGAACAAGGTCTAGGCTGGTCTAGTAGCTATGAAAGCGGTAAAGGTCCTGATGCCATTACCTCTGGCTTAGAAGTAACCTGGACTCTAACGCCAACGCAATGGAGCCATGGCTATTTTAAAAGTTTATTTGAAAACGAATGGGAACTTACTAAAAGTCCAGCAGGAGCACATCAATTTGTAGCTGTAAACCCAAAGAAAATGTATCCGCATGCCTTTGATAAAGATAAAAAAGTTAAACCGACGATGCTGGTTACAGATTTATCCCTTATTAAAGACCCAGAATATCTAAAAATTTCCAAGCGTTTTTATGAAAACCCTGAAGAGTTCGAAAAAGTTTTTGCGAAGGCATGGTTTAAATTAACGCACAGAGATATGGGACCAAAATCAACTTATTTGGGTCCAGAAATTCCTGAAGAAGAATTTATTTGGCAAGACCCGATTCCAGCCATAGACCATGAATTGGTCAACAAACAGGATATTGCCTTATTAAAGGAAAAAATTAAAGCTTCGGGCTTATCTACAAACGAACTCGTAACTACAGCTTGGGGAGCAGCTTCTACGTATCGCCATGGTGACCGAAGAGGTGGTGCCAATGGCGGAAGAATTCGTTTAGAACCTCAAGTGAACTGGGAGTCCAACAACCCACAACAATTGAGAAAGGTGTTAAAGGTTTATGAGTCCATTAAAAAAGATTTTGACAATGGGAATAAAGAAATATCTATTGCAGACTTGGTAGTCCTAGGTGGTAACGTAGCGATAGAAGAAGCAGCTAGTAAAGCAGGCTATTCAATAAATGTACCTTTTAACCCTGGAAGAATGGATGCTTCCCAAGAACAAACGGACATTGAGGGTATTAATCTGCTCGAACCTATGGCAGATGGCTTTAGAAATTACCAAAAGACCGATTATACTTTAACTACAGAACAGCTCTTAATAGACAAAGCTCAACAATTGAGGTTGAGTGCACCGGAAATGACTGTTTTAATTGGTGGTATGAGAGCGTTAGCCGCTAATTACGATGGGTCTTATGTGGGTGTTCTTACAGATAATCCGGGTGTGCTTACCAATGAATTCTTTAGAAATCTCTTAAGTATGGATTATAAATGGCGACCAGCTTCTGATGATAAAAACATGTTTGAAATCGTTGAACGCGATACCGACAAAGTAAAGTGGACAGCAACTCGTGCCGACCTCATTTTCGGATCTAATTCAGAATTGAGAGCACTTTCTGAAGTTTATGCGAGTGATAACGCCAAAGAAAAGTTTGTAAATGATTTTGTCGCAGCTTGGACAAAAGTTATGAATCTAGATCGTTTCGATTTAGAACAATAGACTCAACTACAACACTTAAGTAGTCAAAATAGCGGATTGAGCACTTGCTTGATCCGCTATTTGCATTTTATGCATTTTCAATCCTAAAACAGCTTATTGTAATATTTCAAACAATCAACAAGCGATTTCATCTTGAAATAAATAGAATTACTTTTCTGAGAACTTTAACGCCAAAGATTTTTTGGCTCGTAGAAATTTACAGAAGTTACAGGCTTTAATAATATAAAAAGAATCACATTTTATGGAAGCAGATCATTCAAAAAAATCTAGAGATAACACCTATTATATGCAATTGGCTATTAATTTGGCTAAAAAAGGAATGACCACTGAAGGAAGTTCAGGCTTTGGAGCTGTTATAGTGAGACAAGACCAAATTATTGCCACGGCTTATAATACAGTAGGTTCTTCCAATGACTGCACGCAACATGCAGAGCTATCTGTAATTCAAAAAGCGGGCAAGACCATTGGCTATAAAAACTTGAAGGAATGTGACCTCTATACCAGTTGCGAACCTTGTATGATGTGCCTAGGTGCTTGTTACTGGGCTGGATTTAAAACCATTTATTTTGGAGCCTCCGCAGAAGATGCCAAATCCTTTGGATTCATTTATTCCAATATGTTTTATTCCTCTAGTAATAAAGACAGATTCCAAGAATTCAACATGAAACAGTTAATGCGAGATGAAGCCATTGAAGTTTGGCACCTTAATAAGGCTAACTAACACAACTCATTGCAATGGGATCAAATCAAGAAGAAACTGTCGATTAATAGGAATAACCTTCCTTCTTGCTCATAATTTGCGCTACTCGGCCTAGAAGAACACCATAAATTACTTTTGAACTAATATCAGCTACCGTGTAGGTCATTTGTCGCCCCACAACACCTGATTCGTTGAAGAGTCCTCCTTCTATTCCCAATAAATGCGGCATCAAATAAGCTCCAGGATATAAAAACCACGATACCAAAAATAGCAGCCAGATTTGGTTCATCACTTTTTTTGCTTCTTGAGGTATACCCTCTTTGCCTTCTTGGATTACTTTTCTCATAACCCACAGAATATGAATGAAAAACACTGTAGAAATTCCACCCCAAATGAAAAATTTAGGAAGATTGGACACCTCATAAAATTGACCAATGTAACCGGTTATGATCATTAGTGCTCCCGAAAACCAAAATTGATTTCGTATTGATTTGAAGTTTGATTTTGTAAGCGACACAACAAATAGAATTTGAAAGAGTAACATTGGTACATCTATCAACCAATTTAAGTATCTATATCCATTATTGAACAAATCGCCATCGGACTGCAAAATATAGCGACCAATAGTCTCATCGTATTGAAATGAATTGGTCCAATTTCCTGCTTGTGCATATAGCAACAGAAATGCAGAGACCATCACCACTCCAGACAATACGTTTGATATTCGATATTTAGGAGAGACCGTTTTAAGAGTTAAAACAAAATATAACAATCCGGCCAACATAACGGCATAACCTAAGGTTAAGGTGTGTGAGACCATTTGATAAGCCATTTCAGAAAA
>CAZGDG010000007.1:0-19732 GCA_964524415.1 uncultured Flavobacteriaceae bacterium
TTCTTTCAATTCAGCAATCTTACTGCTCTTATCATTGATATCTCCAAACACCATAGCACCGTTGCCACATGCCGCAGAACACGCAGTCTGGAATTCGCCATCCTCAACTGGACGTCCAGCACGCTTCGCATCCAATATTGTTTTTTGAGTTTTCTGGATACAGAATGAACATTTCTCCATAACCCCTCTAGAACGTACGGTTACGTCTGGATTAAGAACCATGCGGCCTAAATCGTCATTCATGTAATAATCAAACTCATCATTCTTATTGTATAAGAACCAGTTAAAGCGTCTTACCTTATAAGGACAGTTATTGGCACAGTAACGCGTACCAACACAACGGTTGTAAGCCATGTGGTTTTGTCCCTGACGGCTATGCACTGTTGCTGCAACAGGACAAACCGTTTCACAAGGCGCGTGATTACAATGCTGACACATTACCGGTTGAAAAGCTACTTGTGGGTTGTCCGCCGGACTCTCCATTTCGCCAAATTCGCTCAAAGAGCTGCTCAATCCAGAAATATTGTCTTTTTTCTCATTATCGCCTTCAAACGACTCTTGTGAAGAGTAGTATCTATCTATTCGTAGCCAGTGCATATCGCGACTACGACGCATTTCTGATTTTCCAACTACAGGCACATTATTCTCAGCGTGACAGGCAATAACACAAGCGCCACAACCTGTACAAGCATTTAAATCTATGGATAGATTGAAATGGTGACCTATTGAACGATCAAAAGAATCCCAAATGTCAACATCAGGAGATGTTACTGGCGTCTCTATATGATCTTTAGATACTTTTGGAACAGCATTCCAGTATTCTTTATCTTTTGTGTTGAAAATCTCAAGCGTGGTTTCCTTAATGATATCTCCTCTACCCATTAAGGTATTGTGGAGCTGCACACAGGCAAACTCATGTATTCCCGAAGCTTTCTCTATGCTAACGTTTTGTACCGAACTAAAATTCTGGTACAATGGATAAGCATTTACTCCCGTTTGCATTTCTTCCTTCAACCCTTTAGTCTTACCGTAACCAAAAGCCAATCCAACTGTACCTTTAGCTTGGCCAGGTTGAATAATTACTGGAACATTAGATACTGTTGTCTCATTTACGGTAATATTGGCATACGATCCGTTAAGACCTCCATTGGCCACATTCTCATTGACCAATCCCATTGCGTCCGCATCAGTTTTCGATACGGTTAAATAGTTGTCCCAAGAGGTTCTTGTTATTGGATCTGGAAACTCTTGCAACCAAGGGTTATTAGCTTGCTGACCATCTCCCATTCCAACCTTTGGATAAAGGATAAGCTCCATACCATTGGACTTTGAAGATGCTGCTAAAGCCCTTGCTGCATTTCCGCTAGGTACTTCTTCACTATCTTCAGCTTCGGTATTAGTGCCATCTAAAATGTCATATGCTACCATTTCATCATAAGAAGAGACAAAGACACCATCTTGAACGACTTCATTAAATGATTTTCCATTAAGAATATCTTGTGACCATATTTGTTTGATATAATCACGATAGGATTGCTCATTAGCTGTCCAACCCATTAAGACTTCTTGAAACTGCTTTGTATCAAAAAGTGGTCTTATGGTCGGTTGCATTACACTATAATGCCCTTTTTTAAACTCGTAATCACCCCAAGATTCTAGGTAATGTGGTATTGCTGCAATGTATTGACATTCTGAAGCCGTCTCGTCTTCTTTCATTGAGAAGGCGATAGAAAGTTCTGTCTTCTTTAAACCTTCAGCAAAATCAGAACTATTAGGTAGGGTATACATTGGGTTAACACCAGCCATTATGATTGCAGCAACTTTTCCCGCTTTCATATCTTTAATCAACCTCATTACCTGGTTATCGTCACCACGTCTTGTTTTTACAGTTGTTTTAGGGTCAAACGCTTTACTATTAAGGTACTCATTCAACTCCAACACTACCGTTTGTGCATTCACGTCTTGTAATCCTGTTACTACAACAGCATTACTTCCTGCTTTACTTATTTCTGAAGCTGCACTTCTCACGGCTTTATCTAATGCTTCTGGCAAACTACCACTTACTGCGTTACCCGTAACATAACTATAAAGCTTAGCTAAAGCTAATTTTTGCTCGGCTACCGTCATAGGCACACGCTTATCTGCATTTGCGCCCGAAAGACTCATGTTAGCTTCGAATTGAATATGACGTGACATTTTTCCATTTGCAGGAATACGGTTTTTGGCATAGCCAGACTCGTACCCACCGCCTTGCCAATCACCAAGGAAATCTGCTCCTACTGAAACAATCGTTGATGCCTTGGAGAAATCATAATTAGCCATAGCACGCTCGCCATACTTCGCTCGGAATGCAGCTAGTGTTTTGGATTCTGATATAGCATCATATTCTACATGACGTACATTGGTATATTGTTCCTTAAAATCAGCAATTAAATTTCTTGTCGAAGGACTGGCGAATGTTTGGGTAAGAATAGCAATCTCTTTTCCTTCTGCCTTTAGAGCATCAAGTTTAGTAGTCGTCTCAGACATAAAGATATCCCAAGAGATTTCAGCTCCTTCCTTCATCGGAGCTTTTACCCTCAAACTATCGTATAGTCCTAATATTGAAGCATGCACCCTAGCATTTGCCATGCCATTAGTAGCTGCATCTGTATTATTCTCAATTTTTATAGGTCTACCTTCCCTTGTTTTTACAAGAATACTTGCAAAATCGTAGCCATCTGCAATAGTGGTTGCATAATAATTGGCAACGCCAGGAATAATTTCCTTAGGCTGAACCACATAAGGAATAGACTTTATAACAGGTCCCTCACATGCTGCTAAAGATGCTGCGGCCGTGCTGAAGCCTACATATTTTAAGAAATCTCTTCGAGAAGTGGATGAGGACTCCAAAGAAGCCTTATCGCCTAAAAACTCGTCTGTTGGGATTTCTTCTACAAACTCATTCTGTTGAAGCGTCTCAACTATAGAACTGTTTTCGTTCAGTTCTTCAACACTTTTCCAGTATTTCTTGTTTGATGACATATATCTATGAATTACTTCTAATTAATAATTAATAGTGGCACTTACCACATTCCAAGCCGCCCATCTGAGCTGCAGTTAACTGCTCTACACCGTACTTTTTAGATAACTCTTCATGGATTTTGGCATAGTAGCCGTTATCCTGAACATTTACGTTTGTTTCCCTGTGACAGTTGATACACCATCCCATGGTAAGCGGTGCGTGCTGATACATAATTTCCATTTCTTCAACCGGCCCATGACATGTTTGACACTCTACTCCTGCCACAGAAACGTGCTGCGCGTGATTAAAGTAAGCCAAGTCTGGCAGGTTGTGAATCCGTATCCATTCTACTGGAGAGCTCTCTCCTGTATAAGATTGGGTACTTTCGTCCCATCCTACGGCTTTATATAGTTTTTGAATTTCGGCATTGTAATCTACGCCGTATTCATTAATTCCTTCTTGCTGGGTCGCTTCTGCAACTTGTCCAATCGCTTTATGACAATTCATACAAATATTAAGTGATGGAATACCTGAATGTTTAGAAACCCGCGCCGATGAGTGGCAATATTTACAATCAATCCCATTTTCACCAGCATGAATTCTGTGGGAATAGTGAATAGGTTGTACTGGCTCATAGCCTTGGTCTACACCAACTTGCATTAAATAACCATAAACAAAATAAGCACTACCTAAAAGGAAGAAAATAGAGGTAACCAAAACCAAGAATTGATTTTGCACAAAGGCCTTCCATAACGGTAAACGCTTTTCGTCTTCTTCAACTACAGGAATACCTTTAGCCTCGGCAAAGCGGTTTAAGGTACGCTTAACTACAATAAGCGCCATGGCTAACAAGCCAAATAAAACGGCAAGTGCTCCTAAAATAATTTCGTTGGAAATTCCGCCTTGCGCACCGCCAGCTTGTTCGGCAACTGCAGTTTCTGCAACCGCAGGTGCTGGAGGTGGTGCTGCCGTGTAGGCCAAAATATCTGAAATATCTTGGTCGCTCAATTGCGGAAACGCATTCATAGCTACCTGATTCCACTCATTATAAACTTTATTGGCATAGGCGTCACCTGAACTGATTAAGCCAGCACTGTTTCTAATCCATTTGTTCAACCATTCTCTATCAAGACCTTCTTCTTCGTATAAACGCTGCTCTACATTAGCCAGAGCGGGACCAGTCATAGGTTTATTTAATCTATGACATGCCGCACAATTAGCATTAAAAAGCGATTTTCCGTTTACAGGATCCCCTGCTGCTTCTGCTGTCTCTTCTTGAGCATTAATCGAAATAGAAAACGTAAGGAAAAAAATAAAACCGAAACTAAGAATCTTAGAGGTTAAATTACGGTAGATAACGTGTTTCATATTATATGTAGAATTATCTTCTAAAGTTTGGTACGATTTTTTCAAAATATGATAAAAATCATGTTTGTAAAAACTCTTGCAAAAGTAAGATATAAAGTCGATTTTAGGAATGTTAGTGAAGTGTTAACATCTAATTTATAATTATTCTAAATAAACAAAGTTCCACCGTTTTTATTGAGGCCTAATGGAGCCTATTGACTTATAGCCAAACCTCGTGTAGTTAAGTAAATACAGCTTTTGCTGCAATATTAAACAGATGTCTTACGTTTTTAGAAATAACTTTACCTTTGCATAAAATATTTATAATCAATGCGGCTACAGACCTTTTATTTTAGTGTATTCTTTTTAGTGCTAGGGACTTTTTTGGTTTCGGCACAAAAGGGCAATGTTTCCATTGATCAACACCCAGACATTAGCAAATTATTGGAGTTTAAAAAAGACATTGCCACCGTGAAGATTTACAAAATTCAGATTTACCAGAGCGTAGATCCTGACAAGGCACAAGAGGCTAAGGCCGATTTTCTTGACATTTACAGTGAATGGCCTGTTGATATTGAGTGGAACACTCCTAACTACAAAGTTTGGGTTGGTAACTTTGCGTCGCGATTGGAAGCCGATCGCGCACTGAAAAAAATCAAGGAAAATTATATCAATGCCATTGTGTTTCAGCCGAAGTTAGAATTTAAGGATAAATGATAAATAAAAAAAGAGCGGTGATTTAACCGCTCTTTTTATCTACTTAAGTTTCTTCTTCACTTCCACTTCTTGGAAGGCCTCTATCACATCGCCTTCTTTGATATCATTGTAGCCTTTTATCTGCATACCACAATCATACCCTTTGGAAACTTCTTTTACATCATCTTTAAACCTCTTAAGGGAAGTCAATTCACCAGTAAATACTACGACACCATCGCGTATAATTCGCACTCCGGAGTTTCTGTAAATTTTACCGTTGGTAACCATACATCCTGCAATAGTTCCTACTTTAGAAATCTTAAAGGTCTCTCTAATTTCCGCTGTACCGGTTACTTCCTCCTTAACTTCAGGGGACAACATACCTTCCATGGCATCTTTAAGGTCATTGATGGCATCATAAATAATGGAGTATGTTCTGATGTCTATTTCCTCTTTATCTGCAATGTCTCTAGCATTACCTACTGGTCTTACATTAAAGCCAACTATAATGGCGTCTGATGCCGAAGCTAGCAACACATCGCTTTCTGTAATAGCACCTACACCCTTATGGATGATATTGACCTGAATCTCTTCAGTTGATAATTTTTGGAAGGAATCGGTTAATGCTTCAACCGAACCATCAACATCACCTTTAAGGATGATATTCAATTCCTGGAAATCACCTAGAGCAATTCGTCTTCCTATTTCATCAAGTGTAATATGGCGTTGTGTTCTTACCGATTGTTCTCGTTGTAATTGTGTGCGCTTGCTTGCAATTTGTTTGGCTTCTCGTTCATCTTCAAAAACATTGAACTTATCACCTGCTTGTGGTGCACCGTCCAGTCCCAATATAGAAACTGGTGTCGATGGCCCTGCTTCTTTAACTTCATTGCCACGTTCATCTTGCATGGCTTTAACCTTTCCGCTGTGTTTCCCTGCAAGGACGTAATCTCCAACCCTTAGGGTTCCGGCCTGCACTAATACGGTAGAAACATAACCTCTACCCTTATCCAAATAAGCTTCCACCACGGTACCATGCGCTGGTTTATTAGGGTTGGCTTTCAGCTCTAAAAGCTCGGCCTCTAACAATACCTTTTCCAAAAGTTCCTTTACACCTGTACCGAATTTGGCCGAAATGTCGTGGGATTGAATTTTTCCACCCCAATCCTCAACCAATAAGTTCATGTTGGCTAGGCCTTCTTTAACCTTTTCTGGATTAGCGTCTGGTTTATCAATTTTATTAATAGCAAATACTATTGGAACACCTGCTGCCTGAGCATGTGAAATAGCTTCTTTTGTTTGAGGCATTATAGCATCATCTGCTGCCACAACAATAATGGCAATATCTGTAACTTGAGCTCCACGTGCACGCATAGCAGTAAACGCCTCGTGACCTGGAGTATCTAAAAATGCAATTTTTTGACCGTTGGATAGTTCTACACCGTAGGCACCTATATGCTGTGTTATACCACCGGATTCACCTGCAATAACATTTTCTTCACGAATGTAATCCAACAATGACGTTTTACCGTGGTCAACGTGACCCATAACCGTTACAATTGGTGCTCTAGGCACTAAGTCCTCTGGTCTATCTTCCGTTTCTTCTATAGCCTCTTCTATGTCCGCTGTAACAAATTCGACCTCATAACCGAACTCATCGGCAACAATGGAAAGTGTTTCAGCATCGAGACGCTGGTTCATAGTTACCATCATTCCCAAAGACATACATGCCGAAATGACTTCCGTAACACCAACATTCATCATCGTTGCCACCTCACTAACCGTTACAAATTCGGTAACTTTTAGAACTTTACTTTCTGCTGCTTCTGCTTGTAGCTCTTTCTCCGATTTTTCCTTATGTTGCTCTCTTTTTTCTCGGCGATATTTAGCCCCTTTCCCTTTACTGGATTTCCCTTGAAGTTTTTCTAGAGTTTCTCTAATTTGTTTCTGTACATCTTCTTCACTTGGCTCCTCTTTAACCACTTTTGACCTAGAGCGCCCTTTCCCTCTTTGTTTTCTATTATCAAAATTAGACTTGTTATCGCCTCCTGCCTTGCTTATTCTTCTACGCTTACGCTTGCTACCGGATTTTTCTTCTGAGCTTTTTTCAGCCTTTTTCTTCTTTGGCTTGTTAAATTTGGTAAGGTCTATTTTTTCGCCTGTCGCGGTTGGGCCAGATAACTTTTGATACTGTGTTTTTAATTTTTCTTCCGAAGCCTCTTTAACTTCTGGCTCTTGAGCTTCTTCTTTCTTTTCCTCTTTTTTAGGTTTGGGCTTTTTCTTTTTCTCTTCCTTTGGCTTAGCTGGCTCCTTTGGTGCCTCAGGCTTTTGCTCTTCTTCTGCTTTTGGCTTAGGCTTATCTAAGTCTATTTTACCAACTTTTTTAGGGCCACTAAGCTCGGCCTTTGCTTTTACTACAGGTTCTTGTGCAGCCTCTTTCTTTTGCTTTTCTTCAATTTCGCGTTCCCTTTGTTCGCGGAGCCTCTCTTTTTCTTTCAGTTTGGCTTCGCTCACTTCCTGGGCTTTTTCACGTTTTGAAGCATCAGTCTGAAACTCATCTGCTAACGTGTCATATACCTCCTGCGAAATTTTTGTATTTGGGCTTTTCTCAATTTCAATCCCCTTGGATTCCAAAAAATCCACTGCTCGATCCAATGAAATATTTAACTCCCTTAATACTTTATTTATTCTTATTTGAGCCATAAATTGCCTGTAATATAAAACTTATAATTATTTTATCAATTCAACTTTGTTAAACATTTGAATTGATTGCTGTTATTCTTCAAATTCTTCTTTAAGAATCTTAATCACTTCGATAATGGTTTCTTCCTCTAAGTCGGTACGTTTTACCAAATCATCGATGTCTAATTCTAAGATACTTTTTGCTGTATCTAAACCTACCTTGCTAAATTCATCTATAATCCAACCGTCGATTTCATCGCTAAACTCGGATAGCTCAACATCTTCTTCTGCACCTTCTCTAAACACGTCTATTTCAAAACCTGTTAATTGACCTGCCAATCTTATATTGTGACCTCCTCTACCAATAGCTTTTGAAACTTCTTCTGGTTTTAAAAGCACTTCGGCCCGATTATTTTCCTCATCTAACTTTAAAGACGTTACACGCGCAGGACTCAATGCCCTAGTTACAAATAATTGAATGTTATTGGTGTAATTGATAACGTCTATATTTTCATTTCCTAACTCTCTAACGATACCGTGTATCCTAGACCCTTTCATGCCAACACATGCACCAACGGGATCTATTCTATCATCATAAGAATCTACAGCGACCTTAGCTTTTTCACCAGGAATTCTAACCACTTTTTTCACAGTTATGAGCCCATCGAAAACTTCTGGTATTTCCTGCTCGAACAATTTCTCCAAAAATACTGGAGATGTCCTAGACATGATTATAGCAGGCTTGCTACCTTTAAGCTCTACACTTTCTATGATTCCGCGTACATTTTCTCCTTTTCTGAAGAAGTCGGACGGAATCTGCTTCTCTTTTGGAAGTATGATTTCATTGCCATCGTCATCTAGTAATATGATGGCTCTGTGTCTGATATGGTGTACTTCTGCTGTGTAGATTTCGCCTTCTAGTTCTTTGAACTGCTTGTATATATTGGTATTGTCGTGTTCATGAATTTTAGCAATAAGGTTTTGTCTAAGTGCCAAAATTGAGCGTCTTCCCAAATCTATGAGTTTTACTTCTTCTGCAACGTCCTCACCGACTTCAAAATCGGGCTCTATTTTTTGAGCCTCTGACAATTCAATTTCTTGATTAGGGTCTTCCACTTCTCCATCTGCTACAACCACGCGGTTTCTCCAAATTTCTAGGTCTCCTTTATCTGGATTGATAATGATATCAAAATTATCGTCATCGCCATATTTCTTTTTTAAGGCGCTGCGCAATACATCTTCCAGAATCGCCATTAGCGTTACCCTATCAATTAACTTATCATCTTTAAATTCTGAAAATGATTCTATTAACGCTACATTTTCCATAATTGATTTGAATTAAAATTTAATTTTAACTTTTGCTTCCTTAATGTTACTAAAAGCAAAATCCTGCTCTTTTGTAACGGTTATTTTTCCTTTACCTACAGGTTTGGGCTCTCGAGTTTTCCAGGAAATGCTAATGCCGTCCTCATTTACCTTTTGGAGCTGTCCCTCAAAAGATTCGTCCTGTTCTGTTTTTATTTGCAACTTTCTGCCTATGTGCTTATGATATTGCCTTGGCAAAACTAAAGGTGCTGTTGCACCTGCTGATAATACCTCAAGGGCAAAATCATGCTCATCTCTGTCTAAATTATGTTCGATTGAACGGCTTATGTAAATACAATCTTCAACCGACACTCCATTGTCACCATCAATGACCACTTTTATGTTATTATTGCTAGATACAGAAAGATCTAAAAGAAACAAATCCTTACGTTCCTCAAAAGCCTTCTCTAACAATGTATTTACAACCTCTTGCATCATTTTTTGATATAAAAAGAGAGGACCTCTGTCCTCTCATGTATTCAATTCCGTTAATGCCTGGGCAAATATACAATATAATAATAAGACAGACAAGCAAGGCCAAGTAGATTTATTTTATTAAATTTATTAAGACTAACATAAATACAATCTATATGAATCGCATTTTAGTCCCTACCGATTTTTCCGAGCAAGCTGAAAATGCCTTAAAGGTAGCTGCTATGCTAGCAAGGAAGTTTGATGCTGAAATCTATCTTTTGCACATGATGGAAATTCCTATGCAACAAATTGATCCTATAAATGCTCATAGCGATGTCCCAGAAGCACTGTTTTTTATGAGATTGGCCCATAAAAAATTTGAAGACCTCATGGAAAGTGATTACCTCCAGGACATAACCGTATATGAGACCGTAAAAGCGGATATTACTTTTAACGAAATAAAAGAAGCTTGCAATGAGTACGACATTGATATGATTGTAATGGGTTCTCATGGAACCTCTGGACTTATGGAAATGTTTGTGGGTTCTAATGCAGAAAAAGTGGTTAGAACTTCAGAGGTGCCAGTACTTGTTATTAAAAATGAACATAAATCATTTAATATAAATCACTTCGTTTTCGCCTCTGACTTTAAAAACGACAATAGGGAGACCTATAAACAGGCCGTAAAACTAGCCGAAGGATTCGGCGCCAAAATACACCTATTAATGGTAAATACGGCAAATAAATTCATTACTTCCTACGAGGCACAGTCGCGTATCAATGATTTTATTTCTGGACAGTCCTTTGATAATTATACCATTAACATACACAATGATGTTACCATTGAACAAGGTATTTTGAATTTCTCAAAAGATATTGATGCAGATTTGATTGGTATTAGCACCCATGGTCGCCAGGGCATTGCCCATTTCTTAAATGGCAGTATTAGCGAAGATTTAGTGAACCATGCAAAACGCCCTGTTATAACCTTTAAGATATAAAAGTAAAAATCCCAATCAAATTAATGATTAGGACTTGAAATTTTGTTGGCCCACTAGGGCTCGAACCTAGACTCTTCTGGACCAAAACCAGACGTGTTGCCAGTTACACCATGGGCCAATCTCTCAAAAGAGGATGCAAATTTATAATAATCTTTTTCTCGAACAAAAATTTTCTCTAAAAATAACCTAAATTACCTAACGTTTACATAAAAGGAACGGCATTATGGTAATAATTACTAAATTCGCCAGCGTCATAAAATAGGGTTATATGAGTCATTTAAACTTCAAAAAGTGGAATACTATTCTAGCATGGTGCGTTTTTGCTGTTGCATTTACTGTCTATGCGCTTACTATAGAACCAACAGTAAGTTTTTGGGATGCTGGAGAATATATTTTGACGTCTTCGAAATTACAAGTTGGACACCCGCCAGGAGCTCCCCTATTTCAAATGATGGGTGCCTTTTTCTCAATATTTGCTCTAGAACCTTCGCAAATTGGAATGATAATGAATTTAATGAGTGCCGTATCTAGTGCATTTACCATTTTATTCATGTTCTGGACCATAAGCATGCTCCTAGTTAAATTGGTTAATTACAACGTGTCGTCGTCCTCATCTGAAAAAGGCTTTGCCATTTTAGGCAGTGCCCTTGTAGGAAGCTTGGCTTTTACCTTTACCGATTCTTTTTGGTTCAATGCTGTAGAAACGGAGGTCTATGCTATGGCCACTTTGATTATGTCCGTTTTATTCTATCTTGGTTTACGATGGGAACAAGATATGCATCAACCCAGAGGAAACCGCTGGTTGGTCTTAATAGCTTTTATCATTGGGCTGTCATTTGGTGTGCACTTTATGGGCTTATTAACTATTCCTGCAATAGGCCTTCTTTATTATTTTAAGAACTACAAAACCATCACGGTAAAAAACTTCATCATAGCCAATGTTGCTTCGGCGGCAATTTTATTGTTTATTTTTAAACTTCTATTGCCTTCCACCCTTGAGCTATTTGGAAACCTTGAGGTGTTTTTTGTCAATTCCGTAGGCCTCCCTTTTAATTCTGGGACAATCATAACAGGGCTCATTGTAATTGGCGCCTTTTATTATGGCTTAAATTATACCCGTAAACGTCGGTTGCCGCACCTTAACACCATGGTGTTATGCCTCATGTTCATTTTTATTGGGTTTTCATCTTGGATAATGTTGCCCATAAGAGCCAATGCTAACGTTATTATCAATGAAAATAACCCTTCAGATGCCAGAGAACTCTTAGCCTATTATAACTTAGAACAGTATCCAGAAACGCACCTCTTTTACGGCCCACAGTTTACAGAAATTTACTCAGGAGCAGATGAAGACGAACCTTTTGTGGATGATAAGAAAAACTACGAGAAAGACGAAAAGCTTGGCAAATACGTGATTATAAATGATTGGCAGAACAGTAAACAAAATTACAATCACGACCACGCCTCAATTTTACCAAGGATGTGGAGTACTGAGCACGCTCAGAACTACATGATGTTTACAGGCTTAATTGACTTTAAAGTTGATCCTGCTTTGCAAAATGACATCTACAATGAGGCGCTTAGTTATGGACTTGACGAAGATAGAGCTAGTCAGTACGCCCTTCAAGAAAAGCGAAGAATAGATGAAATGGTCATGGATTTTAGGATGCGCGTCGCCAATGGTGAGATTGATTATGAAGGGTACGACCAGTTTTTGAGACGTTACGCCCAACAATATTTTATTGTAGAGAAACCCTCTTTTGGAGATAATTTGGCCTATATGCTGCAATACCAATTTGGTTACATGTATTGGCGCTATTTTATGTGGAATTTTGCGGGAAGGCAAAACGACGTACAAGGAAAATACGATGATTTTAATGGTAATTGGATTTCCGGGATACCGTTTATTGATGAGTGGCATTTAGGCATGTCTCAAGACAATTTGCCTACAGATGTTCTTGACAACAAGGCAAGAAATACCTATTACCTGTTGCCTTTATTATTGGGCTTGGTTGGTTTCTTCTTCTTGCTCCATACAGATAAAAAGCGTTTTTGGGTATTATTGGTATTTTTCTTAATGACTGGTCTGGCCATTCAATTCTACACCAATATAAGGCCATTTGAACCTAGGGAGCGTGACTATTCCGTCGTAGGATCATTTTATGTCTTTGCCATATGGATAGGTTTTGGTGTCTATGGACTCTTTGACCTATTTCAAGAAAAAATTAAAAGCAAATGGCTTGCGCCAGCATTAACGGTATTATGCCTTGTCCTTGTACCAGGAATCTTAGCTGCTAATAATTGGGATGACCATGACCGCTCTGGCAAATATACGGCCAATGCTATGGCAAGAAAATACTTAGAGTCCTGTGCACCTAATTCCATTTTATTTACCATTGGCGACAATGATTCATTTCCCTTATGGTATCTTCAAGAAATTGAAGGCGTAAGAACGGATGTAAGAGTGGTCAATACAAGTTTGTTCCAAACTGACTGGTATATAGACCAAATGAAGCGCAAAGCTTATGAAAGTGAACCTATACCATCACAATTGACACATAAGCAGTACAGAGGTAGCACAAGAGACGTCATTATTTACAGAGAAATAAGTGAAAAAGTAGCTAAGGACACCTTAGACATAAAACGCTTTATGGATTTTGTAAGTAGTGAAGAACCGAGTACAAAACTAAAATTCATCGTAGAACGCAGAGGCGAAGACCCAAGGGTTTATCCTAAGCATTTGCTCAATTCCAATTATTTTCCTTCGCGTAATGTCCGAGTTCCTGTAGATAAAAATGCCGTTTTAAGAAATGGTATTGTGAAACCCAAAGATTCGGCAAAAATCGAAGATAATCTTTACTTAAGAATCGATGGAAGCTACATTTACAAAAACAGACTGTTAATGTTAGACATAATTGCCAATAATAATTGGGAAAGACCTATTTACTTTTCTGGTGGAGCTTTTAGTGACGAGGATTACATTTGGCTTAAAGACTACCTACAATTAGATGGTATGTGCTATAAATTGGTACCTATAAAAACACCTGTAGACCGAGCAAACCCTTACGATATGGGAAGAGTTGATGCTGATTTAATGTACGACCTTGTGACCTCTTGGGATTGGGGAGGAAGTGGTGAAGACATTTACCACGATATTGAAACAAGACGTAATGGTATTACTTATAGAGGAAATTTAGCACGACTCATAGAACAACTTATAAATGAAGACAAATTGGATAAAGCTGAAGAAATTGCAGACTTAGCTATGGAAAAAATGCCTGTAGATACCTTTGGGTTTTATTCGTTACTAGAGCCCTACATTAGTACCTATTTTGAAGTTGGAAACCGTGACAAGGCAAGAAACCTTTTTAAAGAAGTTGCCAGAAAATATCAAGAAAACCTCATGTATTTGAGCAGCCAACCGCTTAAAACCCAAGAGCGTTTAATTGAAGATATTTATACAGATATTCAGCGCTATAGAGCTCTTGTAGATGTTCTTGTTGTGTACGATAATGAAGATTTTGTTTTAGAGGAGACTAAAAAATTCAATAGTTACTTACAACTTTTTGATCCCCTGATGGGACCATCTGAAGAAGAACCCATGCCAAGCGATGATATTGACATCAATGCATTGCTCAATGATAGCTCTAGTGCTATAGCACCAGAAGAAGACTAAAAGGAAATGAATATTATTCCGGCCAAGACTCCAGGATTTGCCAAGTCATTGTTTCCAAATTTTGTATGGGATATTCCAACAGACCATAAGACCCTTTACCTTACATTTGATGATGGGCCAACACCAGTTGTAACGGAATGGGTATTACAAACTCTTCAGCAATTTAATGCTAAAGGAACGTTCTTCTGCATTGGAAATAATATCAAGACGTCGCCTGATATATTCAGCACTATTATTGATAATGGTCATGCCATTGGAAATCATACGTTTAACCACTTAAAAGGATGGAACGTTAAAACCGATGACTACTTAAATGATGTTATCCTAACGGATAATCTTATTACTACGCTAATTAGGCCCAGCTGTAATCACCAAAAAATGTTTAGGCCTCCTTATGGTAAATTTAAATCGGCACAGAGTAAGGCGCTTCAGGAACAAGGCTACAGAATTGTATTGTGGGATGTCCTTTCCTTCGATTGGGACAAGCGTGTGTCGCCAGAACAATGTTTAAACAACGTGATTTCTAAAGCCAAGCCAGGAAGTATTGTGGTTTTTCATGACAGCTTAAAAGCAGAAAGAAATCTAAAATATGTCCTACCCAAAGTATTAGAACATTTTTCTGATAGAGGGTACAGTTTTAAGGCGATTCATTAAGAAGCTATACGTATTCTTGAATGATTCCAATTAGCGTATTGGCATCTTGCTCTCCGCTATGACGCCATTTCATTTCGCCATTCTTGTAAATAATCAATGTTGGGAGTCCTTTTACACGTAGGGCTTCTGCGAGTTCCTTATTCTTATCGACGTCGATTTTAATAACCTTAGCCTTATCTCCTAAAGCTGCGGCAACATCTCTTAGAACAGGATGCATAGCTACTGATTGCTCATTCCACTCTGTGTAAAAGTCTAGCAGGACAGGAATATCTACATCAATTAATTCCCCGAATTTTGACATATAATATCGAATTTAGTCAAACCTTGTTATACAAACCTAATTAAAAATACAATACCAAAATTGTAGAAAGTTCATTATGAGCTTTATAAAAATAAACAATTGTTAGTAATTATGCATCTTTTGTGCCTTTCTTCAATTCAATTACTGTTATTTCGGGCCAAATCCCAACCCTCCCTGGAAAGGCCAAATAGCCAAATCCACGATTAACATTGATATATTGCCCTAGCTGTTCATAAATACCAGCCCACTGCTTATACCGCCATTTTACGGGACTCCATTTAAAAATTCCAGGAATTTCAATACCAAATTGCATTCCATGGGTATGACCACTCAAGGTGAGATGGTAATGGTAATCGTCATTTACAACCTCAGCATCCCAATGACTTGGATCATGACTCAACAAAACCTTAAAATCAGAACTATCAACTCCTTTTTTTGCTCTTTTTAAATCGCCTGCCTTTTTAAATCCGCCTTTTCCCCAATTTTCAACACCTATAATGGCTAGGCGTTCTCCGTCCTTCTCAATAAAACGGTTTTCGTTTAGCAGCAGATCGAATCCAATTTCCTTTTGAAGACGCTTCAAATCTTCCAGATTTTTTCGTTTTTCATCTTCAGAATTCCATCTTATATAATCACCGTAATCATGATTCCCTAAAACTGAGAACAAACCATCCTTAGCCTCTAAATTTTTAAATACGGAAACGTAAGGTTCTAATTCAGTCGCCTTATTGTTAACCATATCTCCTGTAAACAAGATGACATCGCTGGCTTGCTCATTAATAAGGTTTACCGCATATTTTACCTTTTCAACATTGTCAAAGCTACCCGAATGAATATCGCTAATTTGGGTGAGTCGGTAACCATCAAACGCATCTGGTAAATCTTCAAAATGCAACACATATTTGAGTACCTTAAAATTGTACTTGCCCTTGTACATGCCATAAAGAATGGAGGCAAAAGGAATTGCCGCAAGTCCCAAACCAATTTGACTGATAAATTTTCGTCTAGAGGGAAAGTGCTTTATACCATTTTCTGCACCAGTATCTTGCATGAAATAACTGTACAAGCCCTGCGGAACCCTAAAGACATCCTCAGTGAACATCACGGCGATAAGAACCAATTTTGGAACGACCATGGCAATAAGAAAGCCAACAGCCAAGGAGTTGCTTTGTGAAAATCCATTACTTCTACTGAAACCATAAAACTGATACACAAAATTTCCGATAACCGCGACAGTGAACAACCAATATAAAAGGTACCACCAGTTACTTTTAGTTATGGTACGTAAAGCTTGAAACGCATAATAATCGGCTATACCAACGAGAAGAATAAAAATAAACCAGCGCATCTGCTATGTATTGTCAAATCAAATTTACGAAGAAGCCTATGGAGTTATCTTATGAAATTGTTAAAGCTTATTATGCTCACATCGTTGAGCGCTTCGGAGGTTCTAAAAAACACAGTGTAAGTTTCATTAGGTAACATATCAAAAAAATTATCCGAAAAATGCCCTTTAGCGTCACTAAACAAAAACACGTCTTTTTGGAGCGTTGTGCTTGAGAGTTCAATACTATAGCCAGCACTATCTTTTTTAATGGTTTTATATATGGGCGCACTATTCAGTTTGAGCTTTTTTGGAGCAACCAACCAATGCAATCGTCTAGACCCATTAAATTTTGAAATGAAAACAACTTCCTCCAAGTCATAAGGCAAACTATGTAATGGTATTTTTAATATCTGATTGCTGGATGACGCTGGTATCACGACACTTTTGCTATAATCCTTTAACACATTGCCCTTAAAATCTATACACTGAAAAGTTAAACTGTCTTTGAAGTTGCTGTAATTATCATTTATTACCCAGACCTGTAACGAGTCGTTATCTACTTTACTACTTACCAAAACATTTTCAAAACTTCGCTTGGCCTTGTAGTGCAGTGCTTTCCAATTTCCAAAAAAATCAATACTCGACCACGATACTGAGGGCCAGCAGTCGTTAAGCTGCCAATACAAAGTCCCCATATTATATGGCTTTGCCCTTCTATGGGCTTCGATGCCTTTGGTAATCCCATAAGCCTGAACCAGCTGGCTCATGTAAATATAATCCTTAGGGGAATTGGGAATTGGGAAATCTCGCTCCATATATTCTTCAATACGCTGGAAACCTATACGATGCTTTTGGTGATTCTTAAAATCATCGGAATCTATAAAAAGACTGTCATTTTGATTGATGTAGCGTACCGTTTCATAGGATGGTAAGGACTGAAATCCGAACTCGCTCATAAAGCGTGGCACATGGTTCTCATAGTGCTCAAAAGGATAGCCATCATGCCAAACCCACCAATCATGAGCATCACCTTCAGTTTTGTATTTTGGATTGCCTCGACCGTATTTTGGCGAACTTTCCCAATAAGCTACATCTGTGAGTTGTCTTACCGTGTTTGGTAGAATCGAATCGAACACTTTGAGATAGTTGTTCCAGATTTGGTCTTTCTCCTCATCACTTCGATTGGCTTGCCAACCCCAACGATGCCACCCTTCAGAATTTTCATTGTTGCCACACCAAAGTGCGAGTGAGGCATGATTCCGTAATCGCCTCACCTGTTGTTCTGCTTCTACGGCTACATTGCTCAAAAAAGAATTGTCACCAGGATACATGGCACAGGCAAACATAAAATCTTGCCAGACCAGAATACCTTTTGCATCGCACAATTCATAGAACAAATCATCCTCATAAATACCACCTCCCCAAACCCGCAGCATATTCATGTTGGCATCAACCACATCAGTTAACAATCTGTTGTAATCACCATCCTTAACTTCATTCTGAAAACTATGTTGCGGGATATAATTGGCGCCTTTTGCATAGATTGGTTTTCCATTGACCTTAAAATAAAAGGACTCTCCAAGACTATCTTTTTCGGTAACCAAATCAATAGTTCGTAAACCCTTCTTAACTGAAAGCGTGTCCAAAACTCTTCTTCCATCTTTTACTGCTACTTTTATATCATAGAGATACGGCTTTCCCAGGTTATGAGGCCACCATAATTTAGGGTTTTCTATGGTCAGTGGAATCCAAACTGGCATCAGCGGATTTGGATTTTTAAATTCAAGATACAGGCTGTCATTTACATAGACATTGAACTGATAATCGGTGTTAATCGGTCCACTCTCACTTAAGTCTAAGATAAGATGGGCTTTATCATCATTCAATTCTAGTTGCTTCACATACATATCTTCAATCTTAAAGTCATCCCAAGCCTCTATTTCAATTGAACGCCAAATCCCAGTTGTATTTAGCTTTGGCGCCCAATCCCAACCGTATTGAAACTGTGCCTTTCTTGTAAAAACGCGATTACCTTCAGGGAGCTCATACGATAACTTAGCCTTTTGAGCTTCTTCAAAATTCGAAGTCGGCTCAAAAATTATTCTCATTGTATTTTGAAGTTTGAGTATGGGCTTTACATCAATGTTCCAATGACGAAAGGCATTGTTTGCCTTGAGTATTAAACTATCATTTAAATAAACTGAAGCGTAAGTATCCAAGCCCTCAAAGTTGAGTTCAAGATGATTTCTGCTTAAAATAGACTGCTCTAAGCTAAACGAGGTTCTGTATTCCCAAGTTTCACCTGAAACCCATTGCACCTTATTCTCATGGTCACCAATAAACGGGTCTTCTATTAGTTCATTATCCAATAAGTCTGAAAATACATTTCCTGGTACCATTGCTTTATGCCACAGACTGTCACCAACCTGCCTAAATTCCCAATTCTCTTTTAGTTCAATTGTGATTGGAACATCATACTTGGTCTGACAGCCAAAAATTATGACTAAGATTAGAATGAAACTATAGCGCATCTAGTATGACTTTTATCGTTTTTAGGTCGGAGACTGTCTGCGGAGCGGAAAATAGTCCTTGGTCTTGAGAAATCTGAACCGATGCTGAAGCATGAATTTCGGCAAATCCCTTAGTCTTAAAAACTGCTGCATTTTTTGCGTTGATTCCTCCTCCTGGTAAAATGGTTAGTCTTCCTCTAGCGATTTCATTAAGTTGCATTAATAAGGGCAAGCCATCTACTGCACTTGATTCCTGCCCTGAGGTTAAAACACGGTCAACTCCTAGTCCAATAAGTTCATTTAAACCTTGTATAGGGTTATCCAATTCATCAAAAGCGCGATGAAAGGTAAAGGGTAATGGTCTAGACAGCTCAACCAACTCCTTTGTCCTCACTACATCTATGGTCTTATTTTTATTTAAAACACCAGAAACAATTCCCTGAACACCGAACTCTTTACAAAGGCTAATGTCTTGCTTCATAATATCAAACTCAGATTCAGCATAAACAAAATCACCTGACCTTGGTCTGATTAAAACAAAAATGGGAATAGTTAGCTGGTTTATTACATTTTTTAAAAGTCCATAAGATGGCGTAAGCCCACCAACAGACAATTCCTGACACAGTTCTATGCGGTGTGCTCCAGCAGTTTGAGCAGTTTTGGCCGATTGATACGAGTTTGCGCAAATCTCCAAGAGCATATTAATTCACTATTATTTCATCTATAAACGTCCATGCCTTGTTACCTGCACCTTG
>CAZGDG010000007.1:19832-44786 GCA_964524415.1 uncultured Flavobacteriaceae bacterium
ATTAATTCACTATTATTTCATCTATAAACGTCCATGCCTTGTTACCTGCACCTTGTTTGCCTTCAGGTATGGTTCCATAATTAGGAATTTTAAGTACAATAGATTTTACGTTTGCGCCCATGGTTTCTAGGGTATTGAAGTCATAATGAAGTTTTACATGCGTCTCATCAATAGGATTTAAGTTGCTTTTATCTGATACATAACTGCCATCCTCTAACAGAAACTCGTATGACACTTCTTTTGGCGCATAAATCCATTGTCCGTTTCCATTGTGGAATCTTGTTGTTATTGAGTTAATCGGTTGTCCTTCCTCAAAATCAATAGTAATCTGGATATCCTCTCCCCAAAACCCAAGCCATTCCTTATCCCCAAACCGTTTATCACTTCCAGAAATTCCGTTGATCAATCCTTGCGCTCCACTCCCTTGATAGGCCTTGTGTGGTTTTTTATCAATGCTAATACTAGCTCCAACTGCTTTGTGAAAGTTTATTCGTTGTGAAAAAACTCCACCATGTTGCTCACCATCTTTGAACACCGCAGCCTTTACAACGGCATTCTTTGTAATTGGAATTCGCCCTGAATAAAGAACTGAATTTGGATTTGGTTCTGAACCGTCCAAAGTGTATCTGATGGATTTTCCTTCTGTCTGGGTTTTTAGTTCGTAAAAAGCCTCACCGTTCTCTATTTTCATGTCACCCTCAATTTCATACAAGTGGTTGGCATAATTTATGTCCAAAGCATCTAAGCGGCTGTGAAAACCTTCTACACGATTTACAAAGTCTTTGTAATTTTTTTTATCTGTATCTAACCATAAAACCTCACTCATGGCTAACATCCTTGGAAAGGCCATGTATTCTACTTGACTTTCTGTAGGCATATACTCTGTCCAAACATTACCTTGTGCTCCCAAAACATATTTTCTTTCTTCTTCTGTTAATTCCTCTGGTATTGGATTAAATTGGTATACTTTTTCTAAAGGCAAAAAACCTCCAATGGCCAAAGGTTCATCTTCATTTTCGGACTGATAATAATCAAAATAGCAATGCGAGGTTGGCGTCATAACAACGTTATGGTGCTGCCTTGCGGCAGCAACGGCACCTTCGGTGCCGCGCCAACTCATCACCGTTGCATTTGGCGCTAAACCGCCTTCCAATATTTCATCCCAACCAATGATTTGTTTTCCTTTAGAATTGATATAACGTTCCATACGCGCTATAAAATAACTTTGTAAGCCATGCTCGTCTTTCAAGTCTTTTTCTTGTATCAATTGCTGACAATGACTGCAGTTTTTCCATCGGGCTTTTGGTGCCTCATCACCTCCAATATGAATATACTTCCCAGGAAATAAGGCAATGACTTCATCAATCACATCTTCCAAAAACTGAAAGGTGCTTTCTTTTGGGCAATAAATTTCTTCAAAAACGCCCCATTTAGTAGCTACTTCAACATTATTACCTGTGCACCCAAGTTGCGGATAGGCTGCAATGGCAGCCTGACTGTGGCCTGGCATTTCAATTTCTGGAATAATGGTCACAAAACGTTCTTGGGCATAGGCCACAATATCGCTTATCTCGTTTTGAGTATAATACCCTCCATAGCGTTCGCCACCAAACCGATGTGGCTGGTCATTGTAGTGACCAACTAAAGTTTCCTTCCTGTAGGCCGCTACTTCTTGAAGTTTCGGATACTTTTTTATTTCTATCCGCCAGCCTTGATCTTCAGTTAAATGCCAATGAAAGGTATTCATCTTTAATAAGGCTAGTGCATCTATGTATTTCTTTATGAAATCTACTGAATACATATGCCTGCCCACATCCAAGTGCATTCCTCTGTATTCAAATTGTGGTGCATCTGCAATGGTTTGGCATTTAAGAAATAGATCGGTTTTATCATAAGTACCATTCTCTAAAGCAACTGGCAGTAATTGTCGTAAGGTTTGAATGGCATAAAACGCACCTTGATCTGAACTTGCCCAAATGCTAATTTTCGATGGTGCAATATCTAATTCATAGGACTCATGGGTCAATTGTGGTTTATGATAAAAAACAATATCATTACCCTCCATGAGGTCGATACCACTTCCCTCTTTGATAAATGTTTTGAGAAATGGACCACTTATTTTAAAAATAGAATTGTCATACCTTACACCTGTGTTGGAATTAATTTTGAAATAGGAGTCTTTTATTTCTATAGATTCCGGAATAGGAATAAGTGCCGTCTCTTCAATGAATACAGTAGGATTTGAACATCTAAAAACTACTAGAGTTAAAAAGAGAACAGATAAAAACCTATTGAGGTGCATTTTAGTATATTAGTTCCACTAAAATAAGGAATCCTTTTTCAATGCGTTTAAAACTATTTTTTCTTTTATTCCTAGGTATTTCAATAGTAAGTTGTTCCAAGTCTAATTCAATCCTTCCTGCCACAAAGGACCAACCACTTATAAATTATGTGAATCCCTTCATTGGCACTGGTGGTCACGGCCACACCTATCCTGGCGCCTCTTTACCATTCGGAATGATGCAGCTAAGTCCTGACACTAGACTCGATGGATGGGATGGCTGCTCAGGATATCACTACTCTGATAATTACATTTATGGGTTTTCCCATACGCATTTAAGCGGGACAGGAGTCTCAGATTATGGCGACGTTTTGCTTATGCCTACAACTTCTATTCAATTTAATAATGGTGCCGACGGGAACCCTGGCTATCGCGCTCCATTCACTCATGACAATGAAGTCGCTGAACCTGGCTATTACAAGGTACTTTTAGATGCCACAAATATTGATGTAGAACTAACGGTTTCATTACGAAGTGGTATTCATAGATATCAATATCCCAATTCTCAAAACCAGTTCATGGTCATAGATTTAGCCCATCGTGACGAACTGTTAGATTATAAGATAGAGTATATCGATTCCGTTACTTTGAGAGGTCACAGGCACTCTAAGGCATGGGCTGAGGACCAGCGCCTTTTTTATTACCTAAAGTTCTCCCATCCCATAAAATCCATGGCCTATAATGAAAATGGAACACCTCTTAGCAAGAACTACA
This sequence comes from uncultured Flavobacteriaceae bacterium, assembly GCA_964524415.1. Classification (GTDB taxonomy): domain Bacteria; phylum Bacteroidota; class Bacteroidia; order Flavobacteriales; family Flavobacteriaceae; genus Winogradskyella. The sequence continues at coordinate 22,888 of CAZGDG010000007.1, forward strand.
AATTTTTAGCCAAACAGGCTGTAGTTGAATTTAACAATCCTAAGAACGACCCTGTCCATGTGAAAATAGGAATTAGTGCCGTTGATGACCATGGTGCGAAAGAAAATATGATGGCTGAAATTGGTAATAAGTCCTTCGAAGACATTAAAAAAGAAGGTCAAAACTATTGGGAGCAACAGCTTTCAAAAATTATTGTTGAAAGCCCAAATACAGATTACAAAACCAATTTTTATACGTCTTTATATCATGCCATGTTGGCTCCAAATAGATACCAAGATGTCGATGGACGCTACAGAGGTATGGACTTAGAAATTCATCAGGCAGATTTCGATTATTACACGGTATTTTCGCTATGGGATACCTATCGTGCTGCGCATCCCTTGTACACTATAATAGAGGAAAACCGCAGCAACGACTTTATTAATACTTTCTTGGCAAAATACGATGAAGGCGGTATTATGCCTATTTGGGACTTATCTGCTAACTATACAGGCTGTATGATTGGCTATCACGCAGTTCCCGTAATTGCAGATGCCTATCTCAAAGGCATCAGGAATTATGACGTTGAAAAAGCCTTTGAAGCCATGAAACACTCAGCCAATCAGGATAAACTAGGTTTAGCAGCCTATAAAGCCAATGGTTTTATTCCTGTTGAAGACGAAAGTGAATCCGTATCCAAAACCTTGGAGTATGCCTATGACGACTGGACCATAGCCCAAATGGCAAAGGCCTTAGGTAAAGATGACGATTACAAGCTGTTTACGCAAAGGGCACAGTATTATAAGAATGTGTTTAATCCAAGTTCTAAATTTATGCGTGGCCGCTTTCGCAATACCTGGTTTGCTCCGTTCGATCCCTACGAAGTTAATTTTAATTATACCGAAGCTAATGCTTGGCAATACAGTAATTATGTTCCACAGGACATTACAGGTTTAATGGAATTACACGGTGGAAAACGTCAGTTTGAAAAACATTTGGATTCTGTTTTCACCGCTAAAGCCAGTACTACTGGTCGAAATCAAGCAGATATAACAGGCCTCATAGGACAGTACGCTCACGGAAACGAACCCAGTCATCATATGGCTTACCTGTACAATTATGTTAATCGGCCGCATAAAACCCAAGAAAAGGTTTATCACATTTTAACGGAATTGTACCAAAATGCCCCAGATGGTATTTCTGGCAATGAGGATTGTGGCCAAATGAGTGCTTGGTATGTCTTTTCTGCTATGGGATTTTATCCCGTAACTCCAGGCAGCAATGAATATGCCATTGGTTCGCCGCTTATGGATAAAGCGACTATAAATTTGGAAAATGGCAACCAATTTACGATTAAGGCCCATAGCTTAAGTGCCTCCAATATATATGTTGAACACGTATATCTAAATGATGAAAAACTAGATAGAACTTACCTTACTCATAGCGAAATAATGAATGGCGGTGTTCTTGAATTTCATATGACTGATAATCCAGCGGTTTGGGGAAGCCGAGATGGCCAAGAACCTCAAACGTCAATTGATGATCACATTATCGTTCCTGCGCCTTTCATTGCCGAAGGAGACGTAGCTTTTAAAGGGCAAACCGAAGTCACTCTCCAATGTGCTGCAAAAGATGTGACTATTTACTACAGCTTGGGTGATGGTGAAATGAAAGCCTACAGCGATTCATTTACAATTTCAGAACCAACTATACTGACAGTGTACTCAGAAAAAGATGATAAAAAAAGTGCTACTATCGAAACCCAGTTTTATAAAATTGACCCAAACCTTTCTATAAAACTGGAAACGGATTATGCCAATCAATACAATGCTGGAGGCAATGACGCCTTGATTGATGGTATTTTTGGGACCAAGGACTTTAGAACTGGAACATGGCAAGGCTATTGGAATGAAGATGTGGTTGCTATTGTTGACCTTGGAAGTGTTAAAGCCATAAATAACGTAAACCTCAACTTTCTACAAGACCAACGGTCATGGATTTTTTATCCCATGGAAGTGGCCTGCTTGGTTTCAGAAGATTCTAAAACCTTCACTCCAGTTTCACCAAAAATCGCTATTGATGCTACCAAACCAGCAGAAGATTCAGAAATAAAAACCATAAATTTTTTAGCGTCTGATGTTAAGGCTAGATACATTAAGCTCGTAGCAAAAAAACTTGGCGAGCTACCTGAATGGCATTTAGGTCACAAACATGATGGTAGAAGCTGGATTTTTGTAGACGAAATTACCATAGACTAATTGATATCTTAAACTCTAACTAACTAAAATATGACAAAGACCAATAATCAATCTGCCCTAGCTACCCTTGTTACAGTATTTTTTTTCTGGGGCTTTATTGCAGCCTCAAATGGTGTGTTTATTCCTTTTTGTAAAACTTATTTCAATATTGATCAGTTTCAATCCCAGTTAGTGGATTTTGCATTCTATGGCGCTTATTATCTTGGAGCACTTCTATTATTCATTATTTCAAGTGGCATAAAAAAGGATATCATAAATTCTTGGGGTTACAAAAATGGTATTATTTACGGTTTGCTCTTATCGGCAGTCGGAGCCTTTGCAATGTATCCATCCCTTGCCAGTGCAGAACAAGGTCAAACGCACATCTTTTATTACATTCTCTTAGCGCTTTTCATAGTTGGATTAGGTTTTTCATTACAGCAGACTACGGCCAACCCTTTTGCAATTGCATTAGGAAAACCCGAAACTGGTTCGCACCGTTTAAATTTGGCTGGTGGCATTAATTCGTTCGGAACAACGATAGGTCCTGTTGTAGTATCCTTTATTTTGTTTGGCTCGGCAGTAAGCGGTGAGGAATTAACAGAAATGATTAAAAATAATGAAATAAAATTGACAACCATCCAACTGTTATACATTGGTGTTGGTCTGCTATTTTTATTAGCTGCAGCATTATTTCACTTTTCAAAAAAATTACCGGAACTAAAATCAGAAACAGTTTTTGAACCAGCGAATAAGGCTAGAAACCTTCTCATCTTTTTAACAGTGGTAATTGTTGGTTGCTTTGGATATATTTTTACTACTTATTCTGATGAAATCGACGTCTCTTCTAACACTGAAAACACACGCTTGTTACTGCTCTTTGTGGCACTTTTAGCTGTAGTTGCTACCGCTGTAATAGCCAATTCTATGGCAAGCAAATCATCTAAAGGTTGGGGCGCCATGCGCTATCCTCAACTTGTCTTGGGTATGCTAGCCATTTTCACATATGTTGGAGTTGAAGTGACGATACAAAGTAATTTGGGAGAGCTCTTAAAATCTGTTGCAGACAAAGCCTCAAATTTAAATCCTCTAGGCTTACCTGTGTTTAATGATGCAGAAATAGCACCTTTTATATCCCTTTATTGGGGCGGACTAATGATTGGGCGCTGGGTAGGAGCTATAACCGTTTTTAATCCCAGTAAGGGTTTGAAAAAAGCACTATTAATTATTGTCCCTTATGTTGCTTTTGGTGTAATTCTTTTAGTCAATTATGGCGACTACACCATGAACGAGATACTTATATTCTGTGTTTGTATAGCGGTTCAAATAATTGGTTTTTTTCTTGCTAAGGATAATCCTGTGAGAACCATGAAAATATTTAGCCTATTTGGTATCCTAGGTATGTTGATAGGTTTATTTACAACGGGTCATTTAGCGCTCTTTGCCTTTTTGTCTGGAGGGCTATTTTGCTCTATAATGTGGCCCTGTATATTTACCCTGAGTATTGCCGGATTGGGCAAATACACCTCCCAAGGTTCGGCCTTTTTAATTATGATGATATTAGGCGGAGCAATCATTCCACCACTTCAGGGTAAAATAGCTGATATCTTTAGTATACAATCATCCTATTGGGTAGCAGTAGTTTGTTTTCTATATTTATTTTTCTACGCCTTTAGAACGAAATCAGTATTGGACAGACAAGGTGTTACTTACTAAATCCTATTACTATGAAAAGAAGACAATTCATTAAAAAAACCTCTCTAACAAGCGCAGGTATTGCTATTGGAGCGACATTAACCAATTGTACTAATTCCGATAAAAAAGAAATTTCTGAAGCCACAGGAAGTACTATGGAAAATACTGCAAGCCTACCTCTAGTCATAGCTACCTGGAATGTTAAAAATGCGACATCCGCTGCTATGGAAGTCCTTAAGCAAGGCGGTAATGCGCTTGATGCGGTGGAACGAGGTTGTAGAGTGGAGGAAGCCAACGAAAAAGGGCAATCCGTAGGCAAAGGTGGTTTGCCCGATCGCGATGGGCACGTAACTCTTGATGCTTGTATTATGAATCACAAAGGAGATTGCGGTGCGGTTGTCTATTTAAAAGAAATCAAACATGCCGTTTCCGTGGCTCGTAAGGTTATGGAAGACACACCTCACGTCATGTTAGCAGGTGATGGTGCCAAACAGTTTGCTATTTCTAGCGGATTTCAACCCGAGGATTTATTAACAGAAGCCTCTAAAAAAGCTTGGGAAGACTGGAAAGTAGAAAGCGAATACAAACCTATCATTAACATAGAAAATCATGACACGATTGGTATGCTAGCCATTGATAAGAATGGTGATATTTCCGGTGCTTGTACCACGAGTGGTTTGGCCTATAAAATGGCTGGACGTGTTGGCGACTCTCCTATTATTGGCTCTGGGTTATTTGTAGATAATGAAATTGGGGCTTGCGTCGCCACTGGGCTTGGAGAGGAAGTTGTGAAAACTGTTGGAAGTTTTTTGGTTGTGGAATTAATGCGCCAAGGTAAATCACCACAAGAAGCCTGTGAAGAGGCTATTGAGCGTATAGTGTCTAAACCCGAAAGTAATTACAAGGATTTTCAAGTGGGTTATATTGCCGTAAACAAAAAAGGGGAAACAGGCAGTTACGCCATTCACAAAGGATTTACCATGACGAAGTATCAGGATGGTGAAAATGAGGCTTTGGAAACCAAGTTTTATAATACTTCCAAAAATTCATAACTTGTAAAGGCTTTTACTAAACGTTTTCACTCTTGAATCGATTTTTATTTGTCCTACTGTGTTGCTATTTATGCCTGTATGGAAATGCACAACAGGGCAATTCTGACCGGCAAATGCTTATAGATTCGCTTTTAATGCAGGCTGAATCTACTTCAGATAACTATGAGAAGATTAAACTGCTTACCAGCAATGCTGGCCGTCTGCGCTATACGGCAGGCACTAGAATATTGATAGATGAAGCCGTTTCCATTTCGGAGCAAAGTAAAACTGATAAATTGTTGGCCAACTCCTATTATTCTTTAGGGAATTACTTTTTTTTCAACTCTAATTTAGATTCGGCAGAAGTTTATGTTAACAAGTCCATACAATATGTTAACGATGAGACGATGCCGTTTTTAAGAGCAAGTAATCTCATGACCAAAAGTGGCATTTATCGAAAAAGAGGAAACATATCCCAAGCTATCGATTATATGTTACAAGCTCAATCGTCCTTAGATAAAATAGACACAACACTTCTAGATAATGAACAAATTAGAAAATACAAAGGAGAGAGCTTGGTATTAAACAATAGCCTTGCGAATTATTACAATCAGATGGAAGAGTTCAGTAAGGCATCTCGTTACTACAATAAAGCCTATCAATCTGCCTTAGACTTAAAATCTTTTGTTAATGCGGGAATTATTATTTCAAATAATGGGGAGTTATTATTAAATCAAGGAAAATATGATGATGCCCTAAATCTATTTGAGAAGGGAAAAGAATTAAAACAATTTGGAAATGCCCCGGAGAGATTTATAATGAGTTCTACATTAAATATCGGTCATGCACAAACCAAATTAAGAGCATATGACGAGGCATTAATCAATCTAAATCGTGCCCATGACTATTACCTGGAAAATGGTCCAGACGAAAGTATTATTATTGCCAAAAACTACAGAGGCCATTTATATAATGTCATATCCCAACCAGAAAAAGCCATTAAAGATTGTGAAGCTGCAAAAGCGCTAGCACTTAAAAGCGGAAACCTAGAACTCATTGCTGAAGCCAGTGAGTGCCTGATGAACGCCTACAAAAAAACAGGCCTTTATAACAAAGCCCTGGAAAATTTAGAACTACTTTCAAAGACCAAGGATTCTATTTTTAACGAGAATAACATAAAAAAGCAGACACAGCAAGAAATGCAATATGAGTTTAATAAGGAACAAGCATTGAATGCCTTAGAACTCCAAGCTAAAGAGCGCGAGAGCAAATTGTACGCCTATCTGGCGGGTTCTGGCCTATTGCTTGCCTTGGTTCTAGGGTTCTTTTTTTATAAAAATAGAAAGAAAAACATTCAACTCGCAAAGCAAAAGCTACTTCTTGAAGCTACGATAGATGAAAAAAACGTGCTTCTCAAAGAAACCCACCACCGAGTAAAGAACAGTTTTCAAATTGTATCTAGTCTACTGTATTTACAATCTGAAAGCGTCATGGACAACGAGGCCAAAGTTGCTATAAAAGAGGCCGAGAATCGTGTGCGCTCAATGGTTCTGGTTCATCAAAAATTATACAATAAGGATGAGCTAGTGGGTATTAATACTGAAGACTATTTCAAGGATCTTATAACGGATATCTTTGAAACCCATCAGTTTAAATCAGAATCTATTTCTTATACTACTCACATAGAACCCATAGTATTGGATATTGAGACTATTACGCCGCTTGGTTTAATTTTAAATGAGCTTATAGTTAACACCTTAAAACATGCATTTGATGAAGTTAATACAACCAGCACCATAAACATATCATTTTCACGAGACAGAAACCGCCTCTTTTTAAAAGTAACCGATAATGGCAAAGGGTTTGACGGAAAAATTAAGGAGGACTCCTTTGGCTTAACCTTAATAAAAGCCCTCTCTAAAAAATTACAGGCGACACTCACACATCACTCCGAACCAGGAAAGCGTACATCAGCTATATTATGTATTACTAAATTCAATGCCTTATAAAACAGTAATACAACTGGTAGTCCCTAAAAAAAGAGCCATCCTTACTAAAAAACAAGTCCTAACCATTACATTTTTATTAATTTCATAGGTCAAAACACAACAAACGGTTGAAATCTCTGAATATTTATATCGTTGAAGATGAGCCTCTAATTGTTTCGACTATTGAAGTGGCCTTGCGTAAACAGGGTTTTTATGCCCTTGGAAATACTGATAATTTTAAAAGCGCCATTAAGGATATAGAACGACTAAACCCTGATTTAGTCTTAATAGATATTCAATTAGAAGGCCATAAGGATGGCGTAGATCTCGCACTAGAACTAGATAAAATACAGCAACCTTATTTGTTTTTATCCTCCCAAACAGACCCTAGCACCATTAATCGCGTTAAACAGACCAATCCTTTAGGATATATTGTAAAACCATTTACGGAAACTGGACTACGAACCAATATTGAATTAGCCTGGCACAACTATTCCGAGTCTAAACAACAGTTTCTCACCATCAAGCATGAAGGGCGTTTGCACCGCATTAACCAGAATACCATTTATTATCTTAAAGCTTTTGATAATTACTGTTATATAGTTACCCAATCCCAAACATACTTGGTTCCACACACCCTAAAGCACGTCTTTGAGCAATTAGAGAACACTGAATTCATAAAAACCCATCGCTCTTATGTGGTAAATCTAAATCATATTTTAAGCGTAAACAAAAACACCATTTCATTGGAATCCGAAAACATTCCTTTGAGCGCCTCACAAAAAAGCCTTGTTACAAGCAAGTTAAAAGACCTATAAATAGGCTTATCTGTATTCGCTAAAGAAAAAAAACGCCTTACTAAAAAATTTTCTCAATCTGGTAACCAAAAACTAGTTTTATATAGCTGATAATCAAGGTTAAAACTTGTTCAGTTTCTCTACTGTGCTTTTTAGCAACAATTATTCAAGTTTTAACAGCTCAAAACAAAAAACTTATGAAAGCGAAGATTTTCCTTACTAGTGCATTGGCTATGTGTTATATTACTCTGAGTTTTAGCCAGGTTGGCGTGGGCAATACGAATCCACAGGCCCAATTAGACATAACCGCATCCAGCCCGACTGCTCCAACAAACTTGGATGGCATCCTTATTCCTAGGATGTCTAATTTACCGGCAAGTGCATCAATGACGGCTAATCAAGATGGTATGCTGGTGTTTTATACTGGTGCAGGATTCTCTGGTAAGGGGTTTTATTATTGGGACCAGTCCATTACTGACTGGATTTTTCTTAGTGGAGCCAGAAAAATAAACAATCTATTAGATGGAAAATCTGACGATGATGGATCACAAAACGGATCTTCCTTATTTATAGGTGAGCTTGCTGGCCTTGAGGATGATGGCACAGACAATAGAAATGTAGGTATAGGATATTTGAGTTTAGCGGAAGGAGCCAATAGAACAAACAATACTGCTGTTGGATATCTTTCATTAGCTACAAATGATCAAGGAAATAATAATACAGCTCTTGGATCTAATGCAATGCAATCAAATCGTTTTGGAAATAACAATACGGCATTAGGAACTGAAAGTCTAATGCTAAATAATAATGGTGATAACAATGTTGGTATAGGTTACAGAGCAGGTTTAAATATCTTATCTGGCGATAATAACACATTTCTTGGTGCACTTACAGGCGGTACTGTGAGTGTAAGTGGTAATGTGTACATTGGTCATAGAGCAGGCAGTTCTTCCAACATAAGCAATACACTTTTTATTGAAAACACCAATGCCAATGCTTCAAATGCGTTAATATATGGTGAATTTGGCACCGACAATACCTCAACCGGAAACCTTTTAAGAACTAATAGTGAATTTCAAATTGGTAATCCTTCAGGGACTGGATATGCCTTCCCCATAGCCGATGGAACTGCTAATCAAATTCTAGCAACCAATGGTTCAGGGCAAGTCAGTTTTGTAGAACCTACAGCTCTTGTTAATGATGAAATAGATTGGTATGAGGAGGCCACAACCTCTAAACCCAATGATATTAATGATGATATTTATACACAAGGCCATGTTGCCATTGGTAAAACTATAGCTGATTATCCATTGGACATAGAGAATAATTCAAGTGCTGATTTAAGAGGAATCAATGTGATCAAAACCGACAACTCGACTAGCGAAACTTCCGCTATATATGTTTCTAAATCTGGTAATGGAACGGGCCGTAGCCATGGCTTCTTTTCTGATGTGGACGGTACTGGCTCTGGACAGAAATATGGTATTTTTAATCGAATTGGGTCTAATGCTAACGGTAACCAATACGGAACTCGAAATTTTCTTAGTGGAGCAACGCCTTCCTTTCAGTTTGGTACGTTCAATAATTTAGATAATAGTGGTACAGGAAATCAATATGGTGTATATAATGGAATGCGGGGAACAAGTGCCAACAACCTTTTTGGAATGTATAACGAATTCGATAGAGCCTCATCTGCCAATGAAACTACGGCTGTACGCAATGCTTTTAGCAATGGTACGCCTGGCGCGGGAGGTATGAACGGCGTTTACAGCACTTTTAGCAATCTCGCCAATGGAAATTATTACGGCAGTAGAACAGAATTCACAAATACTGCTACCGGTAGCGGAAATAAATACGGCACATACAACGTAATTAGTAGTGGAGCTGGTGGCATGCACTTTGGAACCTACAATAATGTCAATGTAAACAATGGTTGGGCTGGCTATTTCCTTGGTAGAAACTATATATCTTCAAGATTAAGTATTGGTGAGTTAGATAATGCAACGGCCAGACTTAACATAAGACAAGATAGTAATGGAACCAACTCCCACATAGAATTAGAAGAAGCGGGAGGAAATGATGGTGCTAGAATACGTTTTACAAATGCAGTCGAAACAACTAACACTTGGTTAATCTACGGAAGAGCAGATAATACCGTTACTGATAGCCGTCTCAATATATTTCATTCTGGTTCAGGAAACATCATGGAGATTTACGGAGATAATACGGTTGAAGTTAACGGACAATTGGGTTTGAATCTTAATAATCCAATATATGCCATAGATCTTCCTAATAGTGCGGTTATAGGTACTGGTCGTGGTCGTGCCAATGCATGGATTACCTATAGCGATAATCGTATAAAAAGTGAACAGAAAAAAATTGAAAATGCGCTTTGTTTAATACAAAAGATGACACCTAAACGCTATAAACAGTATGATGGGAATTTTTCTGAAGAAGGCATTTTAACCCTATCGCCCGGAGGTAAAAACACCATTGGTTTCATTGCTCAAGAGCTGTATGAGATTCTGCCGGAGGCTGTTGAGAAACCTGAAGATGAGAGCAAAACCTTGTGGGCTGTTGATTATGATAAGGTTATTCCCGTAGCTGTCAAAGCCATTCAAGAATTGGATACTAAAGTTAAAGCCCTTGAAGCAGAAAACAAAAAATTGAAAATACAACTAGAACGCATGAACCAGTTAGAAGCAAGGTTGCTTGCCATTGAGAAAACGTCAAGAAATTATGCTAATTCTAATACTTTTACTGCTTCAGCAGAGGACTAAACGCACTTCTATTAGTTTGGATGAAATAGAACATTTTGTTTTGAGACTGAACTGGTTTTAGCCAATCAGTCAAGAAAAAAAGCCGCAGTAGGGAGCGGCTTTTTTTGATAAACGAACCTTTCACTAAAAAATAGTTACACCTTACTATAAATTTTTCATCGATCGTTGATTTAAATTTATTTTTAAAGTGCTATTAATTTAATATCCAAATTAATAAACAACTTAAAGTCGCTGTAGGGGGCGACTTTTTGTTTTAAAACCACTTAATCGTAAACCTAGCCATTTTTTCTTTGTATTTGGTGTAAGGCGGAAACAGTAATTCCGTAATTCCGAATCGAGATTGTTTTACTATAGCGCGTTCATTTGAAAAGGCCTTAAATCCATGGAATCCATGGCTTTTTCCAATACCACTATTATTAATGCCTCCAAAAGGAAGATTGTGATTAGCATAGTGCACAATACTATTGTTAATACAAGTCCCTCCTGCTCTAGTATTTGAAATTATCTTTTCAATATTCTTTTTTGACTTACTGTAAATATATAAAGCCAATGGACGCTCCTTGGAATTGATGTATTCAATAGCCTCTTCCAAAGTCTTATAAGTAACAATTGGCAGTAAAGGGCCAAAAATTTCTTCTTGCAACACTGTGGCATCTTGGTTTAGCTCCGTTAAAATAGTTGGTGCAATATATTTTTGGTTTTCGTTATTCTGTCCACCGATTTCAACTTTTGCACCTTTTTCTTGAGCGTCTTCTAGGTAGGAATTTAATCTTTTAAAGTGCTTTTTTGTGACTATTTTACCGTATGAGTCTGACGTTTCCGGTGTTTCGCCATAATATGTTTTAATCCACTTTTTACAGTGTTCAATAAACGTGCCCTTTATCTCGGCATCAATCAGTACATAATCTGGTGACACACAGATTTGACCAGAATTAAGGAACTTGCCCCAAACAATCCGTTTAGCCGCTAACTCCAAATTTGAAGTTTTGTCTACGACCGTTGGTGATTTGCCTCCAAGTTCCAGGGTAACAGAGGCTAGATTTTTTGCTGCGGCTTTCATAACAATTTTTCCTACTTGAGGCGACCCTGTAAAAAAGATGTGATTAAAAGGCAATGCAAGAAGGGCTGTTGCTACTTCAACTTCCCCTTCAATTAAAGCTACCTCATCTTCATTAAAAACAGATTCTACTATCGTTTTCATCAACGACGACGACCGAGGTGTCATTTCAGAAGGCTTAATAATGGCCGTATTTCCCGCCGCAATTGCAGAAATCAAAGGCCCAAAAGTTAAATTAAAAGGGAAATTCCAAGGTGAAATAATTAAACAAACGCCTTTTGATTCGTAAACATAATAAGAACTTGAACCCAACATAGACATAGGAGTACTGACGCGTTGCTTTTGCATCCATTGGCGTAAATGCTTTTTCACAAACTTTATATCACTTATAATTTGATAGATTTCAGTCATCTCACTTTCGACCTTTGGCTTGCCCAAATCTTCGAACAATGCTTCCTGTATGGCCATTCTATAGGTCTTTTCTATTGCTGTTTGTAGCGAGTTCAGCTTTTTTATTCTTTCCTTGTAGGTAGTTTTACCAACCTTATATTGATTTGATTTTTGCTTTGAGAAAAGGTCAAAAAAGGGATTATCTCGGTGCGTTTTCATAGTGTACAGTATGCTATTTTTTTAAAGCGATTCTTGTTTGTGCATTTCGTCGATGTTATCTGTAAAGCAACGTATTTTAAAGAAAAACCGTCATTTTTAGATAGAGAAACATAGCATTTTTAAAGGGCTTAAAGCTTATTTTATGCATTTCATCGATGTTTTTAACTTGAGCATGTAAATCATCTGATTATCCCCTTGTTTCATCCAAAATATTAAAGTCCAACTTGGATTGCGTTGTTTCTTTGTATCGAAGTTAAAGAAAAAGGACTTCTTTTATGAAAAAATTTTGTGCCATATTAGTTTTTCTTACCGTTTCAGCCCTAAGTTTTGGTCAGTCAACTACCGCTACGATAGAAGGTAACGAGGTTGAAAAACAGACTAAGTTTGAACAACCTATGGCCAAAAAATCAAAATTATCTTCAGAAATGAAGGCTAAAGTCCTTAAGATTAACCGAAAGAAAAGTAATGATATTATTAGCATAAAGGCCTACAGAAAGAGTCTTCAAATTAAGGTGAAAACTGTAAAACTTTGCTAATAGAATATAAATGTGCTATTAATTGGGCCAGAACAATGTTCTGGCTTTTTTTATTTGTTTAATTAGTTATACAACTGCACATAAGGTCATAAAGATATGCCGTTATAGTAATGAATCTCTGCTTAAAACTTCATTGCAACCAGCGTTTCAAATATGTTTAAGTTTTAGTATTTTAGTGAGGACTATTTTTCTCTAATGGCTTATTTACTTAACTGTTGTTTTAGAAGATTACCTAATACTATCATTTTCTTACTTCTTTGCCTAGTCAGTTTAACAGCTTTTGGCCAGAATTACACCTTTTATCATTACGGCATAAAAGACGGATTATCGCAAGAAACCATCAGAACCATATTGAAGGATTCCAATGGCTTTTTATGGTTGGGTACACAAGACGGGTTAAACAGATTTGATGGTACGTCATTCAAGGTTTATAAAAATCAAAAAAATGATAGTCTTAGTTTATCGGGCAACTTCATCAACACACTATTAGAAGACAATGAAGGTAATATCTGGATTGGCACCAATGATAACGGCATTTCGATATACAACTCACAGGTCAACAGCTTTAATTCATCACTGGTAAATACAGGCAATTGTACGAGTATATCCAAAACTTCTGACGGAACTGTAATTGCAACCGTTTTAAATCAAGGTATTTACATATTTGAAAATGGAGGCGATACATTCTATAAAATATCTGAAGTTAATGGTGAAACATTACAATTCAACAGAACCTTTGTTAATAATGATAGCTTGTATGTAAGTACACAAGATGGTAGACTTTTTGTGTCTGAATCTAACTTAAAGGCACCTATTAAACTCGAAGAAATAAAGCTTAGTCTCCCTATTGGAACCATCGAAGCCTTATTTATTGAGAATAACAACATTTGGCTAGGCACCATTAACGGACTTTTTATTTGTGAAAAAAATAAAAAACGGCTTTCTAAAATTACCCTTAATGAAAAGATAGAATCTAAGGAAAAGTTGAGGGTATCATCAATTGATGTTAGTGAAAACATATTTTATATTGGAACTTTTGATGGGCTCTATATTGCCAAGGATTTTGATGACAAAGACCTCAAGTTTCAGGACATAAAATCTTACTTTGGAGAACAGAGCCACCGCAATTCCATAACCTCAAATCGTGTTTATGACACATACACGGATGGGAGTTTACTCTGGATAGGCACCAATAATCTAGACGTTGTTCCGTTAGCACAGCCCGTTTTCAAAACCATCAATACAACTTCTGAGATAAAACTGAACAATGCCTTTACACTATCATTTGCCAAAAACGATGACTTCATTTTTGTAGGAACCAGAAAGGGTATTAACTGCATAGACAATCAAGGTAATGTCACATACATAACTAAGGAAAACACTAATGAGGCTTTGGCATTTAATGTCATTAGAAGCCTAGCCATAGACCATAACAATTACATGTGGGTTGGTACTATAAAAGGTGCTTCAATTATCGACTTAAATAACTTCAACCCAAAATCGCCTAAAATAATCAGCTTCTATCACGATAACGAAAATCCTAAATCCTTAAGCTCAGATGCTACAAGAGGTGTCTTTGTGGACCATAATGGAACCGTTTGGATTATGACGTACGGAGGCGGTGTCAATCGTTTTGTTGGTGATGTTGGAAAAAACAATATCGCCTTTGAGCATTACAAAACCAAGGCAAATGGAAATTCCATAAGTTCTAACTTCACCTATAATATGTCTCAGGACAAAAACATGGATTATTGGATAACATCTGAAGAAGGACTTAACAAGCTTCATTTTAATGCTGATAACTATGAGGAACCCATATTTACCAATTTTTTTAACGAGGAAACCGATACAACAACAATAAGTAGCAATACTACCTTGCATACGTGGCACGATGCCAATGGTACGCTATGGGTAGCCACACAGGATGGATTTAATAAATTTAACTCCCAAAATAAAACGTTTAAGCGTTATGGTTTGGACCAAGGGTTAAGCAATACCTTTGTTTACAGCATTACAGAAGACCAAGACAATAACCTCTGGCTAACAACAAATGGCGGGTTGTTTCGATTTAACAAAAAAACTGAAGTCTTTACCAACTATACACCAAATGATGGTTTACAAAGCTCCGAGTTTAATCTAGGCGCACATTATTACAATAAAGACACGAACGAAATCTATGTTGGAGGTATCAACGGAGTCAATATTTTTAATCCTAGAAATGTTCCTCAACTAGATGTTCCCGGGACTTTAACCTTCACCTCTTTGCGGATTAAAGATCAGGAAATCAATCCCTTGCTCAATTCTGGAATTATTACCAAGAGCATAACAGAAACAGATCAAATTACACTAAGGCATACCGATTTTCCCTGTTATATTTCCTTTTCGGATTTAGACTTAAGACCCAACAAAAACAATCAATTTGTGTATTCCTTGGATGACAATGAATGGAACAATCTCTCTGACGACAGAGAAATTCCCTTATTAGATCTTCCTAAAGGAAAACATGTTTTAAAAATTCAAGGCACATCCAGAAATATTATTTGGGAAAAAGAACCTTTGGCCTTACAAATCGAGGTTATCCCTCCTTGGTATCAAAGTAATATAGCGTACCTCTTTTATTTGGCGCTGTTTTTAGGAACTGTTTATGCGTTTTATAAAATTAGCTTACAGCGCCAACTAGCAGCGCAAGAGAGTAGGCGTCTGCAGGAATTAGATGACCTTAAAACACGCTTTATCACAAATATCACACACGAATTTAGAACACCTTTAACCATAGTTTTAGGCTATTTAGAGAATCTTAAAGCTAGATTCTCAAAAGACAAGGATGTGAGTACGTCGCTTGACACTATTGAGCAGAATAGTTATAGTCTATTGAGTTTGGTAAACCAAATGCTGGATCTTGCCAAATTAGAAAAAGGCCAACTTAAGATCGAAAATATTCATGCCGACATAGTTTCTTTCGTTTCCCAAATTGTTGACAGTTTTAAAAGCATTGCCGCAGACAGAAGCATTAGCGTGAGCTTTAAGGCCCAACCAAGCAAAATAAACATGGATTTTGATCCGGAAAAAATGCGTCAGATTGTTACCAACCTTATTTCAAATGCCTTAAAATTCTCTCCTGATAATTCAACTGTCGATATCAGTTTAAATAAGACTACCGCAAACAGATTGGAATTCAAAATAAAAGATGAAGGTTATGGCATACCCAAAGACAAGCTACCATTTATTTTTGACCGTTTTTATCAAGTAGAACATAGTGCGCATAAAATTTCCCAAGGTACAGGAATAGGGTTAGCGCTAACCAAAGAATTGGTAGAATTGTTAGATGGCAATTTAAAGGTACAATCTAAAGAAAACAGTGGCACCACCTTTATTATAGACCTTCCTATTACTTCCAATGCTGCAACTCAGGATATAAGCCTGCCAAAAAGCCCAACGAATCGTGGAGTAGTCTTTCCCAAGTCTAATGATGTCATTGCCATTGATGATGCCAACTCTGTACTCATTGTAGAAGACAATACAGATATGGCCCATTTTATTGCCTCATGTTTAAGACCTAACTATAAGGTCATATTTGCTCAAAATGGCGAGGAAGGGCTAACAATGGCCAACGAAACCATTCCCGACATTATAATTACTGACGTTATGATGCCTGTAATGGACGGGTTTGAACTCACACAAAAGCTTCAAAACAGTACTCAAACCAACCATATTCCCATTATAATGTTAACCTCTAAAGCTATGCAAGAGGATAAAATTGCAGGAATTGGAAGTGGTGCCGATGCCTATTTAACCAAACCCTTTCAAAAGGAAGAGCTGTTGCTGCGCATGCAAAAGCTCATCGAGAAACGTAAAAAACTACAAGAATTCTATTCTATGGGTACTGTCGTTGCACATTCACATAGACCTAAGAAAAGTGCAGACAAAAATCTCATATTCTTAAATTCGGTGATAGAAACCATAAATGAGCACCTTGAGGACTCTAATTTTGGCCCTACAGAGTTGGCCCAGCATCTCGCTATGAGCGACTCTCAATTGTACCGTAAACTAAAAGCCATATCCAATACCAGTACTGCCCTCTTTATGAGAAAAGTGAGGTTGGAAAAAGGCAAGGAATTACTCGAAACCACAGATTTAAACGTTTCTGAAATTGCTTTTGCCACCGGTTTTAATGACCCTAATTGGTTCAGCAAGACGTTTAAAGAAGAATTTGGCAAAAGCCCTACCTCTTATCGTAACTAGCTGTTTATATGTCGTTTACGAATGTATTGACATAATACTACCTCTTATATTTCTTTATTTTGACAAAATACTCCTTGCTTTTGCAAGAATAATCTAGACCGTTTCCAGGTAGTCGTGTTAGGTTTGAGGAGCTATTAATTTTAAATCTCATTAGTTATGAAAACCTCCACAGTACTCTTCTTGATTTTATTAGTGAATTCTGGCTTCTTGGCAGGCCATATTTCTGTACAATTCCTTGGGCAAATCAACCCTCTAATTCTAGGTGGCAGTGAATTGCTGCTAGGAGTTGCATATTATGTACATACAATAATAAGAGATGTAAGAAACGTCTTTGATGTTGATGTGAAATTTTAATCCCAAGGGTAAAAAAATGAAAACCATTTACTTATTCTTGTTTCTTGGGACAACTACACTATCCTTGTCGCAACCCGCGAATGATAACTGTAATTCTGCAGAGACGATTACCATAGGTTCATCTTTGACGACAATAAACTTCGACCTTTCAAATGCTGCTTTGAATAATGAACCAGGATGCGACGGCACCGTAACAAGTTATGCGGACGTTTGGTATAGTTTTACCATGCCGTTTGATGGTAACGTAGTCATTGACGGCAGCATTTCGTGGAATAATATTGGCGCTACAAATGCCTGTAGTGGCAATTTGCTAGCCTGCGATAGCGCAGAACTTGTTTTAACTAATATCAGCGCCAACACCAATGTACTACTACGTATATTCAGAACACTGAGTCTTGCAGATGACCCGCAATTTTCAAGTTTTACAATACAAGCTTTTGAAACACCCTCTAATGATAAATGTATTAACTCCATCAATGTTCCTTTAGGTATTTTAGAAGAGGATGTTAGTTTTGATATTGGCGGTTGCCTTCCCAATAGCGAAAGCGGCTGTTCAAGTGATAGTGGGCAATATGTAGATGTTTGGTACGACTTTACAATGCCATTTGATTGTAACCTATTCCTCGATGGAGGCAATACTACTATTAATAATTTTGAAGTATTTGACACTTGCAGTGGCGAAAGTCTATTTTGTGGGGAAGGAGATTTGTTAGCCTTAGGCTTAACCGGTGGCTCTAATTATAAAGTAAGGGTTTACCGAAGTATCGAAGATTCATTCACCACAGCGTTTTTAGAGTTCTCTGCAATTGCATTCAGATTAAATGAAAATGACAATTGCACAACAGCTATCCCTTTAAATTTATCTGAAGAGCTAACAACCATAACCACACCTTTTTTAGGCGGTTCTATTATCGAAAGTGCCACAGGTTGTACATCTGATGTAATGGACTACTTGGATATATGGTATACATTTACCCTTGCCGAACAAGGCGATGTAAATATTGAAAGTGGTACCATTTGGAATCAGTTTGAACTATATGATGCCTGTGATGGAATTGGTTTACAATGTTTCTCACAAAACGGCACCTTTTCTAATTTATCAGCAGGCACTTATTATTTAAGATTATTCAGGGAATTGGAATTTGCAACGAGTCCTGCATTTAAGAATTTTGATATTTCTTCTACTGCTGAGACCTTAAGCACTAGTATATTGGAACTGGAGTCCACAAAAATATTTCCAAACCCAGTGACAGATTATATTAGTGTTACATCACCTTTAGATATTCATAGAGCTGAAATCTTTGATCTTACGGGAAAACGATTATTAACAACACATTCAATTGAAAACATAAAAGTTAAATTCCTTCAAAAAGGTATTTACATCATTAGGCTTTTCAGCGATAGTGGATTTACAAATAAATCTTTTATTAAAAAGTAGACTATTTGGTCTAGTTAAAATATAAAAGACATAATTGGATTGTCTTCAATTATTTTTGAGCGAAGAAGGTCGTAGTAGAGAGCGGCCTTCTTTTTTTGTCCCAAAAAAGACAGTTAATTCTAAATACTTTGCTTTTAACTTTTAAAACTCTATTCCTTCATTTCAAGCCTTAAGTTTTGTAGTTTTATAGACTTCAAAATTAAACTTCATGTCAGAACAAAAACGACTCTTTTTAGTCGATGCCTATGCCCTCATATTTCGAGGTTATTATGCATTTATAAAAAACCCTAGAATCAATTCAAAAGGCGAAGATACGTCAGCTATAATGGGTTTTATGAACTCACTTTTAGATGTTATTAAACGGGAACGACCAGACCATTTGGCCGTATGTTTTGATAAAGGGGGCAGTACAGATCGCGTAGAAATGTATGAAGCCTACAAGGCCAACCGGGACGAAACGCCAGAAGGCATTAGAACAGCTATTCCTCATATATGCAATATTCTAGAAGCCATGCATATTCCAATTATGGTCAAGGAAGGCTATGAGGCAGACGATGTTATTGGAACCCTATCGAGGCAAGCTGAGAAAGAAGGCTACAAAGTGTTTATGGTAACACCAGATAAGGATTTTGCCCAATTGGTTACTGATAATATTTTTATGTATAAACCTGTCTTTGGCGGTGGTTACGAAACTTGGGGTATTCCAGAGGTGAAAAAGAAATTTGATGTTGAAAAACCAGAACAGGTCATAGATTTTCTTGGTATGATGGGCGACTCTAGCGATAATATTCCTGGTTTGCCAGGCGTTGGTGAGAAAACGGCAAAAAAGTTCATTCAGCAATTTGGGAGTATGGAAGGGCTATTGGAAAATACCGACCAGCTCAAAGGAAAAATGAAAGAAAAAGTTGAAGCCAATGCCGAACTGGGAAGACTTTCTAAAGAACTAGCACGAATAATGCTAGATGTGCCTGTAGAGTTTGATGCTACAGATTTTGAATTGAACCATCCCGATGTTGACAAGGTCAAAGAAATTTTTCAGGAATTGGAATTTAGACGTCTTACTGATAATTTCCTCAAAACATTTGTGCCACAAGAAGAAGCGTCTCAAGCGTCAAATTCTACAAAAGATGATACCGAAAAAAAACCAACTAATACATCTAAGACAACTTCAAAAAACGCTGGCGCAGGTCAGTTTAGCCTATTTGGAAACAGTGACGACAACAAAAAAGATTCAGCATCTTCTTTAAAAAGAAAGACTCTAGAAACTACAGCTCACTTGTATCAAAGTGTAGCTCCTGGCATGGGAACCAAATTGTTTTTAAACAATTTGACAAAACAGACCTCTGTCTGTTTTGATACTGAAACCACAAGTCTTAATCCCTTGGAGGCCGAACTGGTAGGAATAGCCTTTTCTTGGGAAGCTGGCAAAGGTTTCTATTTGCCATTTCCAACTGATCAAAAAGAAGCACAATCGCTTATTGATGAATTAAGACCTTTTTTTGAAAACGAAGCGATAGAAAAAATTGGCCAAAACTTAAAGTACGACATTAAAGTACTGGCTAAATACAATGTCGAAGTCAAGGGCAAATTATTTGATACCATGCTAGCGCATTATTTAATAAATCCAGATATGCGCCACAATATGGATGTATTGGCAGAAACCTATCTTAACTATACACCCATCTCCATAGAATCCATTATCGGCAAAAAAGGAAAAAACCAAAAATCCATGCGGGAAGTTCCTTTAGAAAAACAAACAGAATATGCCGTTGAAGATGCTGATATTACTTTACAATTAAAAGAACATTTCGAGAAGGAACTGGGCGAAGCCAATACCCAAAAATTATTTGATGACATTGAAATTCCACTCTTACGCGTTTTAGCAGACATGGAGTTGGAAGGAATAAATCTTGATAAGGACTTTTTAAACTCCCTTGCTGAGGCTTTGAATTCTGATATAGCCGAATTGGAAAAAAGCATTTTCAAAGCTGCAGGTGAGGAATTTAATATCGCTTCACCCAAACAATTGGGCGTTATTCTTTTTGAAAAAATGAAGCTTGTTGACAAACCTAAGAAAACCAAAACAGGTCAATATTCGACAGCAGAGGATGTTTTGAGCTATCTAGCTAAAGACCACAAGATTGTTCAGGATATATTAGATTATAGAGGGCTTTCTAAATTGAAAAGCACTTACGTTGAGGCTCTGCCAAATCAAGTACAACCATCCACAGGCCGTGTCCATACCGACTATATGCAAACCGTAGCAGCTACCGGACGTCTCAGCAGTAACAATCCTAATTTACAGAACATCCCAATAAGAACTGAGAGAGGTCGACAAGTAAGAAAGGCATTTATTCCACGAAATGAAGACTATACCTTATTAGCGGCAGATTATTCACAAATAGAACTGAGAATCATTGCCGCACTGAGCGAAGAGGAAAATATGATTCAAGCGTTTAAAAACGGAGAAGACATCCATGCCTCAACCGCTTCAAAAGTTTTTAATGTTCCAATAAACGAGGTGACAAGAGAACAGCGAAGTAACGCTAAAACAGTAAACTTTGGAATTATTTATGGTGTTTCGGCCTTTGGCTTAAGCAATCAAACCAACCTTTCACGCACTGAAGCCAAAGAGTTGATTGACACCTATTATGAAACCTACCCAAAACTTAGAAGCTTTATTCATGAGCAGGTTGACTTTGCCAGGGACCACGGTTATGTGCAAACGGTTTTAGGCAGAAGACGGTATTTAAAAGATATCAACTCTAGAAATGCTGTAGTCCGAGGTGCTGCGGAGCGTAATGCCGTTAATGCTCCTATTCAAGGAAGTGCAGCGGATATTATAAAGGTTGCCATGATAAGAATTCACAAGAAGCTTAAAGAAGGTGATTTTAAATCAAAGATGCTGCTTCAAGTGCATGATGAATTGGTTTTTGACGCTTACAAGGAAGAACTTGAGGCCCTTAAAACTTTGGTTAAAACAGAAATGGAAAATGCCTTTGAGCTTAAAGTTCCTTTGGTGGTTGACATAGATACAGGCGCCAATTGGTTAGAAGCGCATTAAGTATAACCATAATCTTATTGGTATTTAATGAGCATTATCTCTAAAGACATAAACAAGGCCATTACGTTACTTAAGGCTAACAAATTAGTAGC
>CAZGDG010000007.1:44886-47436 GCA_964524415.1 uncultured Flavobacteriaceae bacterium
TCCCAGATTTAATTACTTCTGGTAAATCGACAGTTGCCGTTAGAATGCCTAATCATCCTTTAACTTTAGAACTCTTAAATAAATTAGATTTCCCACTAGCGGCTCCAAGTGCCAATCCTTTTAATCGTATTAGCCCAACTACGGCAGAGCATGTTGAAGGCTACTTTAAGGATGACATAGAATTGGTTCTAGATGGTGGTCCGTGTAAAAAGGGAATCGAATCCACCATAATTGGATTTGAAGATGACGAACCCATCATTTACCGCTTAGGTTCAACATCCATTGAAGCTATCGAGTCTGTTATTGGTCCCATTAAAATAAAAAACAAAAACAACGACCTTCCTAGTGCTCCAGGTATGTTAGATCGGCACTACGCTCCTATTACCAAAACAATTTTAACGGCAAACATCAAGAACGCTATAAAAAATTACTCAGGCCTTAAAATAGGTCTTTTGGTGTTCAATGAGTATTTAGATGATGACGTGAGTTTTAAAATTGTATTATCCAACACCGGTAACGACTTAGACGAAGCAGCCGCAAAACTCTACGATGCCCTTCACACCCTTGATAAGGAAGACCTTGATATTATTATTGCTGAACGTTTACCAGATTATGGCATTGGGAAATCGATTAACGACCGGTTAGAGCGCGCCACAAAATAAACCATCTTATACCGATTTTTAAACTCAACATTTATCCAAAACATAACTCTGGATTAAAACTGAAATTTTCGTATCTTTTACTATAAATAGTTGTCAACGAGGCCAAATTTGAAATATGAAAAATATACTTGTCACCATAGACTTCGATAGCGGAGAAGAAAAGCTTTTAGAGACCGCGTTAACAATGGCCAATAAATTTTCAGCTAAGGTTTGGCTACTGCATGTTACTGCCCCAGACCCAGAGTTCGTTGGCTATGATGTAGGTCCGCAATACATTAGGGATTTTAGGGCTGAGGAGTTGAGAAATGAACACAAAACCTTGCAAGAATTTGCCAAGCGTTTCGAGCAAAAAGGAATTGATGCCGAAGGTCTGTTAATTCAGGGAGCAACCTTGGAAATGATTTTGAATGAAGCCCAAAAACTCAAAATCGATTTAATTATCGTAGGATACGAACAGCATAATTTCCTATATGAAGCTCTCATTGGCAGTGTCTCGAGTAAACTTATAAAAAAATCAAAAATCCCAGTTTTAGTAGTTCCGCTAGAAGAAGAATCTTAAAAAATCCATCATCAATACATAATATTAAGTCGTTGAAATTTAAGAATAGAAGCTAAGGTCTATTCAAAGATATCTTTGCTAGCATGGTATTGATTTTCAACCCTAAAAATATCTTACCCAACATTTGTTTATCAAATAGTTTATCGTAAATTTGCAAACTCTTTTTTAGAGAGGAATGTTTAATCGATTGCGCTTAAGAAGCGCAGTTCTAAATCAAATTAGTGTGGATACATTAAGCTATAAGACAGTTTCTGCTAATAAAGCCACTGTTAACAAAGAGTGGGTTGTTGTAGATGCTGAAGGACAAAACTTAGGTCGCTTAGCTTCTCGAGTAGCAATTTTACTTAGAGGTAAGCACAAACCTAACTTTACGCCACACGTTGATTGCGGAGACAACGTTATTGTTGTAAATGCAGAAAAAGTCAACTTAACTGGTAACAAATGGACTGATAAAAGTTATATCCGTCATACAGGTTATCCAGGTGGTCAAAAAAGTCTGACAGCTACTGAAATGTTTGAAAAAGACCCAACAAGATTAGTAGAAAAGTCAGTTAAAGGCATGTTGCCTAAAAACAAACTCGGAGCTCAATTGTTCCGTAATTTAACTGTTGTTTCTGGTTCTGAGCACAAGCACGAAGCTCAAAAACCAAAAGCAATTAATTTAAACGACATTAACTAATGGAAGTAATTCACAAAATCGGCCGTAGAAAGACGGCTGTTGCCCGTGTATATGTTGCCAAAGGAAAAGGGAACATTACGGTGAACAAAAAAGACATGGCAGAATACTTTACTACTGCTCCTTTGCAGTATAAAGTAAATCAACCTTTGGCCATGACTAACAATGATGGCAACTTTGATATTACTGTAAACGTATATGGAGGTGGAATCACCGGCCAGGCTGAAGCCGTACGTTTGGCATTATCTCGCGCTATGTGCGAAGTAGATGCAGAAAACAGAGCAATATTAAAGCCAGAAGGTCTATTAACTAGAGATCCTAGAATGGTGGAACGTAAAAAATACGGCCAGAAGAAGGCTCGTAAGCAGTTCCAGTTCTCTAAACGTTAATATCCAACAACTCTTAATCCAGAACCTGCTAAGCCAGGTTCTGGATATCATTGAAATTTTGAAATCGCTGAAAAGTTCAGCAAAACTTAAACCCAGTTTTTGTTGTCCATCATGCCTAGCATGAGGATTTAGTTTAGCATCTAAATGACTGAGGCTTGCACATGCATCCACTTAGTCATTGCTAATTCAACAGAACGTAAACTATCACAAAATGGAAAAAGTAGAAGTAAAAGATTTACTTGAAGCAGGTGTGCACTTTGGACA
>CAZGDG010000008.1:0-2109 GCA_964524415.1 uncultured Flavobacteriaceae bacterium
GATTAGATGTTTACTAAAGAAAATCCAATTCCAACTTACATTTAAAACTAATTGAAACGCGTACAGGAGCCATAAAAACTGAGACGCACGATTTTTAAAAAGTTCGGCCAAATACCATGAAAAACAAATCATGATAAAGGTCCATGCCGCTCCAAAAACCCAACCTGGTGGTGTCCATGGTGCTTTATTCAATTCTAAATACCAACTGGACGTTGGGCCATTATCCATAAGCCAGCTACCTAGAGCTAAGCCACCAAAATTGATAATCAAGAACAGAACGAAGTAGTAACCTATTTTCAATTTACACCATTTAATAAATTGTTACGTTTTTAGACAAGTCGTAATCTGTCTGAAAAAACATTATGTTTTAGCAAAGGAAATGGGTGATAGCAGCTGGGCGTCGCACTTAAATTAAAAGTTATGCTACTATGACTTTTCTTTTAATGCGTCAATTTTCGCCAATACCTTTTCAGCTTCAGCAAATTTCTTATCGCTTTCAGCTCTATTGGTCTTGGATAACTTGTGCCAATCTGCCATCAATTTTTCATATTGCTTCTGCAATTTATCTAATTCTGATGTTTTTTTAAAAAGTCCGAACATAAATACCTAATTCAAATAAGATGTTATACGTGAGTTCATTGGTTTGGTGATCGAGTAAAAGAAATCTAAAAACTCTCCGTCCTCATCGACCAAATATTTTTGAAAGTTCCATTTTACGGAGGAATTTTTCTTACCGTTTATGGCTTTTTTAGTTAACCATCTATATAAAGCATGTTGGTTTGGTCCTTTTACATCTATCTTCTCTGTAATTAAGAAGGACACACCATAATTCATTTCACAGAATTCCTGAATTTCATCTGAAGTCCCTGGTTCTTGTTTCCCAAATTGGTTGCACGGAACTCCAATGACCACGAGCTGATTTTTATAAGTATCATGCAATTGCTGTAACTCCTTGTATTGTGGTGTAAAGCCGCATTTAGAGGCTACGTTGACAAAAAGGATTTTTCTTCCTTTGAATTCCGATAGATCAATTGGATGGCCTTGTAAAGAATTAATAGTAATAGAATATATAGATTCTGACGCATCTTGCTTAACATTTTTATCAATTGTGCTTAGTGTGCCAACAAAGGCTTTAAGTGGATTCATACGCATTAGATTTTAAAACTTACGATACCGCAGTCCATTTCAAAAACCTGACCCGAAAGGGATGCAGCTTTTTCGGACAACAAGAATGTTGCCATGTCCGCGACTTCTTCTGGTTGCAAATATTTATTTAGCGGATGCCTTTCTTTCATTTTTTCTATCATGCGGTCATTGCGCAACAATTTAGACGCCAAATCGGTATCTGTAACCGTTGGCGCAATGGCATTAACACGAACGGTGGGTGCTAATTCTGCTCCCAAGGATTTTGTTAAACCTTCCACTGCTGATTTTGACGCCGCTACACTTGCATGAAATGGCATTCCTAATTTAGAAGCCACGGTACTAAACAGAACTATTGAAGGGTTGGTACCTTCCTTTAAAACACCTAAGTACTTTTGGATAGCTTTAACGGCTCCTAAAACATTGATGTCGAAATCTGTTTTAAAATCTTCGATACTTAATCTGTTTATTGGCTTAAGGTTAATGCTGCCAGGACAATAAACCAAACCATCTGCACTAGAGATATCTGGCAATTGGTCATTGGTAACATCTGCACTAATGTGCGTTAAGTTATCGTGGTCATGCTCTGGAGCTGTTCTACTTATATTTGTGACTTTGTGTGATGGCAACAATGCATTGACTATTGCATTGCCAATGCCTTTGCTTCCACCAATTACTATTATGTGTCTCATGTAATTATGCTACTGTTAACGGTCGACCTTTTAATCTTTTTTCGATTTTTTGCTTTATTACGGTAAGCCGCTTCATTAAATCCATTAATTTTTGGTCTTTTTTCCTTTTGTAGATTTCGTTGATACCAAGGATAATTTCTTTCGCTTCCCTAGCAGCAACGATTCTGTCGCTTGTAGTTTTGAATTTAAATTTTCTTTTTTCAAATTCATTTGCTCTTTCTATAATATCCATAGCTTAATTTTTAATATAGTTTTGCAATTCATTTATTTTCTG
>CAZGDG010000008.1:2209-4784 GCA_964524415.1 uncultured Flavobacteriaceae bacterium
ACAAAATGATGCTCACAATTGGAATAAAATGTTATATCCTTCTCTACAAGCATTTGATTGTAGTTGTACTTATTATCAAATAATGCCACCTTGGGTTTATTTTTTGGATCTAGACCAGAGAAAATCTCTTCTATGTACATTTTTGCCACGCGGTCTGGTGTTCCTTTAAGGGAATCGTCTGTAAGATCGAGTCCTAAAACGTCCATTATTTCCCCGAATAATATGGAGATTCGTTCTTTCTTTTCTTCATTGGACATATCGAAGGCATTGGCCTTCATGGGTGTGTCTAATGTTGTAAATAAATGGTCATCTCCAATTTCCTCAACTGAAAATCCATTAAGTTTATGACCGTTCTTTGCTGTAAGTGTTTCTCGTTTCATAGAATCTTTTTTATGTGCTGTCTTTAAGTACTCCAAGCTTAAATCAAAGCACGGGTTGTTATCGTTTTGATATAGAGTTATTTGAAATAGACTTTTGTCTTGAGCATTTAAACCTGCCCTTTTCAAAATTTCGCTTTTTTATATGTTTGGTTGCTCTGCCTTGTACACGTTTTCGCCACATTCTAAAACTGCTAGGTTTCATTTCACGCCTCATTAGTTCTATGACTTCTTGTTCTTTCAATCCGAATTGAAAAGAGATGGCATCGAAAGGTGTGCGGTCTTCCCAAGCCATTTCTATTACCCGATCAACATCTCTTGCACTTAAATTCATAATTGCCCAGGCATTGCGTAATTCATATCATACTTTACTTTTTCATCCAAGAGCTTATTGAAAAATCTTTTATTTTCCTTAAACATCTTGTTGTTTTTAAAATGAATGTACTTGCCCTGTGCATGAATACTTGAACCATTGACCTTATAGATAACCAATTGGTAATATGGTATGATCCATGTAAAGCTTTTGTGGCCTTTGGTAATCATTATCAAAATACCTTTGGGTCTAAGTTCAATATTCGCATAGTTGATATCCGATACTACATTCATTACAGATTGCATATTAGGACTTACCTCATCTACAATCATCCGCTTAGAGCCTACACCTTTCATCTTCAATTTCTGTACCAAAGAAAATGACGGTCCTATCAAATCTTCTATGATTTGTTTGTGCTCTTTGTTATAATGCGTTGTGTTTATTAGCATACATTGTAAATATACGACTGTTTAATCTTTTGAAATAAATGTTGAACAAAAATTAACAGAGAATTATGATTGTAGGAAAAAGATGGCTAAAAAGGGTAAAATCAGTCAGTTTTTAGCATGCGATTTCTGTCTCTTAAGGTATGTCGTTTTAAGATACGAATACTTTCACGTTTTACATCTGGATCGCTTTTCATATTCCATAGAATTTCGCTAGCACGCTTTCTATTTTCCTTAATATCAACAATAGGGTGCGGATAGTCTTCCCCTAGTTTAAAGTTATAGAGGCCTTGTTCTAATTCAGTCATAAGGTAGGGTTCATGAACAAAAGCAGTATCTAGCTTAGCCAGTTCTGGCACCCATTTTCTTATAAATACGGCATCAGGGTCATGTTTTAGACTATTGGCCGTAGGATTGTAAATCCTCAAATTGTTGATTCCTGTTTCTCCTGCTTGCATCTGTAATTGTGGAAAGTGAATACCTGGTTCAAAATCCAAAAATTGTTGCGAAAGGTGTGTTGAGGCATCTTGCCATGGTTGCCATAAAATGTGCGTAAAGAAAGACACCAACATAGCGCGCATTCTAAAATTGACATATCCAGTGTGAATTAAACAGCGCATGCTTGCATCTACTAAGGGGAAACCAGTTTGCCCTTCGCGCCATGCCTTTTGATAGCTCACCGAAATACTCTTCTTGAGTTTATGGTAACCTTTGTTGACACTGGCTTGCTCCATGGTATGTTCCATTTCAAATTTCTGGATGAAATGGGCTTGCCAACGCAGCCTAGAAATAAAAGCTCCTATATTTCTTCGATTGTCACTCTGTTTTTTGAGCTCTTGTGCTTTTTGAAACACCTGTCTTATAGAGACATTGCCCCAAGAAATGTAAGGCGACAATCGGCTGCAACTTGTTCTGGATGCTTCAGGTTTGGAAATATTGTACATGTATTCCGTATGCCTATTTTCAAAGAAAGAGTTGGCGTATTTCCATGCCATAGTGCTCCCGCCTTTTTGAAATGGTGTGTCTGCTGGCGTGCTCAAATCGGTTTGAGACAGGACGGTTTCTAATTCCTCAATGGCTTCAATATCCAAAAAATGTTGTGCTTCTGCAGTAAAGGGCAATATATCTTGGTTCATATAATCTTCCCAATTTTCAAACCAATCATCCCTGTTAACCAATCCGCGCTCTACACCATTATTTTTATTCTCAATCCATTGTATGAAGTTGTTACGACAGTAGCGCTTAAACTCCTTATCTCTGTTGTAGGTGACTAAGAGTCCTGTTTCTACATGGGAAAAAACCGAGTGAATTTTGTAGAAATCCTGGATTTGGTTAAAGGCTGTGGCCAAATCATTGGTAACGGAAAGTACTTTGGTGTTGTATTTTTCTAAAGCCTTATTTATGTCCTTTAGCGATTGCTTTATAAAATTGAAATGGCG
>CAZGDG010000008.1:4884-46980 GCA_964524415.1 uncultured Flavobacteriaceae bacterium
AAGTCACGGTGTTTGTCCATGAAGGTCCAGAACAAGCCATCCCAAGTAGCTTCCCAATCACCTTTACCGTAATTGCTCATTTTCTTTATGTAGTTACTACTACTTATGTACGGTTTCGTGGACATTAGGCCACCGTCTGCGTAAAGACTCATGCCATAAACATTTGGCACCATTACCCAATCGTAAGCGTCTATAAACAATTCCATAAACCACTTATAAACTTCATCTGGGTTGAACTCACATAGTACCATGAAATTGCCTAAAATCATGAGGCGTTCTATGTGATGTGCATAGGCTGTTTTTAGGACTTTCTTGATCACATCATCAACAGGAGCGATTCCAGTTGTGCCATCGTAAAACGACTGTGGTATTTTACGTTTAAAATTCCAGAAATTTTTAGTGCGTTCCTCAGTTCCTTTTACCTCATACACACCTCTTATAAATTCGCGCCATCCCAAAATTTGTCTCACAAATCCTTCGGTAGAATTTAATGGGATACCGTTGGTTTTGGCATAGGTTATAGCCTTTTCAATCACGTCGGAAGGGTTTAAAAGCCCCACATTAATCAATGGTGATAACAAGCTGTGGTTTAAAAAATGCTCCTCCTTTACAATGGCATCTTCATAAGGGCCAAATTCGTGAAAGCGATGCTCAAAAAATTGTTGTAACCATGATTCTGCCGATTCAAAATCAATAGGGTACACTATAAACTCATTAAGTTGCCCATAGTTATTCTCAAAACTTTCATTTACGTACTCTTCGGCCTCTTTATGGTATTTAGACTTCTCCGGAAAGTGTAGCGATGGAGGTGTTTTTCCCTTCGGATATTTTTTTCGGTTATCTGAATCGTAGGTCAACTTTCCGCCTTCCGGTGCACCTGATACCATAAGTATATCGCGTTTCTTTCGTTCGTTTTTATAAAACGAGGTCTGAAAGAATTTCTTTTTGTTAGGGTTAAAAAATGTACCCAGTTCCTTTTTGGAATTTATAAAAAGCGGGCTTTCGTACCATTTAATGTCTAAGCCGTCGCTAGATTGCTTAATATGCTTGACCAACCAATTATCTGTTGGGTCAATAATGTGAAGGGTTTTAATGCCTTCATTCTTAAGATGCGGCAACAGTTGTCTCACATCAGATCGCTCATCTATGGCCTCTACATAAGTTACGTTTTTACCAAGATCCTCAAGGTAATCTTGATACGCCTTCATGCTTGCCCTATGAAAACCAATTTTTTGTTTATGGAATTTGTAATGGTTAAAGAATAAGAATTCTTCAACGAGATATATATGGTTCACCTGCTCTAAAACCTCAGAATTTTTAAAGAGTTGATGAGGAAAAATAAGATGTAGTTCTTTGTTGTCCATGTCTAAAATAAGCTTGGTTGCAACCAGATTCTCCTGAATTTGCCATTGCTGTCGTAGCGCTCTGCTTGTAGCTCTACATTAAACTTCCGGTCTCTAGGGTCATTACCGACACCAGCGACGTACATCCAGTTGCCGTAATTGCTGTGCACATCGTAGTCTAGGAGTAGGGATTCAAAATAAGCGGCACCAATGCGCCAATCCAATTCTAATTCCTTGGCGAAGTATGATGCCACGTTTTGCCGACCACGATTGCTCATCCATCCTGTTTCCTGTAGTTCTATCATGTTGGCATTTACAAAATCCGATGCAGTTTCACCATTAATCCATTTGTCAATGATATTTTGGTTCTTGGACCAGTCATAATCTTTTCCAAGAATGCCTTCTAGCTTGAAGATTTGATTGCCGTGCTTCAGGGAGACGTATTTAAAATAATCGCGCCAAATGAGCTCAAAAACCAACCAATAGGTCGACTGATTCTTAAAGTGCTCCTTTTCAAATTGTTTGACGTTCCAGTAGATGGTTCGGGCAGAAATGCTGCCATTGGCCAACCAAGGTGAGAATTTTGAACTGTAGTCAACACCAACTAAACCGTTTCTAGTTTTCTTGTAGAACCCTAACTTTTTGGTGTTAAAAAAATAATCCTCAAGCCGATTTAAAGCTTGGTTTTCTCCACCTTTAAAGGGAAAGGCTGTTTTCGGGTGTTTTTCAAAAGATTCAAAACCCAAATCTTGTAAGTTTGGTATCACGGTGTCATTACTGACTCTATTTTGAAGAGGTTGTTGGTTTACAAACACTTCATCTCGGATATCTACGTATTTCTCTAATTTTTTTCTAAAAACAGTAAATACTTGCGGTGTTTTGGCAATTTCAAAGTTCACGTCATCAGGATGGTAGAGAAATTGATTATAAACGGAATGCCATTTTATATGGGATGGCAAAGCGCTTTTTACTTCCAATTCTGCGTCAACTTCTTCCTGCGTCCATTCCTTTTGCACGAAGATATCCGTGATACCATATTTTTTACAGATTTCGGGTAGAATGGTTTTTGGACTTTGGTGATAGACTATTAGGTCGATATTAAGATGTTCTAATTCCGATTTTAAATCCGTTAGGGTTTCCAACAAGAACCTAGCTCTGAACTTTTCGGTTTTTTTAAAGCCATACTTGGTCATTTCGAAATGTTTAGGGTCCAAAACGTACACACCAATAACTTTATCGGCATTTTTGCAGGCCTCGAATAAGACCTCGTTATCCCTTGTCCTTAAATCATTCCTGAACCATACCAAATGGTTATTTACTTCTGTCTTCTGCATCGCTCACTACAATATTTTACATTATCCCAGTCTTTCGCCCATTTTTTGCGCCAAGTGAAAGGACGCTCGCAAACAGGGCAGATTTTTGTGGGTAAATTTTGTTTTTTTATACCTTTCATTTAGGTTCAATTAGTGCATTGAGCATTCCTTTGAACACAAAGGCATGAAAGGGTAGTACCATATACCAATAAAGCCTTCCCCAAACGCCTTTTGGTCTGAATACAGCACGTTGAAATAGTTTATTCTTTACGATTTTAAATTCGAGCCAAGCTTCACCAGGAAGTTTCATTTCTGCAAAAAGTAATAAGCGCTTTTCATCTTTATCTGCAAAAAGAACCCTCCAAAAGTCCAAGGGGTCACCTGGTTCTAAATAGGTGTCGTGAGTGCGTCCACGTCGCAATCCTACACCGCCAAACAACTTATCTATATAGCCTCTTATTTTCCAAAGACCATTAAAACTGTACCATCCATTTCTTCCTCCAATGGACCAAATTTTTTCTATAGTGTAGGCTTCGTCAATAATTTCCCTTGACCGAACATCTTTAAAGCACCCAAATTGAGGTAATTCTATATGTTTAGAGAGCTGGTCCTTGAAAACTCCACTGCTTACGGCATCCTTCCAGCTTGAAATTACCGAATTCTGCTGTATGCGCTGAAACGCCAAATCTACAGCTGTTTTGTAAGCCATAGGCTGAACGTTTAATCGGTCATTAATATCACTAGGTTTTCCAATGACTTCTACCTTCATACTATCTACTAAAGCTTGTGCCAATTGAAACGACGTTGATGTCACAAAATAGAGCCAGTAACTAGATAGTTTTGGTGTTAATACAGGTAAGGTATAAATGTATCGTTTTAAATCGCGTACTTCTGCAAACTGCAGCAATAGCTGTTTGTAGGTTAATATTTCTGGACCAAAGATATCGTAGGATTTATTGAACAAATCCTTTTTGCCCAAGGCACCTTCCAAAAAGGTCAACACATCTCTTATGCCAATGGGTTGCGTTTTGGTATTGAGCCATTTGGGCGTTACCATAACAGGAAGCTTCTCAACAATATCCCTAATTATCTCAAAAGAGGCACTACCGCTGCCAACGATAATTCCAGCTCTAAAGGTAGTTAGGCCATAGATGTCTGATTTCAACGTTTGCTCAACCTGCAATCTGGACTTTAAATGTTTAGATAACGAATTGTCATTAACTATACCGCTGAGATAGATGACCTGTTGGCATTGCGTTTCTTCGATTAGAGCTTTAAAATTTTTGGCACAGCGTTGCTCTAATTCTTCAAAGTCTTCGTTATCGGTAGCCATGGAATGTATGAGGTAATATGCGGCATCAATGTCTTTAGGAATGATGTTAGGCTGTGGCTCTAAAAAATCTATTTTAATAAACGAGCACCTCGGATGGTCTTCAATCTCGTCGGGAATACGGTTCATATCCCTTACACAACAAACCAATTCGTGTTTGTTATCTTCAAGGAGTTGCAATGCTAGTCGTTTAGCAATGTATCCAGTAGTACCGGTTATGAGTAGTTTCATTAGCCATCAGTTTTTTCAACTTGAGGCTTTGGCCGTTGGTAATCTAAACGTGTTTTTAATTCTGGAACGGCATAACCATCAAGTCCATTAATAGTGGCTATCTCTGCTTTCGAAAGATTTATAAATCCATCTTTCTGCAACGTTTTGTCAGGTACATACAACTTCTCAATTTCTCCTATGACAAGAATGGTATTGTTAGCCTCAATGGGGTATTCCTCAACATAAGACATGGCCATTTGAATGGGACAGCCTTTTACAAAAGGTGCCAAAAAATCGTCTCTATACTCTTCATTAAGGTCAGTCATCTCAAATTCTGAAATGGTCTTGTCGTATTTAGCTGAGGTGTGATGGGCATCTTCTAGAATGCCACTGTGGATATGGTTGATGGTGTATTTTCTTGTTTCCTTAATGTTTTCGTAGGTATTTCTTAAAACAGTTGTGGGTCTTAAGAAAAAACCTAATAATGGAGGATTGGAGCCAATATGGGTCACAGAGCTGAAAACGGCAACATTGCTAATGCCTTGTCCATCTTTTGTGCCAATAAGATTGGCCGACTTGTAACCCGTACAACTATTAATTAAGTTGATGCGGTACAAATGGTGCATAGCATTGATGTCTTCTCTGTTGAATATTGCCATTATAGATTTACAAAATTATTGATTTTGATATCTTCAGCCTTTAAATCGAACATAAGATTGTACAAACCAAAGAACGTTCTGTTAATGTAAATGAAATGCTTGGAACCTCTGTTGCCATTCATATTGCGCAACTCTGTACTTTTTGAGTAGCGCTGTCCCATTTCACCTACTTTATTGAAAAACTCAGGATTTGAAAAATTAAAAATTTCACTGTGGAAGGGCTGTGTAAACAAGCTCAGCAATTCATAAAACATGTCGCTGAAGAAGGCTACTTCTTCTGGAGTATCGTCAGTGCGTAAAATTTCCAATTCGTAGAGCTTTTCTCTGAATCGTTCTGGATTTTCAAGATTTTCCTTTTTAGCCAGTTCAAAATAGGGTACGTAAAATTCCTCTGGAATTTCCTTCATACAGCCAAAGTCCAAAGCAATTAGATCGCCTTCATCTGAAATTAAAAAGTTACCAGGATGAGGGTCGGCATGCACTTTACGGAGCTTGTGGATTTGAAACATGTAAAAATCCCAAAGTGCCTGACCTAGTTGGGTAGAAAGAGCTTTATCCGAGTTGTGCTTTACAAACTCTGATAAATGTTCCCCTTTCATGTAGTCCATGGTAATTATGCGCTCAGAAGACAGTTCTTCATAATATTGAGGAAATTTTAAATGTGGTATGTGTTTACACGCTTCAACCACGGCCTTACTTTGGGCAATTTCAAGTAGGTAATTGGTCTCCTCCGTTAGTTTATCCTCAACTTCCTTAAAATATTTGTCGGAATCTTTTCCCTTAATGTTAAACATTTTCATGGCTACCGGTTTCACCAGAGCCAAGTCCGAGGCAATACTTTCTGCAACCCCAGGATATTGGATTTTCACAGCAAATTTTTTCCCATCCTTTTCCGCTAGATGCACTTGGCCTATACTAGCAGCATTTACTGAGGTTGCGTTGAAAGTATCAAAAAGTTCTTCGGGTTGTTTCCCGAAATATTTTTTAAAGGTCTTTTTCACTAAAGGTGGTGACAGTGGTGGCACCGAGAACTGCGA
Source organism: uncultured Flavobacteriaceae bacterium (assembly GCA_964524415.1). Lineage (GTDB taxonomy): Bacteria > Bacteroidota > Bacteroidia > Flavobacteriales > Flavobacteriaceae > Winogradskyella. The sequence goes on from CAZGDG010000008.1 coordinate 10,777, forward strand.
TAAGGAAAATTTTTCTACATAAGCTTGTGGTAAAATGCTTTTCTCCATGCTTAACATCTGAGCTACCTTTAAGGCACTACCTTTAAGCTTTTTTAAGCTATCATAGATATCTTCTGCGTTATTTTGGTCAAGCCGACTTTTTGCTTGCTCTTTAGAAGTAACAATTTTATCACCATAATATTTAAGGTAATTCACGCCGACTTTCGCTCCAGTAGAAACAAGTTTTGAGGCTCTGGAAATTTTTGTAATTGGAATGCTATCTATGGTTTTCATATGTGCTCGTAAGGTGTAAGAATCAATTCATTTGTATTTTTTCTTTGAACAAAAACTTGCCAAAGTCTACAATACTCTTTAGTGGTGAAACGTCAATGAGGTCGAAACTCGCCCTAACGGATTTTTCAATGAATATATCTGTCTTTTCAAAGGCTGGAGAGGTATCATCCAACCAAAATTTCATCGTAACTAAAAGCTGAAACCAAGCCGATTCCTTAAGGCCTCTGTTTTGGATTTTGTCCAGTTGCTCTTGTTTTAAATCAATGGTTTTTATACCAAGGTGCTCAATATAGTTTGAAAAACTCTTCTTAAGCTCAGATAGCACCTTTAGCGATTGCATATTGTTTTTCTGACCCTGCAAGGCATGCACCACATAACTTCTATTTGCCGTTAAATTTTCAAAAAACGTGTAATAGAAACTTAACAACTTGTTTCGGGCATCAAACGTTTGGTAATCTTCGTTTTTCTCGAGGACGCTATGGGAATTTTCAAAAAATACATTAAAAATATCCTGTTCCAAAGCTTCAAAGGAACCATAAAAGTCGTAAAATTTCTGCTCATCGAAGTTATTGTCCTTTGCAAAGGCATATACTGATTTAGGATTTTGACTATGACTTAATACATAGTCCATATACCAGTCGATAAGGTCTGATTTCTTGATTGATTTTTTCTTTGCCATGACGTAAATATTATATTACAAATATAAAGAATGTTTAATCATTTTTAATTAAGGTTAAACAAAATTTAACAGGTCTGAGGTAGCTTTTATTTATGGTGTTGGAATTTAGTTGTAATTGAAATTTAATTAACTTTAAAAGCTAATTATTGAAATGAATCGCAAATAGTTGATATCACAGCTGTTAAGCTCGAAATTCGAAATGCAATGGATAGAAGAAAATTTATTAAAACCAACCTTTTGGCGTCTGGAGCAATGGCACTATCGTCTGCAACTATGTGGTCTGCCATATCTCAAAACCTTACTAAGGATTTTCTAACCAATCGCCCACCGGTGGGAAAAAGAACCTTTGTAAGTACAGAGGTAGAACGCCTTATTGAATTGATAAAAGCCTCCATAAAAAACAAAGAGTTGGCTTGGATGTTTGAAAACTGTTATCCGAATACTTTAGATACTACCGTTGATTACGAGCTTATAGATAATAAGCCTGATACCTTTATTATAACTGGCGATATCGATGCGATGTGGCTGCGCGACTCCACAGCTCAAGTATGGCCATATATGCCCTTGATTACCAAAGACGATAAACTTAAAAATTTAGTCATTGGTTTAATAAACCGACAGGTGAAGTGTATTTTAATTGACCCTTACGCCAATGCCTTTTATAAGGACCTTTCTAAGGTATCGCATTGGAATGATGATATCCCAAGACCAGTACCAGGTGTCCATGAAAGGAAATGGGAGATAGACTCCTTGTGCTATGCAGTGCGACTTTCTTATGACTATTACAACCGTACTAAGGATAGCTCTATTTTTACCGAAGAATGGGATAAGGCCATGCGCTTAGTAGTAAAGACTTTTAGGACGGAGCAGAGAAAGGATGGGACGTCGCCCTACGAATTTATCAGAAAAACAAGTAATATGGTAGATTCGCCTGTATTTGATGGTACTGGTAGGCCCACTAAATACACGGGCTTAATTCATTCCATGTTTAGGCCATCTGATGACGCTACTCTTTATCCCTTTTTAATCCCATCTAACTGTTTTGCGTCCATTGCCCTGCGAGAACTCAATGAAGTTTATAAATCCGTTTTAAATGACACTGGGTTTGCTGAGAAATGTTTGGATTTTGCTCTAGAAATCGAAGAAGCTATTGAGCGCTATGCTATTGAAGACCATTTGGATTTTGGAAAGATCTATGCTTACGAAATTGATGGATTTGGCAACAAAGTCTTTATGGATGACGCTAATGTACCATCACTGATGTCTTTGGCCTATCTTAATGCGGAATATATGAATAATGAGGTTTATAAGAACACGCGTTCGTTTTTGTTAAGCGAATCCAATCCTTATTATATTAAGGGTAAGGCCGCAGAAGGTCAGGGCAGTCCACATACCGGAAAATCGAGTATTTGGCCTATGGGAATAATACTTAGGGCGCTCACTTCAGATGATGAGACTGAAATAACAAATTGTATACAATTGTTAAAAGAAACACATGCCAACACAGGATTTATGCACGAATCGTTTCATAAAGACGACCCTAATAATTTTACACGGAGTTGGTTTGCTTGGGCGAATACGCTTTTTGGGGAATTGATAATTAGATTATATCAGAAATACCCACATATTCTTCAAAAAGATTTTTAATAAATAATAGCAACTAATAGGTTGCTTGAAAAGTAAGTAAGGACTTTTATTCCTGTTTTCTTAAGTTAGAGTGGTTGCCCATAAGTTATAATCAGCCTGAAAATAAAACATAAAAAATCAATCCTTGTATGATTTGCATGATGAAAATTGAATTAAAATACTACCCAAAATGAAACCAATTGGCAAGTATTTTAAAATCGTTTTGTCTTCAGTTGGGCTTTTAATCTTTGCAAGTCTGCTGATATTTGGCTATTCAGATATACCACTTCAAGACCTTAAGGAGAAATATGCTCAACCACCTTCGGCTTTCATAAATGTAGATGGAATGGCTGTTCATTATCGGGATGAAGGTCCTCGAGATTCCATTCCTTTAGTTTTAATACATGGTACAGGGTCAAGTCTCCATACATTTAATGATTGGGCAGACACCCTTAAGAATGAATTTAGGGTTATCAGAATGGATTTGCCAGGATATGGACTTACAGGACCTTTTCCTGACCGAGATTACAGCACTGAGCATTATGTACGTTTTATTTATGAGTTTTTAGAACAACTTGGCATTAAGACTTGTCTGCTGGGAGGAAATTCGCTTGGAGGAAAAATTGCGTGGAACTTTACGAAGACTCATCCTAGGAAGGTTGAAAAATTAGTGCTAATAGATGCTTCTGGGTACCCAACGGTTGCTAAAAGCGAACCAGTAGCCTTTAAGTTGGCAAAGCTTCCAGTGCTTAATCATATTTTGACCTACATCACACCTAAATTTGTGGTGAAGAGTAGTGTAAAAAATGTCTATGCAGATAAGTCCAAGGTTACTCAAGCTCTCGTAGACCGATATTTTGAACTCACGTTGCGTGAGGGTAATCGGCAGGCGTTTGTAGATAGGCTGGGTGCAAGAAATAATCCAACAGCCTATAAAGCCATTCCAACCATTCAACAACCAACCTTAATAATTTGGGGCGATAAGGATGAATTAATTCCTGTTGAAAATGCTTATAAGTTTCATAATGATTTGCCCAACAGCACCTTGATAGTAATACCTGATTTAGGACACGTTCCAATGGAAGAAGGACCCAAGGAAAGTCTAGTGCCCTTATTGGCTTTTTTAAGGTAGTTTCAGTTTTAGAGAAGCCTTTTTTTGTGGTAGCTGTTTAGTATGGTCTTTAGGCAGTTACTCAAGTCGATTTAGCTATATGTTTCAATTTTTGGGATTACATTTGCGGTAATACCAACGTTCCAATATATGTACATACAACATTTACGTAATGCTACCATGCTTGTAGAAACCGCTAATGCGAAAATAATAATTGACCCTATGTTGGGCCAGAAAGGACAGGCAGCACCTCCTTTCAGTTTTATTAGATTTAAACCAAGACGTAATCCCATCATAGATTTACCTGAGCATACTGAATCTTCACTGGACGATATAACACATTGCCTAGTTACCCATCTGCACCCAGACCATTTGGATAAAACTGCAGAGAGTTTTTTAAGAAGTTCAGATATTCCTGTAATCTGCAGTATACATGATGCTAAGATTTTGGAAAGTAGGGGGTTAAAAGTGGCTCAAACTATTGATTATTGGAAGCCGAGTAATTTTTTAGGTGCTAAGATAATCGGAGTACCAGCTCGGCATGGCTATGGTTCGGTGGCCAAACGTATGGGTAACGTTATGGGTTTTTATGTGCTGTGGCCCAATGAGCCTTCGTTATATCTTAGCTCGGATACTATTTATACTGAAGATGTTCATAAGGTGTTATCGGAGCTAAAACCAGATATTTCTGTTGTAGCCTGCGGTTCTGCTAGATTAGACCTTTACAAGCCTATCTTGATGCATATGCAGGATATTTTGAAATTTGTAAAAAACGCACCTGGAAAGGTTATCGCTAACCATATGGAAGCTTTAAATCATTGCCCTACCAAACGCCAAGACCTTAAAAGGGCTCTTGAAAAACTTGACCTTTCCGATAAGGTTTGGATTCCCGATGATGGTGATGGCAGAATATTCAATTGAGTTAACTTAAAACCTTTGGAAATTAGCTCTTGATATTTGAGAATACGTACTTCATCTCGGTAGCGATTTGTATGCTGCGCTCTAAGTATTTTTCGTCTTGTTGCGGTGTATGGTCAAAAAGTTTAGGGTCTTCATAGTTTAAGGCAATACGCTTGTTAGCTCCAGGAATAAAAGGACAGTTTTCATCAGCGTGACTGCAGGTCATTACAGCAGCGAAATCATTTTCAGGATTGAAGAAATGGTCATAAGTTTTTGAAAATCCAATTATAGCCGGATGGTTGGCATTAAATTTAACAGCATAGATAGGGTTTTCTCCAGTAGACAAAGGCTCAATATCGAATCCCTGCATTTTCAGAGTCTCTATAACCTTTGGGAATAAGGCAGTGGCTTCAGTACCTCCAGAATAACAGTTAACATCATTGATTTTAAAATAAGCAGCCATAGTTTGCGCCCATATTTGCGCTAAGTGACTGCGCCTTGAGTTATGGGTGCAAATTAGATTAAGGTTGATGGCTGATTCAGAATTTACACGCTCTAGAATGTATTCAATTAATGGCTGTAGAACTTTTGTTCTATCACTGGCAATCAATCTTGTATCTAGCTGATCTATAAATGCACTAAGCGCCTTTTTCATAACGAATAATCATCTATTTAGTGAATTATGAAGTCTTTTTAAAATATTTATCGCGTAGCCAAAAGGACACTCTAACGAGTAAAATTAAAGCAGGCACTTCTACCAAAGGCCCTATGACACCAGCAAAAGCTTGTCCAGAATTAAGGCCAAATACTGCAATGGCTACTGCAATAGCTAATTCAAAGTTATTGCCAGCTGCCGTAAATGCCACGGCAGCTGTTTTATCGTAAGATCCGCCAGAAGCTTTGGTAAAGAAAAAGCCGATTATAAACATCACCGTAAAGTAAATAAGCAATGGAATTGCTATAATCACCACATCCATTGGGATTTGTACTATTAACTCACCTTTAAGCGAAAACATTACAATTATGGTGAACAACAACGCGATGAGCGTTAAAGGAGACACGGTAGGTATGAACTTTTCTGTATACCAAACGTCACCTTTTAAACGAACTAAAATCACACGACTCAATAAGCCTAATAAGAATGGTATACCAAGATAAATAGCAACACTTTCTGCAATGGTTGCAATGGAAATATCTACGATAGCGCCTTCAAAACCTAGTAGAGGAGGTAATTTTGTTATAAATAACCAGGCATAAAAACTATATGCGAAAACTTGAAATATACTGTTAAGTGCAACCAGTCCGGCACCATATTCTGCACTGCCTTCAGCGAGGTCGTTCCATACCAAGACCATAGCAATACAACGTGCCAGACCGATCAGAATGAGCCCAACCATATATTCTGGATAATCTTGCAAGAATACAAGAGCAAGCACAAACATTAAAATAGGGCCAATGACCCAGTTTAGAATCAAGGATATTGATAGAATCTTAACGTTTTTGAACACTTTTGGCAGTAAGGCGTAATTGACCTTGGCCAAGGGCGGATACATCATAACAATAAGTCCAATGGCTATAGGAATATTAGTGGTTCCCGAGCTAAATGAATCTATTATTTTTGGAATCGATGGCACCAAATAACCAAGACCCACACCAACTATCATGGCCATAAAAATCCACAGGGTGAGATAGCGGTCTAAAAAGCTAAGTTTTTTCATGATTGAAATTAGAAAAGGTTAGCAACATCCAGAGGTTGGGTCGCAGCAGGATTGTTCTTGTAACTGCGATAAACTTAACTTGGGTTTTTCTATAGAGATACCACATTTTTCTTTGGCTAAACAATCTGTCTGCTTTGAAGTGAGTACAAAGTGTGAGCCATTGAATTCCAAGCCATATTTACCAATAGTGTCTCCTTGGTACTCCACTTCAATAGAGGCATCTTCCAGTCTTAAGGCTTTTTCTGCAAGTGAAATAATACTTCCAAGTTTTTGGGCACTTAAGCGATGATCGTAATCATCTGCTGTCCATAGTTGAAAATTCACAACATCTTCTTGTCGTTCTGTGCCACCACAGTCGATAAAATGCCTACTTACTTTTCCCACCTCGGTCACATGGAAATGTTCTGGGACTTTAGAGCCATCTGATAATTGAAACTCTACCTTTTCTAATTTGTCTAATGCCTTTTTAAGTTCTGATAATAACATAGTATACTTTTTTTAACAACAGTCATTCGCTTCTGGGTGATTATCTAAAAATGCCACTAAGACAGATTTAATCCGTGCCCAATTTTCGGTGTCAATACAGTAACAGACACTGGTGCCCTCAATATTTCCTTTGATAATTCCTATGGATTTAAGTTCTCTCAAATGCTGCGAAATGGTAGCTTGAGCCAAACCAATTTCATTAACTAAGTCGCCACATATACAGGTATTGGATTTAAACAGCTGATGCAAAATGGCTACGCGGGCAGGATGCGCAAAGGCCTTAGCCAAGGCTGCAATTTCATTTTGGGCATCTGTAAATATCTCACTTTTGGTAACTCCCATGACCTCAATTTATTTATATATTGCAATATTACGATAAATACTTTTAAACTAACAATGAAATCAACTTTATTTTGACTGAGGTATTTAAGGTTTAATTAACATTTCTACCTTTTTACAAATCGTATTTTTACAAGTATAAATACTAAACACTTATTAGAATGAAACGACTTATACTCTTTGTATGTGCACTAACTCTTATCGGGTTTGTAAATGCACAAATTGAAACCCCTCAGCCTAGTCCTTTCACTAAGGTAGAGCAGAAGGTTGGCCTTACGGATGTTACACTAGAATATTCTAGACCAAGTATGAAAGGGAGAAAAATATTCGGAGACTTGGTGCCATTTGGAAAATTGTGGCGTACAGGTGCTAATAAGAATACCATAATAACTTTTAGTGATGATGTAGTGATCGACGGACAAACCCTAGAGGCAGGATCTTATGCTATTTTCACAACACCAAACCAAAAATCGTGGGATGTTGTATTTTATTCGGACACCGAAAATTGGGGAACACCGAGACAATGGGATGAATCTAAAGTTGCTGCAAAAACAACCATTCCAACCTCACAAATTGGAATGACTGTAGAAACATTTACCATCCAATTTGATAAGCTAACAAGTAGTTCAGCAGAATTAGGATTTATGTGGGAGAACACTTATGCCGAGTTAACCTTTAAAGTTCCAACAGACGAAATTGTAAGTGCATCCATAGAGCAGGTCATGGCAGGGCCTTCTGCAGCCGATTATTACAATGCAGCGGTATATTACTCAACTGAAGGCAAAGACTTAAAAAAGGCAGAGCAATGGATGAATAAAGCCATGTCCATGATTGAGAATCCAGGGTACTGGCAACTAAGGCAGCAATCTTTAATTTATGCCAAAATGGGTGATAAGAAGAAGGCCATAGAAATTGCTAAAAAGTCACTTGCTGGTGCTGAAGCCGCTGGTAATGATGATTATGTAAAAATGAATAAAGACTCCTTAAAAGAATGGGGAGCTATGTAGTTTTAGACTGTTTTTAACTTATAAACGCAACCTTCGGGTTGCGTTTTTTTAATATTCTAAACCTATTTTAGACCGAATTATATCTAAGTGTCTTATAAGGTCTTGGCTGACCTTAAATGACATCACAGGGCTTTCGGTCTTACCACTTCTCAGTAAATCGTTGAAGTGTTCAATTTCATAGCAGTAACCTAAACGATTATCCTTAAAGTCCATATATGTTTTCTTTTTTTCTTTGTCAATGACAGTTACAGCTGTTGGCTCATGAAATCTGGAATGAATTCGTATCGTGCCGCATTCACATTCAAAAAAGGCTTCGTTTTTTGTGTTCTTTAAAAAGGTACTTTTTAATCGTGCCGTTTTTTTGCCATACTTAAAAAGCATCTCACATTCGGCATCAGTACCATTTTCAAAGAATTTAGCTTCGGCTTCAATAGATTCAGGCTCGCCCAAAGTACTTAAAGCCAAAAATACAGGATAGATACCAATATCTAACAAACTACCGCCGCCAGTAGCTTTGTTAAATAGCCTAGATGTTGTGTCAAAGGGAGTGAAGAAGCCAAAATCAGCCGTTAAATGTAATAACTCTCCCAATTTCTTCGAATCTAAAATTGATTTAACGTACTTATAATGCGGTAAGAAAGCCGTCCACATGGCTTCCATTAATAGAACATTATTTGTTTGTGCACAACGCTGCATACCTTCAACTTGGTTAGCGTTTAGAGCCAGAGGTTTTTCGCAGAGTACTGCTTTTTTATGTTCTAAGCCTAGTTTGCTATGTTTGCAATGATAAGAGTGAGGCGTTGCGATATAAACTGCATCGATGTTGTCATCTTTCACAAGTTTTTCATAACCAGCATACGCTATTGGGATGTTAAATTTTAAGGCAAACTTATCTGCTTTAGATTCGCTTCTAGATGCTATGGCAACTATTTTGGTGTCTTTTAGGTCTTGAAGGTCACGTGCAAATTTTTCAGCTATTTTTCCAGCACCTATGATTCCCCAATTAATGGTTTTAGCGCTCAATTTGTTGCATTTTTTTAGAGACGGTATTTTGGAGTATGACCGCAATCAAAATAACCAGAATACAGCCGAACAAGTTTAGCCATAAGTAAGGCATCCAATCAAACCACCAACCAATGACCACTATAATTTGGGTAAGGATAGCCGCGTTGAATACGGCGTAGCCTTTAATGGATTTAAAAAAGAAGGCTAATAAGAAAATACCTAGAACATTTCCATAGAAAATGGATCCAATAATATTTACAAGTTGAATGAGGTTTTCGGCCAAATTGGCAAAACAGGCAATTAATATAGCCACTAGTCCCCACGCAAGGGTGAACCATTTAGTTACTCTGACCATATGGTTTTCGTCCTTTTCTTCTTTTTGATTTCTTCCATAGAGGTCCATGGATGTAATCGTAGCTAAGGCATTAATTTCTGAAGCCGTGGAAGACATAGCAGCAGAAAGGATAACGGCCAATAATAAGCCGATGAGCCCCTTTGGCAGGTGATTTAAGATGAAGGTAATGAAGATGTAATCGCGATCATTGGTCTGGGTATCTCTTGCAGCATCTAGATATAAGTTTTCCAAGTCTTTCTCAGTCGCTTCGTAACTTTCGGTACCAGGTGTCATTGATGCCAATTCTCCTTTCATTTTTTGGTAATTGACTTTATATTCTTCATCTACAGCAGATTTTATCAGGAATTTGGAATGCAAACGATTTGATTTTTCAATGCTGTCTAGTCGGCGCAACTCCATGACCAAACTTTTATTTTTCTCTTTGGCTAAGAGTAAACTTGTTGCTTTTTTTTGCGTGAATAAGACATCTTGTTCCTTTTGAAGCTGTTTATATTCTGAGGCAAATTCAGAATTTAGTACCGTTTCCGTCGAGGCATCAATAAAATTTAATGGTGCTTTGTTAAATTGGTAGAAAACGAAAACCATAATGCCTACCAATAGAATAAAGAATTGCATAGGCACTTTTAGAAGGCCATTAAATAAAAGGCCCATTTGCATTTCTTTAATCGACCTTCCCGATAGATAACGCTGCACTTGGCTTTGATCTGTGCCAAAATAGGATAGGGCTAAAAATGTTCCGCCTATTAATCCAGACCATACCGTATATCTGTTTTCCAAATCAAAGGAAAAATCTAAAATTTCCATTCTTTCCGTCGCTCCGGCAATGTTTATGGCATCGATAAGAGCAACTTCTTTTGGAATGAGATCTATAACTATAAATAATGCCGCTAACATTCCGGCGAATATTACAAACATCTGCTGCTTTTGTGTAACGGTAACCGCTTTTGTACCACCAGAAACTGTGTAGATGATTACCAGTACGCCAATGATAATATTGAGTGTTATAATGTTCCAGCCCAGAACTACAGATAGGATTATGGCTGGTGCGAATATGGTTATTCCAGCCGCCAAGCCACGCTGAATTAAGAATAAAACAGCCGTAAGTGTCCTTGTTTTAAGATCAAACCGATTTTCTAAAAATTCATAGGCTGTATAGACTTTTAATCTGTGATAGATGGGTATAAATACAAGGCAAATGACAACCATGGCAATGGGCAAGCCAAAGTAAAATTGAACAAAGCCCATACCATCGGAGTAGGCTTGACCTGTTGTAGATAAGAATGTAATGGCACTTGCCTGGGTAGCCATAACGGAAAGGCCAATGGTCCACCATTGTGTGGTATTACCACCTTTAATGTAGTCCTGAGCACTTTTTTGATTTCTGGTTTTCCAGGTGCCATAGCCCACAATGAACGATAATGTCAAGGCTAGGACAATCCAATCTATCCAATCTAAAGTTTGAACCATATTAGGCAAACGAGGCTGTTATAAAGTAAAATAGAACGATGTAAATGGCATTAGCTATTAATACTATAGTGTACATCTTGTTCCACTTTTCCTTTGGTTCTTCATTATTTTGCATATTAATCAAGGGTTGGTTGGTTTTATATTTAAGGTTGGCTTTCGCTTCCACTAGAAAGTAAATTAACAAAAAGCCTAAAGGCACCTGGCACACCTGCAGGGAACTCCCTAAAAAAGCTCAGCCCAGTGTAAATGTAATTTCCTTTACCATATTTAGCCACTAATAAACTACCTTCTTTGGGTGTTTCACCTTTATCATTCATGGCCAGTAAGGGTTTAAATTCTTTACTCCAAGAATTAGGGAAATATAATCCACGCTCTTGCACCCAGCCTTTAAAATCGTCTTGAGTGATTTTATTTGGGACATTCAGTAAAGGATGATCTGGGTCTAGAATAGTGACCTTGGCATTTTCATCAGTAACGCGGTCTCGAGAAACATTTAGGTCATATGGTGCCAAATTATTGGTTTTAAGGCCTCGATTTGTATTATATTGTATAACGAGATTTCCACCGTTTTTTACATAATCTAGCAAAAAGCGCTGTTTAAACTTTAATGCATCAATGATGTTATAAGCGCGTATACCAACTACTATGGCATCAAATTGGGCAAGATTTTCTTCTGTTATCTCATCGGCATTAATGATTGTAACGTTATAGCCTATTTGTCTCAGACTTTCGGGAACAACGTCTCCTGCACCTTCTATATAGCCAATATTTTCGCCTCGTTTGTCAATATTAAGTTTTACAACTTTGCTAACGCTAGGCATGAGTACTGTTTGGAAAGGGATATGTTCATAATCTATCTCAATACGTTCGTCCGTGTAGGTTTTTCCGTCAACTTCAACAATCGGAGTAATAAAACCCTCGCTTTGCACTGTTGGCGGAATTAGTGTGAATATTACCTTTTGGACATCGTCTTTGTTTGGGATGTTAATGGGTTGAATTTCTGGATTTACTTGCCAATTATCAGGATGGGCTAATTTTACGATACCGCTAAGGTTATTTTTTCCTGCTTTAACAGTAACTGTAATATCCTTTGGTTTAGCGTCATTGAAAATTATAACCTTACTTTCAATTTGTGAGGACGCTGCAGGAATAATCTCGAATGGTCTGTAGAGCTCGCCCTTATCTGGTTTAGAATATCTATAGACTACAGGTTTTGTTATCGTCAGTGTGGTGCCTAATAAGCGAAGGTTAAAATCCAATACTACACTTCGAGGCGTTTCAGGAAGACCAATTAAGTCTTGCTGTTCTACATGGTACATTCCTAGGGAACTTTTTTTATTGAGCCAATAAGGTGCTGTATAGGGCGTCTCTTCAGGAATTGTCAATTCTTCTTGAAAACTGAATTTTTGATTTTCTTCTAAGTCTATTTCTTTTGAGAATTCATTATTTGTTGTAGACAACTTGTAAGACACTAATTCGATAGGCGTACTACTTCTATTTAAAGCTTCAATGTTTAGCTCTACTTGAGTGGAAGGTGCAGCGATAGGAGCACTGGCTGAAGCTTCAAGATATAAACCAGCACACGCTTCTATAATGGTTAGTATTTCTTTGGTCTTTACATTTTTCCAATGCTCGTCGTCAATAGTTTGTATCAGCTTATAGGCTTTAATTAAATCCGGAAGGTGTTCTGATGGATTAATAAAATTAAATTCAGATTCAATTTTCTGTAATATTTCGCCTATGGGTTTTCCGCCTTTTACGCGATTCCAGGTTATGTCTATGCCTGCGAAAGGGTCTTCATTATTTACTAAAGGCTCACCTTTAAGAAATTCTATGTACTCGTTTTGTTGTCCGCGCTGAGAAAGCCTACCAAATCCTTGGCATAAATGCTGACTGCTAGCTAAAGCAGCAACTTCGTTGTTAGATAAACCTTTAGTTGGGTAAAACACACCAATGTCAAAGCTTAGCATGTTGCTTTTGTCAGCTTGTTCAAATTTTTCGCGACTCCCGTAAAACCACCATGAGGTATTAAAGAACAGCCGTTTTGGTTGCCAGGTTTCGGTAAGTTGTAATTGAGACGAAAACTGGTTGGGATCATTAGCCATGTCAAAGGCTTCCATACTGAGCATGGCAGAACTTGTGTGATGACCATGGGTACGACCTGGTGTCCTATGGTCAAACCGATTTATAATTATATCTGGTTTAAACTCCCTTATGGCCCAAACGACATCAGAGAGAACATCGTTTTTATTCCAAATCGTTAAGGTTTCATCAGGATGTTTTGAGTAACCAAAGTCATTGGCTCTTGTAAAGCGTTGTTCGCCACCATCAATACGACGTGCGGCCAAGAGTTCTTGGGTTCTGATTACGCCCAATAATTCTCTTAATTCAGGCCCAATGAGATTTTGTCCTCCATCGCCTCTTGTTAAGGACAAATAGGCTGTTCTAGCCTTAATTTTATTGGACATGTAGGCGATTAACCTGGTGTTTTCGTCATCTGGATGCGCAGCAATGTAAAGTACAGACGCTAAAACATTTAGTTTTTGAACTGCCTCGAATATTTCAGAAGAATTTAGTCTTTTGGGTTGTTGTGCCTGCAAGGACAATACACAGCTTAATAACAGGAGAACTCCTAGTTTTAATCGATGCATTGGTTTAGTGGTTTGGTACCGTTCAAAGATATAAAAGATAGTTAGGGTCCTTAGGTATTTTAATTTTATTTAACGTTGATTTATTAACGAATTGTTGATAAATGCCACATTTTAAAATTGCGAAGTTGTTTGTCCATGATTATATGAGTTGCATCCTATTAAAGCCACTTCTTCTTTTTAAAATAAATGAGCATGCCCAAGAATATTAATATCATTATTCCCCATAAAATAAAATAGCTGTATTTGTACTTTAATTCGGGCATGTAAGTAAAATTCATACCATAAATCCCAGCTATAAAGGTTAGGGGTATGAAAATAGTTGCAATTATAGTAAGTACTTTCATCACCTCATTCATTTTATTGCTAATGGTTGTCATGTACATGTCCATTAAACTCCAAATCATTTCGCGGTAGATATCTATATTTTCTGAGACCTGGATTAAGTGGTCGTAAATGTCCCTATAGTATGTTATGGTGCGTTTATAAATTAGAGAATGCTCATTTTTTTCAATTCGGTTAATGATTTCCCGCAACGGAAATATGGCGCGCCTAACTCTTAGTATTTCTCTTTTGAGCTGCTGAACATCTGCATTGACGTTTTCTCGGGAATTTCCTGTAAACAGTTCAGTCTCTAAATCTTCGATTTTATTGCCCAGCGTTTCAATTATACTGAAATAGTTGTCCACTACCGCATCTATTAGCGCATAATAAAGGTAATCTGATTTTAATCCTCGAATACGACCTTTACTTAACCTTAGTCGTGTTCTAATAGTATCAAAAACATCTCCTTCGTCCTCTTGGAATGTGAGGACATAATTTTTGCCCAATACTAGGCTAACTTGCTCTACTATTAATTCTTCTTTGGCATCATAATAGAGCATTTTCAACACTATAAAAAGATAATCCTCGTATTCATCTATTTTTGGGCGTTGGGTAGTGTTAACAATATCTTCGAGCACCAAGGGATGAAGTCCGTATAAATTGCCTATGGTCTCAATTTTGTCTGTGTGTTTAAGGCCATTGACATTAATCCAAGTTACGGAATCGGTATTTTTATAGTTTATAACATCATCTATGTTTAATACAATTGACTCCTCAATCTTGTCATGGGTATAATCAAAACACTCTATGTGAAAATCCTTATCAGATTTTTTGCCAGTATAAATTAAGGTGCCAGGGACTTGACCTACATGTTTTTTATAGTTTTCCGTGCGTTTTTTGGCCATGGTGTTTGTTTACTGTTCAGGTTTTTCGTCTAGGGCATCCTTTTTAACCAAGGTCACAGCTTTTTGTAAAATTAGGTTGTTAGGGTAGGTGACTAAATCGCCATTATCCGTTCTCAGGTATAATTGAAATGCCCTAATGTCTTCTATAACGGCTTCAACAGGAAAGTCATTATCATGGATTCTTATTTTATCTCCCACTTTATAAGGGAAAGAAAAAAACATGATAACACCAGAGGTGACGTTACTAAGTATAGACCATATGGCAAATAGAGCAATTCCTATAACGGCAAAAACTGAAGAAAATACTAGTGTGATATCACTTGTGTCGGCACCCAAAATAAATGCCTCAATGAGAAAGGCTATGGCAATTAAGGTAACGGTAATATAACGCCCTATAAGGATTGCTCTTACCTCTGAGGTACCACTTTTTCTTCCAATCCGTTTTACTGATAGAACAATTATTTTTCTAATTGTAAAAACCAAGACAAAAAGAATAGCCGTGGAAATAAGCTCTGATTGATACGTAGTGAAAAAATTTACCATTGAAAAGACGATTAGGCCTTAACAAATATACCTAGAAAACCAATACTATTTTAATAGAAGAGAATCTCTTAAGACATGGTCTGACTTTTTGTTCTTATTCCAGTAGGCTGTTTTCAATGTTTTAAGTTTGGTTGCTTTTGTAGTAAGAACCTCGGTGTTTGCTCCAAAACCGCTTATTGTTTTTTCCTCCCAGCTTATTATGTTATAAGGGAACTCTGGATTAAATATAATAGTTAATTCGCGGCTTAAATCGGGATAGTTAAGGGTATATTGGCCGTTTTCTAGCTTGGCATTAGCTTCGTAGGCTTTTATGTCCTTATGTCGCAATTTGGTAAATTCTAAAGATGGAATAATCTGAAGTTGACCCGTTGGTAAATCCAACGGATTGATTCTTAGTTTTGTCCATAATTCATTTTCAGTCCATGTTTTTTCCAGCTTAAAGGATTTGTCTGCCTCTCCCTGGAAGTAGGAGTGCGATGTTACCTCAAACATTGCTCTGTTGTTTAATTGGGCATAAACTTGCCCACACCATTCTTGTATTGATGCTGCTATTTTCAATGCATGTTGGTTATTTGCCACAGGAAAAAATGTACTCTGCATGATGGAATAAGGATATATACCTGTATTAAAATTTTTGGTGGCATTTAGCTTTAGTACAGAAATATTAGATGAATCATAGTTTTCTGCCTTCACTTGGGTTTTTGGTAAGAAATCTTCTGTTACAAACACCAGCATAGCGGTACCTTCATGGATTTCTCCATACCTCGCTTGTTCTAATTCGTACGATGTGATTTCGGCTTCACCACTATACCAATAGGATTTAAATTCATTGGACAATTCAGGCTTGCTGTTTTTTATGCTATCCTCTTTTTTAATATTGGTCGCAATTTCGGAAGTCTCGGAAATACGCTCCTCACATGAAAAGCTCATCAATAGCGCAGCAAGAATAATAAGAAATAAAATAATAGGTTTAAGGGTGTCGTTCTTCTTCATCGTCAACTTTTTATAAAAATAACACCTTAATAAGAGTCTGCAATGTTAATTAACGTTTCGTAAAATAAATCGGTAGGTAAGCCAACAACATTGTTGTAAGAACCCTCTATACGTGATATGCCCACTGCTCCAATCCATTCTTGTATCCCATAAGCTCCGGCTTTATCAAGCGGTTTAAAAGTATCAACGTAAAACCAAATCTCCTCATCTGTCAAAGGCCTAAAGGTCACTTTTGTGGTAGTGTTTTTAACAGTTTGAAATTTTAAACTTGTGAAACAAATCGAGGTAATCACCTCATGGGTATGCCCACTTAAACTTTGCAACATCTCAAAAGCTTCATTTTTATTTTCAGGCTTACCAA
This sequence comes from uncultured Flavobacteriaceae bacterium, assembly GCA_964524415.1. Taxonomy (GTDB): domain Bacteria; phylum Bacteroidota; class Bacteroidia; order Flavobacteriales; family Flavobacteriaceae; genus Winogradskyella. Next base: position 27,517 of record CAZGDG010000008.1, read on the forward strand.
GCGCTTTGCCCTGATGCCAAACAATGGTGTCCGAAGTAATAACCAAATCCTTTGGGTCAAGGTTGTCCTTAAAAGGTTTTGCTTTTAGTTTCGCTAGATAATCTGTAATAGCTTCTTTCTTTAGGGCTTTTGGATAAATTTCTTCTACAGGCTTTAATTCTACTTTAAAATCTAGTTGAAGGTCTTTAAGAAAATTTTGTCGCCGTGGAGATCCTGATGCCAGGATTAGATTATAATTTTTAAGACGCTCTTTAAGTAAGGCCATTATTTTAATATTAAAGGATATAAAGCTGTGGATATTAAGCCCGTAATCATTATTAGTTTAAGCAAGAGACTTATGTGTTTAAACTGTCTCTTATCTTGGGCTAGAAATAATTTAATACTAACATAAATAAGTGGCCCAATGATGAAAACAAGAAAATAAAGTACAACTTCCACTTGCTTAAACAAATAGGTAACAACGTAATAGGTTACGGCTGCGATGGGCAAGAGCGATATTGCAAAAATTAGCATAGTAGCTCTGTTTCTTCCAAGGACAATCGGAAAAGTCCTAGCTCCAATTTTATAATCGCCATCTATATCTTCGATGTCTTTTACAAGTTCGCGGACAAAATTGATTAGAAATGCAAAAATGGCATAATCTAAAATAATCTTAAAAAAGGTAATTTGAATGCTTCTATTAGCTTCGTCAATGGCTGGCACCAGCTCAAAAATTCCCACAAGAAGCATACTCAGACTTATTACAAAGCATACCACAAGATTCCCAATGAGTAATACGCGTTTCAGGTAAGACGCATATAAGTAAAGTAGGGCAGAAGCCAGAAAAAATAGAACAAAAAATCCAGATTGCCCTATACCGTTGGAAAGGTAGAAACCTATTCCAACACCAATAATATTTAAACCTAAAAAAAGATAAAAAGCAGTTTTTTCATGAATATGTTTCTCTATGATAACACTGTGTGGCCGATTTATTTTATCAGCTTCTAAGTCGTAGATATCGTTAATAATATAACCAGCGGCTGCTATGCAAATTGTTGCTGTTACCAAAAGAAAAAAAGCCAAATCTGTTAATGATGTGCTCACGCCGTGACTCTCCTTAAAGGGAAGCAATAAGGCATATTTTACCAAAATTTGAGCCAGCGCAATAATTACCAAATTCTTCCAACGAATAAGATTGAGAAAGTGAACCATATTAATTTCTTAGCGCGATATGATTTGATTGATGAGGTAGTAAGTTGTATAGGCTACAATAGCAAAGACAATAATGCTAATAATTGTGGTTCTAATAAATAATTTGCGTTCTTGCCTTCTAATTTTATCTTTAATTTTTTGCTTGTCTGCCTTGGATAAATCCTTGTGCATAAACTCCATTTCGTAGTGGAGATGTGCTTCAAGATCAAGTTTCTCCTTATATACTGAAAATGGCACACTGGACCTTTGATTAAATGTTCTTTGGTCATTACCAAACCCAATGTAACCAAATCCTGTACTATGTCTTCTGTTGCGTCGGCCCATGGAAAAAATCAATCGTATTTTGAGCTAAAATCGCTTATCCATTTATTTTGAACTTTTAGGACTTGTTGAATCACGTCCCTTGCAGCTCCTTGGCCACCGTTTTTGTGTGATACGTACTTGCAGATTGCTTTTATTTCGGGGACTGCATCTTGTGGACAACAAGGTAGACCAACTATTTTCATAGCCGGAAAATCCGGAATATCATCGCCCATGAACAACACATTTTTTGGATCAATGTCATAGATGTCCATATATTCCTCTAATTGCTCTTTTTTGTGGTGTGTACCTAAATAAATGTCGGTAATTCCCAATCCTCGCAGGCGCGAGCGCACACCCTCGTTAGACCCACCGGAAATAACACACACCTTAAACCCGGCATTAACTGCTGTTTTTAAAGCATAACCATCCTTGATGTTCATTTTACGAAGGAGTTCGCCGTTGGTGGTTACCGAGATGGTACCGTCGGTTAGAACACCATCTACATCAAATACAAAGGTGCTAATGTGTTCTAAATATTCTTTGTAGCTCTTATCGTCTGCCATGTTGTTTGTTGATGTTATTTAAATTACCATGTGTTTTCTGAATTGAAGCAGTAAGTAACTTGTATATTGCCTTATGGTCTTCATTTTCCAATTGCTTTAAGTGGCGTTTTATGGTTTTTTTGTCATTGCGTTTTGCCGGTCCGGTCTGAGCCATATATGGCGACAGTTCCTGTGCCTTTCTTGCGGTTTCTTGAATTAAAGGTTTCAATATATCAAAATTTATACTTTTTGCATCACTTATTTCATGGGCAATCCTATACAATTGGTTTGTGAAATTATTGACAAAAACTGCTGAAAGGTGCAAGGTTTGCCTTTGCTCGGTATTTATTTTGTAGGTAGCACAGCCAAGAGCATGCCCAAGTTTTTTTAACAAGTCCATATTGGTTTTTTCCAAAACTTCTAAACATATAGGAACCGTTGTAAAATCTAGATCTAAGTTTTTAGAAAAGGTCTGTAAAGGATAAAAAACCGCTCTAGCATGTTTTTTGTCTAAATCGTGTATAGACGCACTGCCAGAGGTGTGTGCTACAAGGCGATTACTAAATGGCAATTGGGACGAAAGATCAGAGATAGCGTCGTCACTTACAGCAAGAAGATAGAGGTCTGCTGATTTTAACTCATTGAGATTATCGGTAACATCAACGTCATTTTTATAAGGCGCCAATGCAGTTAAAGTGCGGTTGTACCATTGCACAACGGCTACATCTTGAGCTTCTTTAAATGCCATGTAAAGATGAGTAGCCACATTACCGGCTCCAAGGAGACAAACTTTAATCATAGCGTAAAAATAGAAAGAATTTTAAGGTCCTGCTTTGTCTCTTAGTTTTTTTAACGTAACAAAACGAGGTCCAGCTTATCTTATTAAATTTAACGGTTTAAAATAACCTTAAGTATTATGAAACTCATTAAAGAATTTAAAGAATTTGCGGTTAAGGGTAATATGATGGATATGGCCATTGGTATCATCATAGGTGCCGCATTTAATAAAGTTATAGATGTTTTGGCAAAGGAGGTGCTTCTGCCGCCATTATCACTATTATCGGATGGTGCCAATTTTGAGCATAAGAAACTCATACTGCGAGAGGCAGTGATTGATGCTAGCGATAAGGTATTGGTTTCAGAGGTGGCCGTAGCTTATGGCTCTCTCATAAGCGTATTTATTGATTTTCTCGTCATTGGTTTCTCGGTTTTTATTATAGTAAAATTCATGAACCGTTTACGATCAAAGGCTCAAGATACAAGTGATACTACTGTGGTTACCCCTAAGGACATCGAATTACTTTCCGATTTAAGACTATTAATGGAAGAACAAAACAGGATTCTGCGTTCAAGAGTTGAAAAATAGTAGGTCTAGATAGAATTTAACAACTTTTGATGTTCAAAAAACTTTATCCAAATGAGCAAAAGCATTATCTTTGCACGAGCTTAAAACAGGCCCTCTGCTATGCAAAAGAAAATCGCAAATTTCCTCTTTTCAACTAAACTCACAGCTGTCCTTTTTATACTATTTGCCGCCGCGATGGCAACAGGTACTATTCTGGATAGAAATATGGAGACCTCGCCAACACCTTACACAAGGCAATTGATATATAATGCCTGGTGGTTTGAGTCCATAATGGTTTTTTTTGTTATTAATTTTGTTGGAAATATTTCTAGATACAAATTATGGCGAAAGGAGAAATGGGCGACACTTATTTTGCACCTATCTTGGATTTTAATTATAGTAGGAGCCGCCATAACCCGATATATAGGTTATGAAGGTATCATGAGTATTCGTGAAGGGGCTACCGAGAATCAATTTCTATCCCAAAAAACCTATATCACAGCCTATATTGTAGGAGATTACAAAGTCAACGGTGTCCTTCAACGATATAATTTTCAGAGGGAGGTTGATTTCTCACCTCGATTGGAGAATGATTTTGACGAAACAATTGAATACGATAACATATCTGTAAATTTTGAACTAGAGAAGTTCATTAAAGGGGCAGAGAAGGATATAGTGCCTAGTGAAAATGGAGAATCGTACCTCAAAATAGTTGAGGCAGGTGATGGAAGACCGCACAATCACTTTTTAAAGCAAGGTGAGGTGTCCAATTTGCACAATATGCTCATTTCCTTAGATAAGTATCAAGAAGGTGCCATAAATATCACCAATACTGAAGACGGACTTTTTATCCAGTCGCCCTTCGAAGGTGAGTTTATGACTATGGCTACGGGCACTACGGGTAAATTGGTTAAGGATAGTATACAGCCATTAAGATTAAGGTCCAGATACGTAATTGGTAATATGCAGTTGGTCTTTCCTAAACCTGTAGTTAAAGGTGTTTTTGATATTGTTAAAAAGCCAACGATACTCAAAAGTGATGAGGATGGTTTGGTTTTAAACATAACTGCCAATGGTGAAACCAAACAGGTTGGTGTGCTGGGAGGAAAAGGATCTTACAATGGTTTTGAGCGCGTTGAGGTTGGAGGATTAAAAATAGATTTACAGTATGGGTCAAGGGTGGAAGAATTGCCATTTAAAATAAAACTAAACGACTTTATTGCTGAAAAATATCCTGGTACAGAGAAGGCTTATTCCTCTTACGAAAGTAAAATAACGGTCTTTGACAGCGAAGAAGGGGATTTTGATTATCATATTTACATGAATCATATTTTAGACCATCGTGGTTACCGCTTTTTTCAAGCTAGTTTTGATCCAGATGAAAAAGGAACCGTTCTATCTGTAAATCACGACAAATGGGGAACCTTAGTTACCTATGCTGGATACATACTGTTGTACTTTGGGCTAATGGCAATTTTATTTGCAAAGCACACTAGGTTTGACGAGCTCCGAAAAATGCTAAACAAATTGAAAAAGAGGAAGGCAAAGCTGGCTACCATAGTGCTTTTGGCATTAAGTTTTACAGCGACTGGTCAAGAACATTCTGCAAATGACGGTCACGACCATGGCGCTCCACAAAAACCACTTAAAGAGCAGATAGATTCCGTTTTGAGTGCCAATATTACACCAAAGGAGCATGCTGAAAAATTTGCGGAATTGGTCATCCAAGATTACAGCGGCCGTATGATGCCTATGCATACCTATGCGTCGGAGATGCTAAGAAAAATAAGCAAAAGCGATGTTTATGGCGATTTCAATGCAACCCAAATATTTCTATCCATCCAAGAATCGCCAATGCTGTGGTATAATGTTCCTATTATTTACCTCAAGCCGCGCAAAGCCGATTCTATCCGGAATATAATTGGTGTAGATTACGATCAAAAGTACGTGAGCCTTTTAGACTTTTTTACACCTCAAGGCCGAAATAAACTAGGCCCTTACATAGAAGAATCATTTAAGGCTCAAGTACCCAATGGTTTTCAAAAAGAGGTTAAAGAAACGTATGGTCGCCTAAGTTTATTATCTGATGCCATAGAAGGGCGTTCTGTAAAAATTTTCCCAATACCTGAAGATGAAAATAACAAGTGGATTTCTCCATTTGAATATAGGAATGAAGGCTATAAGAATGTTATCAAGGATTCTTTATACGCAAACTTTGTGGACAAAGGCTTTAGCTTCTATCTAATGACCTTAGATAATGCCAAGCGAACGGGAGACTTCACCAATGCCAACAGGTTGTTAGAGGATTTTAAGCGCACCCAACAAAAGATGGGAAGTGAGGTCATGCTATCCGACCAAAAAATTAAAACAGAAATTTTGTACAACAAGTACGATATTTTTAAACGACTGTTTAGTTGGTATATGTATGCCGGAACACTACTTTTTGTTTTATTAATAATCCAAATTTTCAAATCCCAAAGTAAGGCTATAGACATTAGCGTAAAGATTTTTAAAGGTATTGTGGTAGCCTTATTTATATTGCATACGGCTGGTTTGGTTGTGCGTTGGTATTTATCGGGCCATGCACCTTGGAGTGATGCCTACGAATCTATGATTTATGTTACTTGGGCAACCATGCTTTTTGGATTGTTGTTTGGAAGAAAAAGTGATTTAACATTGGCTGCAACTGCTTTTGTGACTTCCATTATTTTAATGGTAGCTCATTGGAATTGGATGGATCCCGCCATTGCTAACTTAGAACCTGTACTGCAAGGTTATTGGTTAATGATTCATGTTGCTGTAATTGTTGCAAGTTACGGTCCATTTGCTCTAGGTTGGATTTTAGGTTTTGTAGCTTTAGTTCTTATGATATTTACAACATCAAAGAATAAGGCTAAGATGAAGCTTAATTTAAAAGAATTAACTATAATTAATGAAATGGCCCTTACTGTAGGTTTGGTTATGTTAACCATTGGCAACTTTCTTGGTGGTATGTGGGCTAACGAAAGCTGGGGTCGATATTGGGGTTGGGATCCTAAAGAAACCTGGGCACTGATAAGTATAATGATTTATGCTTTTGTAGTCCATATGCGGCTTATTCCAGGTATGCGCAGTAGATGGCTATTTAATTTTATGGCTGTTTTGGCGTTTTGCAGTATCTTAATGACCTACTTTGGCGTTAACTTCTATTTATCTGGTTTACATGCCTATGCTAGTGGCGACCAAATTATAAGTTTTCAATTTATAGCCATTTATCTTAGCGTTATTATTATAATTGCTTTTATAGCCTACAAAAAATATAAATTACACTATAAATAAAACCCTTACAGGTTTCGCTTATAAGGTAATTTTGTTAACTTGAGATCGTAACGATTAACAAATAATGGATTACTTTAAAAAACTAGGTTCTTCAAATTTACTTATGCTGCTTCTGTGCGCGGTTATAATTCTCGTTGCAGAGTATTTATTTTTAACTGGTGATTGGAAACATGGCATATTTGTTGGCCTTTGGGCGCCAACACTTTTAGGTGTAATGATCTACCTAAAACTCATAGAGAATGACAGCAAATGAGGTAGTATTTTGGTTTTCTGTCATAGTTATTGCCTTGGTGGCGATATGGGCTATTCTTATGATTAGGGCCTATAACAAAGCCTCTAAGAATGATTAATATTCATTTTCACCTGTTCTTTTGAATTCGTGAATTATTGCTTTTGTATAATTGTTTAGGTTGCCCTCTTAATTTGGGATGTATGACTAGGTCTGAGGTTTTATACATATGGTTAAGCATTTAAAGGCTTATCTTTGGTCAAAAAAATGCAAATCACGTTAAAACTCGCAGCAATTTACAACCTTCTCTGGGGTGCATGGGTGGTCTTATTTCCAAATCATTTTTTTAATCTTGTTGGCATGGAGCCATTAAATCATCCTATGGTATGGCAAGGTATGTGTATGGTTATATGGGTTTATGGATTAGGATATTGGTGGGCTTCATATAACCCCTTTCGTCATTGGCCCATAGTGGCAGTAGGTTTTTTAGGAAAGATTTTTGGCCCTATTGGGTTTGTGTTCAATTACTTAAAGGGAGATGTACCCTTTGAGTTTATTTATACCTTAATAACCAATGATTTTATTTGGTGGATACCTTTCCTTCTTATTTTAAAGAAGGTGCATACCGACTATAAATGGCAACTCACATGATACAATTTTTAAGATACCTTCTTATTGGTTTTTACCTTTTCGCCGGGAGCTACCATTTTGTTAACCCGGACTTTTATTATGACTTAATTCCAGATTATTTACCTTATCCTAAACTTATAAATTATGCTAGCGGTGTGTTAGAAATTCTATTAGCACTAGGTGTTATTTTTCCTAAAACAAGACTTATTGCAGTGAACGGAATTATTCTACTTCTGTTACTTTTCATTCCATCTCACGTTTACTTTATCCAAATAGGGTCTTGCATTGAGAATGGTCTGTGCGTACCAGAGTGGTTAGGCTGGGTTAGGTTGGTGGTTATTCATCCCTTATTGATACTATGGGCTTGGGTTATAAGAAAGGCTAATTAATATGGTGATAGATTTAGTACGCTTGTTAGTAGATACGGGGTTTTTTATACTTATTTGGGCAGTCCAACTAGTCATTTATCCGAGCTTTAAGTATTATTCATTAGCGGATTTATTGATTTGGCATCGCCAATATACCGTAAGGGTTACATTTATTGTTTTGCCATTAATGTTCGGCCAGTTGATAGTAGCTTTTTACCAGTTTTGGCTAGTTGTAAATTGGTACACCGTCACAAGTTTAATTACAATTGTTATCCTGTGGGTATTAACATTCAAGGTATTTGTGCCTTTGCACGCGAGTATAGATAGTGCTTCCCCTAAAGCTAACGCGTGTTATAAATTGGAAACTAAGAATTGGATTAGGACAATATTGTGGACTAGTCTGTTTGTCATTTCGCTTTTCAACTTTTTTATGTAAAAATTGAACGCTTTGTCATAAAAAAAGCCTCCAAAAAGGAGGCTCGTAATTTCATAACAATTTTATGTGGATTAGGCTTCAACTTCTTTATTTTGAGAAGCTACGGCTGCACCGTATACTACTAAGCCAAATCCAATTTTATTCACGGCATCACCAATGTTATAAATGATGTCCATGTTTAACCCTAATTCACCAACAAAAGAATACCAACCTTCGGTTCCTGCCATATAACCAATTGGGTATATTGCCCAACCTACTAATACGAACCAACATAGGGTTTTGTGTGCTTTCAATACTGCGCCACCTGCTTGCTCTGCCAATTTTTTGGCCTCTCCAAACCAGATGATGTAAACGATAATAAAGTAAGCAACACCAGAAATGAATCCCCAAAGTGCAGGGCCTGTTCCTGTAGTTGCAATAGCTTCTCCCACATAACCGGTTACAAGCATTACAACAGACCAGAGAATCAATTGCCACATTAAAGATTTTTTCGCACCTGCTACTTTTAAAATGAGATAAAACTCAACACACATTAATGGAACGGTTAATACCCAATCTACATACCTAAAAAAGGTTGGTGACTCGGCAAAATTCGCCCAATAATCTCTCATGTACCAATAGTGTACAGCAGCAATAAATGTAATAAGTCCTGAGACCAGGATTGATGTCCTCCACTTTTTGTCAAAACTGCTCATTGACAAAAAGAAAAATGCAGAAGCGGCCATCATGGCCATACATCCCACAAAAAATGTAAAGCCAACGTAATCGTCGGTGGCAATCTTGCTCACCTCAGCAAACATGCTAGTTAGTAAATTCATAATTTTATAGTTTATTAGTTTGTTGAAGTAAATTTACTAATAGTTAAACAATAAATGTTTAAAATTTTCCCAAAAAAATTAAACATTTAGTAATTTTCGTATGTTTATACCATGAAATTCCCAATTGTCAACTTAGTTTTAACTGTATTTATCCTTTGGTTGACTATCCAGATAGAATCTAATTTTGAAAATTACTTGGCTTACTTTTTTATTTTGACGATTGGTATAGTTCATGGCGCCAACGATATTTCATTGATTAATTATATAAAGAAGGACGAAAGTAAATCGCAATTAAAATATATTGGACTTTATATTGGTGTAATTGCTTTAATGAGCCTAGCTTTTTTTCAATTTCCTTTGATAGCGCTTTGCGTTTTTGTTGCATTTAGCTGTTATCATTTTGGAGAACAGCATTTTTATAGTAAACTTGAAAAGTCAGGTCTTTATGCCAGTCTACTTTTTGTATCCTATGGCGCTTTAATCTTTGGCTTACTTTTTTATTTAAACCTAGATGCCACCACCACCATAATTTCTGAATTAACATCTGTAACCATACCAGAATCCTATTTTTTAAATTTTTTATTAGTTTCCTCATTTGCTACCATAGCTTCAATAGTTATTAATTACAAGAATTTTAAGCAAGATGTTCCTTTTTTTCATGAGGTTTTTATCGTAGTACTATTTATCATACTGTTTAAGTTGGCTTCATTGCTGTGGGCTTTTGCGATTTATTTCATTCTTTGGCACTCTATTCCGTCCCTAAAAGATCAAACTAAAATCTTATATGGTCAGATAAATAAATCTAGTTTCATCAAATATCTGCGGGCATCCTTCTTAAATTGGTTAATATCAATAATTGGATTAGGATTGATTTATTACCTATCAACATTTTTAGAAATCAGGTTTATCACCTTGTTTTTTGCGTTTTTGGCGGCTATAACAATACCGCATGTTGTTGTAATGCATTTTCTTAATAAGAAATAGGGTTTTATCCTTATTACAATCTCTATTTTCAATATTTTTATGCTATGAAAAAACTAGGCCTTAATACTATTTGCACCCATACTGGAGAGGTGAAGGATGAGCAATTTAAAGGTGCGGTATCTCCAATTTATGTAAGTACATCTTATGAATTTTTAGATGTTACTACCAAACGTTATCCACGCTATTTCAACACACCTAACCAAGAATATCTTTCAAAAAAAATAGCGGCCTTAGAGGAAGCAGAGTCCGCTATGATCTTTAGTTCTGGTATGGCAGCCATAAGCCACATGTTTCTTGCTTTTTTAAGGAAAGGAGACCATTTGGTTTTGCAGAATGCACTTTATGGCGGAACTGTGAATTTTATAAAAGAAGAATTTCCAAAATATGGTATTGACTATACCTTTACGGAAGGTTACTCTGTCTCGGATTTTGAAAAGGCGATTAGGCCCAACACTAAGCTAATTCATATTGAAAGCCCGTCCAATCCGCTATTAACCATAACGGATATTGAAGCTATCGCCAAATTAGGTAAGGCGCATGGTATCTTAACCTCTATTGACAATACATTTGCTTCGCCAGTAAATCAAAATCCGATAAAACTAGGCATTGATGTTGTGATGCATTCCGCGACAAAATATCTGGGAGGTCATAGCGATATTTCTGCTGGTGCCGTGGCAGGTAGTAAGGAATCTATGGAGTTGATTTGGAACGTGTCAAAAAATTTGGGTGGTAATTTAAGTGATATGACCGTTTGGATGTTGGAACGAAGCATGAAGACCTTGGGTTTAAGAGTCAAGGCACAAACTAAAAATGCCATGAAGTTGGCCAAATGGCTAGATAAGCATTCAAAAATATCAAAAGTCTACTATCCTGGATTAAAATCGCACCCAGAGCATAAATTAGCTAAACGTCAAATGAAAGGTTATGGTGCGATGCTATCTTTTGAACTGGACCCTTCTCTAGATTCTTACGCATTTCAGAAGGCGCTAAAATTAATTAAATCATCAATGAGTTTGGCCGGTGTAGAGAGTACCGTAATTTCCCCTCATTTAACATCCCATGCTTTATTGTCTCAGGAAGAACGTGGTAAGGTTGGAATTAGCGACCAATTAATTCGCTTTTCTGTTGGAATAGAAGATGTCAAGGATCTAAAGGAAGATATAAATCAAGCTATTCTTGCGATTTCAAAATAAACGCCTGCTTTTTAGAACAAAAAAAGAGCCCAATTCTGGGCTCTTTTCGTGTCATGGAATTATTAAACATGGTCATTTAAATGATGATGCTCATCAATTAATGGACCGCCTTCTACAATTTGATCGGAAGCTTCACTCGCAAATTTTTCAAAATTTAGGTGGAAAGAGTGTGCTAATTGAATAGCCTTACTAATGTAAGCTCCTTTTTGCAACCATGTATTCATTGGATCTAACATTTCCGTCGGAACATTTGGACAATACTTTGGCATGAATAAACCAAATATTGGGTGTTGCTCAAAGTCTACATTTTCCAAGTCTCCATTAAGAATAGCTGTTATCATGGCTCTAGTGTACTTCAATTTTATTCTTGAACCTACACCGTAAGGGCCACCGCTCCATCCTGTGTTGATAAGCCATACGTTTACATTTGCCTCTTGCATTTTTTTGCTGAGCATTTCAGCATAAACCGTTGGGTGCAATGGCATAAATGGCTCTCCGAAACATGCCGAGAAGGATGGTACAGGCTCTGTAATTCCTGCTTCTGTACCAGCCACCTTGGCTGTATATCCAGAAATAAAGTGATAAGCTGCCTGTCCAGGAGTTAATTTAGATACTGGAGGTAAAACACCAAAAGCATCGCATGTTAAGAAAAATATATTCTTAGGATTGTCTGCATAGGAAGGTGTTTGAATATTATCAATGTGATAAATAGGATAGCTTACACGTGTATTTTGGGTGATGCTACTATCAAAATAGTCAACCTCATTATTTTCATCCATGATAACATTTTCCAAGATAGCACCAGGCTTAATCGCTCTATAGATGTCTGGTTCTTTTTCTTCCGTTAAATCAATGACCTTTGCGTAGCAGCCACCTTCAAAATTGAAGATTCTATTCTCAGCGGTCCAGCCATGCTCGTCATCACCTATGAGTTTACGGTCTGGATCTGCCGATAATGTTGTTTTACCAGTTCCAGATAAACCAAAGAAAATAGCCGTTTCTCCATCATCACCAACGTTTGCAGAGCAGTGCATTGGTAAGACATTTTTATCAACAGGTAAAATCATGTTAAGAGCCGAGAAAATCCCTTTCTTAATTTCACCAGTATAGGCTGAACCACCGACAAGGGCTATTTTTTTTGTAAAGTTTAAAATTGAGAAATTTCCTTGTCTCAAGCCGTATTTCTTTGGTTCAGGACATTCATAGTCTGGTGCACAGAGAACAAGCCAGTCTTCCTCAAAATTCTCTAATTCATCTGGAGTAGGTCTTAAAAACATGTTATATACAAACATATTGGACCACGGTAATTCTGTAACGGTTCTAACACCCATCCTATATTTTGGATCGGCACAAACAAAACCATCTCTCACATAAATTTCTTTACCACTCAAATAGTTTTCTATTTCACCTTGTAAATAGTCAAAATTTTCTGGTGAAATGCCCTTATTGGTTTTACCCCACCATACGCGGTCTTTTGTATAGTCATCTAATACAAGAAAGCGGTCTTGTGGAGAGCGACCTGTAAATTTACCAGTGTTTATAGCTAAGGTGCCATTTGCGGTTTCCTTTCCAAGGCCTTTTTCAAGGGTAATGGCTTGGAGTTCTTCTGGAGATAGGTTCCAATGTGCTTTGGTATTCTTGATACCATATTTGCTAAGATCGTGTGTTTTCATAATCGGTTTTTTTAATAATGTTTCCATGAGTTAAACTTTTTTTTTCATTTTTTAATTCTAAAAAGGCCAAATTATAGGCACTAATACTAATGTTGTTATTAAAAAGAGTAGCAGTAAAGGTGCTCCTACTTTTAGGTAATCCTTAAATTTATAGGCTCCTGCGGTCATTACCATGGCATTGGTTGTGGTACCAACTGGCGTTAAAAATGCCGTTGACGCACTTATGGCTACCGCAATCATGAAAGGGGCGGCAGATATGTCTAGGCTATTTGCAGCTATAATAACAATAGGAGCCATAAGAACAGCGGTTGCCGAATTATTAATAACTTGGCTAAAGGTGGTGGTTAAGAGAAAAACGCCTCCTAATAATACAACGGGATGCAAACTACCTAATGAACTAACGAGCCCACTAGCAATTAGTTCTGCAGTTCCTGTTTTTTGAAGTGCTAATCCCATTGGTATCATAGCCGCAATCATAATCACGCTAATCCAGCTTATGCCATTGTAGGCTTTGGAAATAGGAACACATCCTGTAATGAGAATGATGCCTGCGGCAATCATGGCAGCTATGGCTCCAGGTACCACATCTAAGACCAGGAGTAAAATCATTAAGATTAAGGCACCTAAGGCAATGTATGATTTATAGGTTAGGTTGGTAACTGTTTTGGCAATTCCTTCGGGACTTCCAATGATTACCAAGTTTTCATAATGGTCTTTTAACTGTTCTATATCACTCCAAATTCCTCTTACCAGAAAAGCATCTCCAGCTTTTACGGTGATTTCGCGTTCCGTTAATGGGACGTTATTTCGTGAAGCGGCCATCAATTGAACACCAAAGCGTTTAAAGAATCGACCTATTCTTACTTTTCGATCAACAAGAACCGATTTAGGCGTAACGATTATCTCAGTCATACCAACCTCTTGGTTTATGAGATTATTACGGAGCTCGTCTGCAATAGGCTCTAACGGAAGAAGTCCTAGTCTAAATTTTATCATTAAAGCGTTTATGGCTTCGGTACTTCCTTTTACTGTGATAATATCATGATACATAAATTCCGTATCATCATTTGGGAGTTCTATAAAGGGTTCGTTACCTTTTAAACGGTTTGGGTGTCTTCTTTTAATTCTAAGAATGGAAACATGGTGTTCCGTTTCAAAATTCCAATCGCCAATTTTAGTGTTTAGAAGTGGCGATACAGAACGGACCCGCAATCTATAATAATCATCATCCACTTTGTAGGCTTCTATCCATTTGTGCAAGGTCGTACTAATGTCAACAGGTTTATTGTTGGTTTTGTTGCTAGGAAGTAATCTATAGCCAATATACTTGAAGTAAATCAGTGTAATAATGAGTAAGGGTAAACCAATCAAACCAAATTCAAAAAATGAAAACCCTTCTAAGCCACTTTCTAGCATTGTATTATTTACAATAATGTTAGGAGGTGTTCCGGTTAAGGTCAAAAGTCCTCCCGTATTTGAGCCAAAGGCAACAGGCATAAGCAATTTAGAGGGTAAAGTCCCAATGCTCCAAGCAGATGAGATTGTTACTGGCATCAATGTAGCAACGGTTCCTGTATTACTTACCACACCAGATAATAAGCCAGAGCCCAAGGTTGTTATGAGCAATAACCGTGTTGTGCTTTTACCGGCAAGTTCCATAAATTTTTCTCCTGCTCTTGCGGTCCAACCTGTTTGCGATAGGCCTTCACCGATGATAAAAAGGGCTGCAATCATAATTACAGTTGGATTGCTAAACCCACTTAATGTTTCATTAAGGTTTAAAATGCCGAAGGCAAAAAGGCTTAACATAGATAGAAGCGCTATAATGTCTGGTGTAAATTTCCCCCAAATGAAGAGTAAAATAGTAACGGTAAGAATAGTGAGCATTAAGCCCATAAACGATATTGTTTTAAATTGATATAAAATTACTTAGCATACAGACCAATAATTATGATTAATGTCATGCTTTGTTGGATTTAAGGATTTTTCAATAAAATAAGGGTTTTAGGGCGCTTTAGCTAAAATAATTTGAACGAAAGCGTTTGCGTATTTGAAAGTATGAGGCAATCTGTTCGCTTTTTAATATTTTTGACAACGTAAAAATTCTGAAAATTGATGAAACTAGATATTTTAGCTATAGGATCTCACCCAGATGATGTAGAGTTAGGTTGTGGTGCCACACTTGCAAAAGAAATCGCAAGAGGTAAAAAGGTTGGGATCATTGATCTAACGCGTGGTGAAATGGGTACACGCGGAACTGCTGAAATCCGAGATAAAGAGGCCATGGCTGCTGCCGAAATCCTAGGTGTAAATCTTAGGTCAAATATGGAGTTTGCTGATGGTTTTTTTGTCAATGACCGAACCCATCAGCTGGAGCTTATTAAAATGATTCGTCTTCATCGCCCAGAAATAGTAATCTGTAATGCCATAGAAGATCGTCATATCGATCATGCGAAAGGAAGTAAACTGGTTAGTGATGCTTGCTTTTTAAGCGGATTATTAAAAATTGATACCAAACATGAAGATGTGGATGGTTGGCAGGAGCCATGGCGACCTAAAGCCGTATATCACTATATTCAGTGGAAAGATTTGGAGCCAGATGTTGTTGTTGATGTTACAGGCTTTATGGATCAAAAAATGAAAGCGGTACTAGCATATAAAACTCAGTTTTATGATCCAAAGAGTGAAGAACCGGAAACACCTATTTCGAGCAAAAACTTTACGGATAGTGTTTACTACCGCGCAAGAAACCTAGGGCGCCTCATTGGCAAAGAACATGGCGAAGGCTTTACCGTAGAGCGTTATCCTGCTGTAGATTCTTTATTTGATTTACTCTAGACTTACTTCAAGAATTTCAGTGTTTTAGAAACGCCTTCACTATTCAATAGCTGTAAAATGTAGCTTCCCTTAGTTAGGTGGGTAACATTTATTTGATTATCTGCCAATGGACCTGCTAATACAGCTCTTCCTAAGCTATCGTAGATATAATAATAATCAAAAGAGGTATTTCCGTCCAGTCTAATGTAAGACTTGGCAGGATTGGGATAAACCTTCACCTGCTCATTTTCAAAGGTCTCTGTGGATAAAACACCTTGAAACCAATCGTACCATAAATCTTCAGTAATATTTACCACATCTTGTGTTTGATTTGTTCCAACGCCACCATTTCCATTATTAAAAATAACGTTAATACTAGTAATGTCACTGAAGGTGTATTTGTACCATTCACTATCATGAACCTCCATTGGAACACCTGGCCAAGTCCCATCAGACAAAGTTCCAGCTGGAGCTGCATTCCACCAGTATACATTAGGTGTAACGCTCCAATCTGAAGGAGGTCTAAAGAAAACCGTTATAGTGTTGACATCTGAAAACTCATAGACTTCGGTTATTATTTCAGACGTGTTTTGTCCGTCTTGGGCAAAGGCCTTAATCGTCGTGTTTGAACTTACAGGTATGCTCACGCTATTAGTTGCAGAAGCACTTGAGGTCGTTGGTTCAGAGCCGTCTGTGGTATAGAAAATTGTTGCGTTTTCAGCTTCAATTAGAACCTCTATTGTGCTCCCAATGGGATAGGTGCCCCCAGGAGGTAGAATACTTAAGCAAGGTGAATTTATATCTGGGTTGCTCAACCATGAAGCTGAAGCCCAATCGTAATAAGAATCAGAATTGGCAACTAAATCTGGGGATTGGGTTCCGGCACCATCATTAAAAATGAGATTGGTTGAACTCACACCCGAAAAGGTAAAACTATACCAGCCATCACAATACGGTGTCATATCCACGCCTGGCCATGAGGCATCTTCTAAAACACCTTGGGGTTGTGCATCCCAATAATAAATTTTTGGGCTAGTTGTCCAAGAGCTAGGTGGTTTAAAGTACACTGTAAAACCATCTATGTCACCAATAAAATAAGTTTTAGTTACCGTATCAGATATGTTTCCGTCTGTATCTTGTGCAAACGCTTTAAATGTTGTTGTTTCCGTAATGTTTAATGTTGTTGTACTGTTTGCACTAGTAGAACTTAAGGTAGGTTCACTGCCATCTGTGGTATAATAAATGATAGGCGATGGATCTGTTGAATCGGTTGCCGTAATGGTCACATCCAATGGGTCAGCAGAATAGTTGTCTTCAGGCGTAAAGGCAATGGTTGGATTAACATTGAGATTTTCTCCAACCCAAACATGCTGGATTTTCGACCTTTCCACATTTCCGTTGGTATCGGTAAATTCAACGTAATAATCTACCAAAACTTCAGAAAGACCTTCAATTTTGGCGTAATATTCATTTGCAATGAAATCTGGAAGAACGAAGAAATCGATTTCCGGATCATTGGTAATATTTGTTTTAGGGAAAATGCGTTCTGTCATGCTTAGTGTTTGCCAGTCACCAACCGAAGGACCTCCAGCATAGGTTTCATTATCATTGTTATTCAAAGGGTTTTGTCCATCGTTATCTACACGGTATTTTAATTCTGCCGAAGCAATTCCGCTAACATCAAAAGCAAAGGTCCAAACCGTAAAATCTGCGGTGTTTAGATGTTGTTGATATCCATAGGTTGGACCAAAGCCAATCTCACCTGGGTTATAGGGATAGCGCTGCGGAATGAAAACCGAAGGCGGTGTATTGTCAATTCCTGCATTACTATTAATCACCTGTTCTGCGTAGTCTACGGCATTATTGGCTGCAATGGTTTGTTTTATTTCCATATCGATACTCTTACCATAATACATGTAACCACTGGTGTATCCTGGTAAAAGGGCGTGCCACGCTAACTCGGCATCTGATGCCGTTGCGGACGGATTGACGATGTCTTCTATATCTGTTGTGCCTTCTAGGTCTTCGGCCATAATCACAAAATTTTCAGCTGCGGTAAGAACCGCCCAGTTTCTTGCATCTTCTGTCCAACCATTAGGATCAAATTCAAAATCTTGTGTGTACATAGGCCATAACCAATTGATAAACTGTGGACTGCCCCAATCATTTTCGGCATTTACCCAAGAGCCATCTTCAACCTTAACGACATCACTCTCTGGAACCGGATGGTCATTAAGGAATTGTTGAACCGTAGTAGGCGTGTAGCCTTGGCTAGCGGCAGCATTAGAAAAGTTAGGTACTGCGCTCTGGTAGTAGCTCGCGCCACCGCCCCAGGCGTTATCGCCATCGTGTGCCAAAAGCACCAATGATGGATGATTAGGGTCTTCAAATGGAGCGATATTAGTATCAATATCATCTGTACCTTGCTCAGAAAACCCATCTTTATAACTAAGTAAGTCCGCCATTGGAACAACGGTAATCTTATATTCTTGTCCTGTTTCTGGGTTTACGTATTTTGCTTTATGGGCTTGATAACTGTAAGGAGCTGCAAAGGTACCACCTCGGCCATCGATTTGTCCACTCCACCAATTCACGCCATTATTTGGAACCTTATCGGCCAAATTTGGTGGATTGGTATTTATTCCAGACGTTCCAAATGAGGTTGGATAATCGTTTAACGTCCTAGCTAAATGACTGTTGGCAATAACAGTCCATTCGAAACCTTCTTCAACCAGTACCTGTATAATACGCTCAGAGAAGGAGCATTCTGCAGGCCAATAGCCATTGGAGTAGGTGCCATTGAAATAGTTTTCCACTATATGTCTATGACCCTGAATCTCTTTCTTTAGAACACGGTCACTTACTAAAGGTGAAAGGGCATGATGCCACGTAAATCCGGTGACATCCATTCTTGGAAATCCACCTGAGGTTTGCCAATTTTGGGCTTCTATGACCCATTGCGTCCAATTAGGAACATAACCCCATTGGCCAGCATCTGACAGCGATTGTATGTTTTCAATTAAACAGGCGCCATAATTTACTTGTGCGCCAGCTTCTGGTAAATTTGAAATAGAATTGATGGAATTTCTCGCTTCCCATTGGTAGACATTAACACGGTCTGGTTTGCTGAAGATATCGAACAGATCATTTAAGGGATGAGCCAATCCATCGGCATATATATTGCCTCCATTTTGTTTTAATTGATAGGATTCCCATACTTTTTGATATTCCAATGGGTTGTCTATGCTTTTGTCAGGCCAATAAATGGGCTGCTGTAAATGCCATAAGTAAGACGTGTGAACCTGCGCCATTGCTGTATATGACACAAAAAGAAGTAAGATTTTAATTATAAAGTAGCGCATGTTTGATTTAGTTAGAAGCTTAAATATTGTAATTTTTCATAAAAATTCCATGGAAAACTCGATTACTGGCATACTATTGGCTTACTATAACGTTATAGTTTGATAAGTTTTTCAATCTAAAAATAGAGGTATAGGAGCAATAATTAAAAAAACGTTTTGTAAACGAAACGATTTATTTTACATTTGCAATCCTAATTTAAATGGTGGTTGTAGCTCAGTTGGTTAGAGCGCCTGATTGTGGTTCAGGAGGTCGTC
>CAZGDG010000009.1:0-11479 GCA_964524415.1 uncultured Flavobacteriaceae bacterium
GTCATTTGGAATTCTTTAAGCGCACGTCGGAGGTACGGGGTGAGATTTTGGAATTTGGTATTTTTAAGGGCAACTCCTTATTTCGTTGGATAAAATTCAGGGATTTATTAGAGCAGACCAATAGCCGCAAGATTATAGGATTTGATGTCTTTGGCGACTTTCCTGAGGCTGGATACAGCTTAGATAAGGCGAAACGGGATGCTTTTGTGGCTGAGACCAAGGGAGGTCGAAGTATATCATATGAGGAGTTGTGCACCCTATTGAAAGACCAAGGCTTATATCGTAATGTGGAACTTATAAAAGGCGATATTTTGCAAACTTTGGACGACTATCTCCATAGCAATCCCCATTTAAAAATTTCGTTATTACATATTGATGTGGACCTTTACGAACCTACAAAGCTTATCTTAGAGCGATTATACGATAAGGTTACAAAAGGCGGTATTATCATATTGGATGATTATGGGGCATTTGCAGGTGCGAATAAGGCTGTGGACGATTTTTTTAACGATAGTGTTTCGATAAAAAAATTACCTTATGCTCATGCCATATCCTACATAGTTAAATAAGTTGATGAAAAAAATAGTATTCCTAACTGGAACCCGAGCCGATTTTGGAAAGATCAAGCCACTTATCACCAAAGTGGAAGCGCATCCTGGTTTTGACCCCTATGTTTTTGTTACTGGAATGCATTTGATGCCCGAATATGGGTATACCCTTATCGAAGTAGAGCGCTGCGGGTTTTCGCATATTGAAACCTTTAGGAATCATACCCATGAAACCACGATGGATTTAACCTTGGCTAAGACCATAGAAGGGTTTTCAGCGTATATCAAAGTCTTACAGCCCGATTTAATTGTGGTACACGGTGATCGTGTGGAAGCCTTAGCAGGTGCCATTGTAGGGAGTTTAAATAATATTCTGGTGGCCCATATTGAAGGTGGAGAGCTTTCAGGTACCATTGATGAGCTCATAAGACATTCGGTATCCAAATTAAGCCATATCCACTATACTTCCAATGCGCAAGCGAAGAAGCGCTTGATTCAAATGGGCGAATTGCCTGAGTCCATATTTACCATAGGCTCGCCTGATGTGGATGTGATGTTTTCGGGCCATTTGCCGAATTTAGAAACTGCCAAAACCTATTATGACATACCCTTCAACCAGTATGCCGTTGCTATTTTTCATCCGATTACAACAGAAGTTAAGCATTTGAGTACTTATATTTCAGCCTTTGTAAACGCTCTACAAAAGAGTGGTCACCATTATGTTATGATTTATCCCAACAATGATTTGGGCAGTCAAATCATTCTGGATGCCTATGAGGCGCTTAAGGGCCAGCCCCAATTTAGACTCTTTCCGTCTTTACGCTTTGAATATTTTTTAATCTTGTTGAAACATGCCCACTATATCATTGGTAACAGTAGTGCAGGGGTGAGGGAAGCGCCTTATTATGGGATTCCCACGATTAACATCGGTTCGCGACAACGAAACAGGAGTCATGATAAGGGCCTTATTAATGTGGGTTATGGAGAAGAGGATATATTACAAGCGATAGCCTCCATTGTGCCCGTGCCAAGCAGGACGGTGTCGCCATTTGGCGAGGGTAAAAGTGCAGAGTTGTTTATAAAAACACTTGAATCCAGAGACTTGTGGGCTATTAATCACCAAAAACAGTTTATTGACAACCTCTAGACCAAAAATATTCATTTTAATAACTGACGGCGTAAGTTTACGCAACTTTGCCTATTCCAACTTGTGCAAACAAGTCGAAGCGGATGGCTATGAAGTTTGGTTTTGGCATACCACCCCTTTTGATATTGAAAGTTTGGGGTATAAGGCATTGCGCATTACTGCGCCTAAACTGCATCCGCTTACCTCAAGTGTAAAAAATGCCAAAAAATACGTCGCACTCGCCCAGTTTGAAAAGAGCTTTAGTAGCTCTATATATAGACGGTATTGGTTTCCCCTAAAATCTCGAAACCTTAAGCAGTTTTTAAAACATAGCCTTACTAAAGTGCTTATAGTGCTTTTTAATTCCAAATCAGGCCTTATGCGATTGCGAGGCAGTATTAAGCGTATGGAACAACGCACGCTTTATTACGAGCGTTGCTTACAAATTTTAGAGAACCATCAACCCCAACTCATCTATAATACCAGTCAGCGTAGTGTTCTGGCCATTGCGCCTGTAGAAGCGGCGAAAGTGCTGCATATCCCAACGGTTGGCTTTGTCTATTCTTGGGACAACCTGCCCAAGGCCACTTTAGATGTGGAAACCGATTACTATCATGTATGGAGTGCCTATATGAAGGCCGAATTATTGAAGTACTACCCCTTTATAAGGTCCAATCAGGTCGCTATAACCGGTACACCACAGTTTGAAGCCCATTATAAACAGGATGAAGGTGATGTACGGTCTGATTTCCATACCCGGTATGGACTAGATTCTAGCTGTACCTATATTTGTTTTAGTGGCGATGATGTGACGACCTCACCGCAGGACCCCTTATTTTTGCGTGATGTGGCTGAGGCCCTAAGGCATTTAAACACTAAGGGACATCATTTGGGGCTGCTTTTTAGACGCTGTCCCGTGGATGTTTCCAAGCGCTATGATTGGGTGCTGGAGGCCTATGCCGATGTGATTACGGCTATTGACCCTTTATGGGAAAATAAAAGCGAGCAATGGAATACCATTTTTCCCCTGCCCGAGGATAATGATCTTCTTCGGGAGGTGGCACAGTATTGTGCTGCTGTTGTTAATTTGGGGTCTTCCATGGTGTTTGATTTTGCCATTCATAATAAGCCCTGCCTGTACTTGAATTATACCTATCAAGATGAGACTGTGGTCGAAGGTGTCCATGTGTATGATTACATGCATTTTAAATCCAAACCGCATCCTGACGTCGTGGCATGGTTGGATAGCCCTGATGCCATTGCCGATACCTTGGTAAAGGTCCTAGCGGAGCCAGATGCCATTGTGGAGCAGGCCAAAGCGTGGTTTGGCATTATTAACACTCTACCTGCCGAAGCTGCGTCAGTGCGCATTTGTGAACATCTTAATCATATTGTAAATCAGACTCCCATAACTAAAGACTAGAATGCATATTGCCTATTTAACACCGGAATATCCTCATCCAGATCTTAAGCCTTCAGGCGGTCTTGGGACCAGTATCAAAAATTTGGCAGTGGCCCTGGCCCAACTTCAGCACCAAGTTAGCGTTATGGTCGTAGGGCAAAATGTGGATACCAGTTTTTGGGATCAAGGGGTAAGGATTATAAGTATTAAACGTAAACAGCACCGTTTTTTTAACTGGTATTTTGAACGCAAACGCATTAATCGTTTGTTACAGGAGCGTATTGTTGAAGCGCAAATAGACCTAGTAGAAGCGCCAGACTGGACTGGTCTATCTGCCTTTATGGCCTTTTCCGTTCCTTTGGTCATTCGGTTTCATGGCAGTGATACCTATTTCTGTAAGCTGGAAGATCGCCCACAAAAACTAAAGAACTTTCTAATTGAGCGTTGGGCCATAAGGGCTGCAGATGCCTATATTGCTCCAACTGCTTTCGCCGGGCAGCTTACACGGCAGCTCTTTAAGCTAAAGTCAGCACACATAGAAACCATACACTACGGTTTGGATTTGAGTCGGTTTCATAACCCGACGCCTGAAGCCTATGAGCCCTTTACGCTCTTGTATATCGGCACCGTTATCCGAAAAAAAGGGGTTCTGGAATTGGCCAAAATATTTAACGCCGTGGTGGCCAGGGTTCCGCAGGCTAAATTACTTATGATTGGCAACGATGCCCCAGATATTACCACTAAGGCGCCCTCAACCTATGCGCTATTTTCCAAACTGTTATCGGTCGAGGCCCAAGTTCGATGTCATTATATGGGAAAAATACCTTATCACGAGGTTCAAAATCACATTAAGAACGCCCATGTCTGTGTGTTTCCAAGTTTTGCCGAAACCTTGGGCATGGTCACTATTGAATCCATGGCGCTCCAAAGACCGGTTGTCAATACCAATATTGGCTGGGCCAAGGAACTTATTGAAGAGGGTGTAAGCGGCTATTTGGTGCATCCTGAGGACACGCAGGCCTATGCTGATACCATAGTCACTTTATTTGAGGATAAGACCCAGTGTCTCAGTTTAGGTAAACAGGCGCGAGACCGTGTTGAGCGGTTTTTTGATATTAGCAAACAGGCTGAAAAAAATATAGCGTTTTATAAAAAAATCGTCGGCTCATGATACTGATGATTCATGATGATAAGCGCGTTAGGGAGGTTTTCGATTTAAAATCGAATGAACCAGTGAATTTCAGTCATGCGCCAATAATACAGGTTATGTACGCTTTGGCAGCTGACAATGCTGAGCGCTTTATCGTATGGTGCCATATCAATTGTAAAAACAATTTAAACAGAGTGTTCATTACTTCGATAAAGTTCCCAGCTAGCATGTTGTCTTACGGCGCTCACTCATATTTTCCTGACCAAATAGGTTACGTTGAACAAACCCCATTTGCGAATCCGGCGACAGATGTTTTTTATCCTACTTGGATGATGAGTTCAACCGTTGGACTCATACATTCCAAGCAACTTCTGAAATTCGAGGGAATTGCTGACGACGTTGACTTTAACTATGCCTTGAATTCCATAGCAAAGTTGGGTATGCCTCGAGGCCTATTATGTAGCTCTGAGCCAAGTTTGCTTACATCTGGACATTCAGTCGTACAATTAAAATCAAAAAAAGCGAAGCTTTTTAGATTCGTAAAACAGCACTATAGTTTACCATGGGTATTTTTACTTTTTTTGAATTACAGCTTGTATGAAAGAAAATGGCTGTTTTTTTCCTTGGTTCAAGCCTTATTCTACAAGAGGCGTTTTTTTAGATACTCAATTGATGAATTTTGTGAAACTCATAATAATGAAGGGTTGAATACAACAATTGATGTTGTCATACCTACAATAGGCCGCAGTGCTTATCTATACAATGTTCTTAAAGATTTAGCGGCGCAAACATTAATGCCTCAGACTGTTATCCTTGTAGAGCAGCATCCTGATATTAATAGCTCGAGCGCACTCGATTATCTTGAAACTGAGTCGTGGCCTTTTCGTATCAAGCATCATTTTATCCATACTCTTGGCGCGTGCCAAGCCCGTAATATAGCCTTGGATGAGGTTACTTCAGACTATGTGTTTTTTGCCGATGATGATATCCGGTTAGGACCAGAGATTTTAAAGACGGCTATTGATACAATGCACTTGTATGAAATCGAAGCCGCGACCTTAAGCTGTTTGCAAGATGGGGAGATTGAGCCCATACAACAAGTCATTCAATGGCATACCTTCGGTTCAGGTTGTGGTATTGTTAAGGGTGAATTAGTTAAGGATTTGAGGTTTAACAACGCCTTTGAATTTGGATTTGGAGAAGATGCAGATTATGGGATGCAACTGCGCAAAAGTGGTGCAGATATCCTGTATTTCCCACATTGTAAGTTACAACATCTCAAAGCTCCAATTGGTGGATTTAGGACTAAAGTTAATTTTCCATGGGAAAATGACTCAATCCTACCCAAGCCATCACCTACAGTAATGTTATTTAACTTAAAACATCTCAATACAAAACAACTATTAGGCTATAAAACCACCCTATTTATTAAGTTTTTTAAGGCACGTCCACAATTTAATATTTTAGGATATTTAAAATCGATGCGTCACCGATGGAGTCGCAGTGTGTATTGGGCCCAACAGCTACAACAAGCACATGACAATGATTAAACCACCAAGTTTTACTTTAATTATATGCACCTATATGCGGCCTATGGCACTCTCTAGGTTGTTAAGTTCCGTTGTGGCTCAATCCCTTCAGCCCAAAGAAATTCTGATTATCGACGGATCCTTGGATGATGCGACAAGACAGGTCTGTCTGGACATTACAATTGAGGGTTTAAAATATCATCAAGTCGATGCCCAACATCGTGGCTTAACCAAACAGCGAAATTATGGTGTAACCCAGGTGGCTAATGACATAGATATAGTCTGTTTCTTAGATGATGATGACATCTTAGAGCCAGATTATTTTGAGCAGCTTTTATCTACCTATACTGAGAAACCAGATGCTATTGCCGTAGGTGGGTATATCACCAATGAGGTGTCTTGGGAGAAAAGCAGTACAACACCCAGTAGCAGGGTATTTTGTATGGATGGGTATTGTAGACCAGAACCCTTACGCTTTAGGGTGCGGCACTGGTGTGGTTTGGCACCTGATAGGCCGCCTTGTTTTTTACCGACCTTTTCCCATGGGCGTTCCGTGAGCTTTTTACCTCCTAGTGGCCAAATTTATGAGGTAGAGCACTTTATGGGTGGTGTATCCTCCTATAAAATGGAACTATTTAAAGCGAATTCATTTTCATCTTATTTTGAAGGCTATGGCCTGTATGAGGATGCGGATTTTTGTTTCCGCATCCGACCTTTTGGTGCGCTCTATGTGAATACTAAGGCGCGATTGGCACATTATCATGAGCCTTTAGGACGTCCCAAGGCCATACGTTATGGAAAAATGGTGGTACGTAATGGCTGGTATGTCTGGCGTGTAAGATACCCAAAGCCCACTTTTAAGGCTAAAATCAAGTGGCATGCCACAGCTTTATTGCTCATGGCTTTAACTTGTTTTAGTGGCATTCAGTCTAGTCGAAATAGAGTTCTAATAAAAGAAGCTTTAGGTCGATTTTTGGGTTGGTTTAGTGTTATGTTTAATCCACCAAAACTCAAACTATGACCATTGTTATTTTTACTTTAGTAGAACACAAGTGTTTACAGGGAAAACTTTATGGCTATGCGCCCTATATCTTTGAAATGAATATGTGGACCCGTCATTTTGATAAGGTCATTGTTGTTGGACACTTTAGTCCGTCGCAGCAGCTCGACGCCATAGATGCGCCCTATACCCATAGCCATATAGACCTTGTTCCTGTGCCACGATTTCATATTAAATCGCTGAGCGCCATTTTAAGGCTTACGGCACAATTGCCATCTCTCTTTTACACGTTATTTAAAGTGATGCGGCATGCTGATTATTTGCACTTTCGTTGTCCAAGTAATGTTGCGGCTCTAGCTGCCATGGTACAGGTCTTTTTTCCAAAACTTCCAAAGAGCACCAAATATGCTGGGAATTGGAACCCCCAAGATAAGCAACCCCCTGGCTACCGCTTTCAGAAATGGCTCTTGGCCCATAGAAGTTTGACTAAAAACATGAGAGTTTTGGTCTATGGGGATTATCCGAATCAGCCAAAAGCTGTGCAGCCCTTTATTTCTGCAACCTATAAGGCTGATGAAAAACTGGATTTTGTTCCTCGGGACTACAGCAAGGTGTTGAAATTTGTTTTTATTGGCGCTATGGTAGTGGGGAAACGGCCTTTTCTTACCATAGATATTATTAAGGGTCTATGTTGTCAGGATTATAAGGTCGAATTGCATATGTTTGGTGATGGCCCGTTAATGAAAGATGTCGTTACTTATGTTGAGGAGCAGGGTTTAAAGGAACGAATCAAGATTTACGGAAATAAAGACAAGGCTGCTGTAAAGCAATGTTTAAAGGATGCCCATTTTACCATACTACCCTCTAAAAGTGAAGGCTGGCCAAAAGCGATAGCGGAAGGTATGTTTTTTGGAGCCATTCCTATTTCCACTAAAATTTCCTGTTTGCCCTGGATGTTGGATTATGGCCATCGCGGTATCCTTATCGACGCCAATGCCCAAGAAGCTGTAACACGTATCGTTGAAGTTATAGAGCAAGGGTCTGAGGCCCTCAATGCTATGGCGGAGCGTGCCATGCTTTGGTCACAGCAATATACTATAGATCGATTGGAGCAGGAGATTGCCGCAGTGGTGGACAAGGGTTTTGAATACTCCGAGAAGAAAGCCTAATTTTAAGCCTGACTATAGACCTATGCGCGTACTGCAATTAATTGATAGTTTACATGCTGGCGGCGCTGAGCGCATGGCGGTAACCCTTGCCAACAGTTGGGCAGCGGCTGGTCATGAGTCCTTTCTTTGTGCCACACGCCAGGAAGGCTTATTGGAGAGAGCGATTGACGCCAAGGTCACTTATTTGTTCCTTAGGCGATCATCTACTTTTGATTTAAGGGCATTATGGCGTTTACGCACTTTTGTGAAACGACACGATATTACTTTAGTTCACGCGCATGCCAGCTCTTACTTTATAGGGACCCTTCTACGGCTTTTATGTCCTAGCATTCGTTTGGTCTGGCATGATCACTATGGTCAGAGCGAGGCATTAGACGACAGACCTTATAAGGTTTTGAGGCAATGTTCCCGATTTTTTGCCGCCATCTGTTGTGTGAACGATAAGCTTCAGAACTGGTGCCAAACACATCTGCATACCAAAACAATTATTTATGTCCCTAATTTCAGTATCTCTGAGGTTGACGAGGAACCCCTATCAAATTTAAAAGGCACAGACGGTAAGCGTTTGCTCTGTGTGGCCAATTTGCGACCGCAAAAAGACCATGTTAGTCTTATAAACGCTTTTAAAGAGGTTCAAAAGTCTCATCAGGAGTGGACCTTGCATTGTGTTGGTCATGATTTTGGTGACGCTTACGCTCAAGACATTAAAAGGCTGGTAAAGGAATTCAATTTGGAATCCAGTGTGTTCTTTTACGGCAGCAGAACCGATGTCCACGCCTTTATGTACACTTGTGATATTGGTGTATTGAGTTCTCGGTCTGAGGGTCTGCCCCTGGTACTCTTGGAATATGGACAGGCCGCAATGCCCGTCGTGGCGACCGCCGTAGGGGATTGTGCTAAAGTTATAAAGAATGGGGTAACTGGACTTATGGTGCCTCCGGAAGCGGCTGAAACTCTGTACAAGGCCTTACAGCAACTTATGTCAGACCCGCTTCTGAGGCATAAACTCGGCAAAGCATTGAAGGCCCATGTCGAGGAATCTTTTGGTGTCGCCCAGGCTTTAAAAGTCTTATCTTTGGTGTATCAGCAAGTTTTGGAAAGGAACTGAATTTGAAACCTAGGACCAAACGATATCGCCATTATTTTACCAATGACAGTTATGTATTTCTGGTGGTTTTACATATTGTTCTAGGGGTTTTTATCAATCAGATTCCCCAGTTTTCAAAACTTTATTTTACCCTAGTCTGTGCCTATTTTTTCTTTAACTTGATTGTTTCGCCGCGTCAGGACAAGGTGATGTGGGTGCTCTTTGGCTGTGCCTATATTGTAGCAGCCGAATCCTTGTTTCGTATGACGGGTGGTGGGCTGTTTTATGAGTTTTCCAAATACTTTGTGATTTTACTGTCCCTTATCGGCATTTTTTATGAGGGTGTTTCCGGTAAGGCTTATCCCTATTTTCTCTATCTCATCCTTTTGGTTCCTGCTGTTGTTGTGGCTTCGGGCACCCTAGGTCTGGACTTGAACTTTCGAACTAGTGTGGCCTTTGTGCTAAGTGGTCCTGTGTGTTTGGGTATCGCTGCCCTGTTTACCTATGATAAGCGGATTTCCTTGGAGCAGTTATTGAACATAGTGGCCTGTATGAGCTATCCTATCATTACCATGACCACGCATTTGTTTTTATATAACCCGAGCGTGAAGGAGGTAATTGCCAGTACAGCATCAAATTTTAGAACGTCGGGTGGCTTTGGGCCTAACCAAGTATCAACTTTGCTGGGCTTAGGGATGGTGGCTTTTGTCGTGCGGTTTTTTATGAAGTCGCCAACCCTATTTTTGAAAATTTTGAACTTGGTATTGCTCGGTGCGGTCTCCTTTAGGGCTTTGGTGACCTTTAGTCGGGGTGGGGTTTTTGCCGCTATTATCGTTATAGCCTCATTTTTATATTTACTCTATTTACAATCCAAGCCTCGTAAAAAAAAGGAAATTATCTCTTTATTTGTGCTTTTAGTGCTAGGCTCTGTGATTACCTGGACCATTACCGTGGACCAAACAGGTGGTTTATTAGAGAACCGCTATACGAATAAGGATGTTATAGGACGCGAAAAGGAGGACATCTCCACTGGTCGCGTCGATTTGTTTTTAGACGAGCTGGAGGGCTTTAAAACACATCCATTTTTAGGCGTTGGAGCCAATGGGATGAAACAGTATCGATTAGAAGAGCAAGGTAAAATTATTGCCTCACATAATGAAATAAGCAGACTATTGTCCGAGCACGGCATGCTAGGTATTATTATTTTGCTTTTACTTATTTTTACCCCTTTAGTTTACCGCTCTAGAAATAAACGTAACATTTTGTTTTATGCCTTTTTGGCCTTTTGGTTTGCTACCATCAACCACTCTGCCATGCGTATTGCGGCGCCTGGTTTTGTGTATGCCCTGGCCTTATTAAATATAACGTATGACCAACGTCCTGTACATCGGAAACGCCTTGCAAGGCCACGGTAAGACCCAAGCCAGCATAGAAACCCTGGGTAAGCGTTTGGCACACTTTTGCCAGTTGCGTGTCGCTTCCCAACAAAGGAATAAGGTGTTACGTTTGATAGAT
Source organism: uncultured Flavobacteriaceae bacterium (assembly GCA_964524415.1). Lineage (GTDB taxonomy): Bacteria > Bacteroidota > Bacteroidia > Flavobacteriales > Flavobacteriaceae > Winogradskyella. Next base: position 10,527 of record CAZGDG010000009.1, read on the forward strand.
ATGCTTTACTCGGTTTGGCGGTTTCGGAGGAGTACGGATATCGTGCTTATAGATACCTATAGTACCACCAACTTTTATTATGCCTTATTCGTGAGTCAGTTGTGCCGGATTTTAAAATTAACTTATATCCCTATCCTGCATGGTGGGCAGCTCGAGCGCCGCTTGAAGGCACATCCCAAAAAAAGCGCATTGCTTTTTAAACATGCCAAGCATTTGGTAGCGCCCTCGCCTTATTTACAATCTGTGTTTCAATCCTATGGTTACGATGAGGTCCTTTACATTCCTAATTCCATTGAATTGCAACAGTATCCCTATGTCGCTAATCGTCTTTGGGAGTCTATAACATTGCTTTGGGTGCGGTCTTTTTCCAAGATCTACAATCCTATGATGGCCTTAGAAGTCTTGGATATTTTACGACAACACGGACACAAAGCCCATTTAACCATGGTTGGTCCTGAAGGTGATGGGTCGCTAAACGCCTGTAAGAATGCGGCCAAGCAAAAGGGCTTGGAGGTTCAATTTACTGGCTTATTATCTAAAGCCGAATGGACTGCGTTGTCTGAACAGCATAACCTTTTTATAAATACGACCAATGTGGATAATACTCCGGTAAGTGTTATCGAAGCCATGGCTTTAGGTCTGCCTGTGGTATCCACGAATGTTGGTGGTTTGCCATATTTGATAAGTCATGAGGTTGATGGCCTCTTAGTGCCGCCAAACGACCCTCAAGCCATGGCCGACGCCATAATGAGGCTTCAGACAGACCCTAAGCACTGTAAGATTCTTACACAGAATGCCCGAAAAAAGGTAGAACAATTTGATTGGGCTGTCGTTAAAACCCAATGGCAAGCCCTTTTGTCGTAAACCTATGTTCATTTATTTAGGACTTGTTATATTTACAACGCTATTAACCCCCTTAGAATGACCCACAAAAAAGGCATTCATTTCGAAGT
>CAZGDG010000009.1:11579-19029 GCA_964524415.1 uncultured Flavobacteriaceae bacterium
CTCATGGTAGCTGAGATTTCAAATCTTGAAGGCTTGGTTAAGGCCTTGGATACCAAAGATCCCAATTATAAAATTGTTGGCTTTATTAATAGTGAGCCCAGTCATCCCGATAGTATCACTTATACTGGTTTACCAGAATTTCAGGCCAAGGATTTCTTGGAGGTTATTGCAAAGGAGCAGATTTCTGAAGTTTTAGTGGCGAGTTTTAATGCAGAGGCCATAATAGCCGAGGTCTATCACGATTTGATGTTGCTCTTGGAGCGTGGATTTAAGATTCGTGAATACACCCAGGTCTATGAGCAAATGCTCCAGCGGGTGCCTATACAATTTGTGGGTAAAGATTTTTATAAATACTTTCCCTTCAGTCGAAGTAATGAAAATAAGCTTTATATCTTTTTCCATCGTCTTTTTGATATTCTTATCTCTATCCTTGGTTTAGCCTTTGGTTTGGTTCTACTTCCCTTTATTTACTTAGGCAATCTTATCGCTAATAGAGGCCCCTTATTTTATAAACAAGAGCGCATAGGACGGAACAGTAAGCCTTTCTGGATTATTAAACTGCGCACCATGAGAACCGATGCCGAAAAGGATGGCGTAAAATGGGCACAAAAAAATGATAGTCGTGTCACACGCTTTGGGACGTTTTTAAGACGATCGCGTCTTGATGAGATTCCCCAATTTATCAATGTCTTGAAAGGGGAGATGAGTGTTATCGGGCCTAGACCGGAGCGACCATTTTTTGTAAATGAGCTGTCACGGATTATTCCTTTTTACGAAACCCGACACATTATTAAACCGGGTTTAACGGGTTGGGCACAAGTTAATGAACGCTATGGGGCATCGGTTGAGGATAGTCTTACCAAATTACAATACGATTTGTATTATATAAAACACCGCAGTGTCTTTTTAGACGTTAATATAGTTTTAAAAACCATGAGTACCATTCTGTACTATCGTGGGCAGTAGTTTTTAGCTAGCCAAACAGGCATTTTTCTCAATGCCTTAACCAACAATTGCTTTTATTGAAATGTAATGCCCGTAGTTCAATCTATAGTGTTCTTAACACATAGACATATCTAATTGCTAATGCTAAAAAGAATGGTATAAGGGATAAGGCAAAAACTTGTACACCGATCAACCAATGCAGGGTTAATAGGCAAAGCATTAATAGAAGAAATTTTAGATAGCCCTTGACCCAAGGTTTAGGGTTCCGTTTTCTCAATTGCCACAAGAGTATAAGATTTAGTGGAAAGGCCCACAACAAATTGTAATTATACCCTGTTGCTGTATGGTCTGTGGCAAACCACAACAGAAATAGTATAATGCCAATTAGTCCCGTGAAAATGGCCAGGCTCATATCTAACCACGTGGTTCTGGAATTGTTTTTGTGGTCTTTATAGGTCAAGTAGAGGATACCTAGTGCCAAAACGCCCAAAATAAAAAAGGGGCTCACTAGAAAATTTAAACGGTCTTCGCGGTCTTCAGCAGTGTTCAATTGCGCAGAGGACTTTACCAAGCTACGCTCCATCCCGATAGTTGCTGTTGCAAAAAAATCATGTACATACTTTGGTAAAAACATATGCTCTCGTGGTGACGCTTTGCGGTCTATAATGGAACCCAAAGCCAAATCGATACCCAAACTGCCCCAAGTGTTCTTATCAACATGCTCATAAATTAAGGTTCTAAAGGTCTTTGGGGCAAAATCCTTGGGAATTGTGTATTCTATCGGACTCTCCGTTGCCAATTCGGCAACGTCCCTAATCCGCGTAGCACAATTATCGTAAAAGAAGTCGTATAAATAGCGTCTGTTTTCAGGCTTGTAATTATATTCTAAATAATTGAAGAGTTTTTGTTTTTCCTTGGTTGTGAGGTTTAAGATCTGTTCATTGATATCGCGGTTATGTCTTGAATAGTAACGGTAGATATCTCTAAAATTATGCCGACTCAACATGTAATTTAGTTTCCCCTGAGCGAATTTTAGATAAAAAAACGGTGCCTCAAAGTCGTATTCGCCATAGCCATAAACTAGGTCAATACCTCTTGTTTTATCTGTAATTCTAAACGCGTTGTGGCCAAAGGCATCGTTTAAAGATGCTCCAGGTCCAAAGGTAAGCACGGCAACGGTAGCATCCTTTGATAAGGTTATGGTTTGGGCTAATCCCAGTTGCATCCCTAAAAAAAATACCAGACCAAGAAGCTGTAATTTTTTGTGCATCATTATCTAAAAATACTGAAGTCTAGCTTTAATGAAAATACATTGGAATACAGCGCTGCACTTTGGTCGCCAATGTCGGTAAAGGCATAGTCTATTTGAATCCCTTTATATTTAAAGCCCACTCCAAAATTGGGTTGAAAGGTTAAATCCTCGGTGTTGTCTATTTGCAACTCGTTTTGGAAATTACCCAGACCACCGCGAAGGAATACCAAGTCCGTATAACCAAATTCGAAGCCCACTGCCGGATTGATACTGGCAAAGGACGTGGAAATGATATCGTTACTTTCGATAAACCGAATGTTTAGGTTGGTTGCGGCCAGGAGGGAATAATCGTAATTAAAAATCCATTTCTTGGATACGCCAAATTGCATCTTTGGAATGGTGATTTCCGTCGTTTCCGGGAGTTCCTGATTTTGTCCTTCTACTGCACCGCTGATTTGTTCAAATTTGGCTTCATCGATTGCCCAAGCATTATACGTTGTGGTAATGTCGCGGACCATAAGGCCAAATTTCCAGTCATTTTTTGTTTCAAATTGAATGCCTGCATCAAACCCAAAACCCCAAGCTGAGGCAAAATCCCCAATAATGCGACGGATGACTTTCGCATTGAACCCAATATTTAGGCCATCTAAAGGAAGTTTCCGTGCATAAGAAAAGGTAAGACCGTAATCGGCCGTGGAAAAGGTATTGATTCTATCGTAGTTGATATTCCCTTGTTCGTCTATAAGTTGGGTGGTATCCAAGATGTCATCGACTCCAAACCGTATCAAGGATATGCCTACCGCGCTGCGGTCGTCTATAGGCATGGCGTAGGCGATGTAATTGTAATTGGCAATATTGGCAAAATAACTGGAGTGCATCAAGGCGAGTTGATTGTCCTCTAAATGGACTAAACCGGCGGGATTCCAGTATCCTGAATTTACATCTGCCGTTTGACTCACCACAGCGTTGCTCATGCCCAAGGCAGCAGCATCTACACCAATATTCATAAATTCGTTGGAATACTTTCTGGTGGTTTGTGCGTGGGCAGTAAGAACAGCTAGTGTTAAGAGAATTACAAGGTAATTTTTCAACAGCAAAATTTTTTACAAAGATGCATATTATTTTTGTATCTATTAAACTTGAAAAATCCATTCTTATTGTTTTTCACTCAAATACTTTTATATTTTTACAGAAACGAAATTCATGGGTTTAAGACACCATATTCCAAACACAGTTACCTTGCTTAATTTGTTTTCAGGTTGTATCGCTGTTATATTTGCAGTGAACGGAAATTTTATTGCGGCAGCTTTTTTCGTTTTTCTCGGTATTTTCTTTGATTTTTTTGATGGGTTGTTAGCACGTAAGTTAAAAGTCCAAAGTCCATTAGGTATTCAGTTGGATTCCCTGGCGGATTTGGTGACTAGTGGTGTTGTTCCCGGTATTGTGATGTTTAAGCTTATTTCCCTCACGGTCGATGCACCTAACTTTAACGATTATAGTGAGCATTGGAATTCCGTTATGCACTGGCAAGGTTTTAAGTTATCCGTATTACCTTTAATTGGCTTATTTATTCCTTTAGCTTCGGCATATCGGTTGGCGCGATTTAATTTAGATGAAGACCAACAGACGTTTTTTAAGGGCTTGCCAGTGCCTGCCAATACATTGTTGATATTATCCCTTCCTTTGATTTTGGAATATCAGAATAATGATTTGATGAATAGTATTATCATTAATCCCTGGTTTTTGATAACAGTTACTTTTTTGAGTTGTTTCTTGTTAAATTCCAATATAAAATTGTTTGCCCTGAAATTTAAGGATTGGAGTTTTAGGGCTAATGCCATGCGTTATATCTTTTTGTTGTTAAGTATAGTAATGCTCGTTGTCTTGCAATTTGCCGCTATACCGCCCATCATATTACTGTATATTTTATTGTCTTTACTCGATTCTAAAAATATAGTGTAATTTCACTTGGAAAATATTCAGTTTTTATGGCTTCTGGCTTTTTTGCACTTTTAGATGATATCGCTGCCTTAATGGACGATGTTGCTTCCATGACCAAAGTAGCAACGAAGAAGACGGCTGGTATCCTTGGTGATGATTTGGCCGTCAATGCCGAAAAAGCTTCAGGGTTTAGAGCCTCTCGCGAACTACCAGTGCTCTGGGCGATTTCCAAAGGTTCTTTACTTAACAAGATTATCATATTGCCTTTAGCGTTTTTGATGAGTGCTTTTGTCCCTTGGATGGTTATTGTCATTTTGGTTTTGGGTGCGTTTTACTTGGCGTATGAAGGCGTTGAGAAAATTTATGAGTTTCTGGTGCCTCACAGTAAACCACAACCAATAGTAGCAAAAAAGAATCTTACGGAGGAAGAATTGCTAAGTCATGAAAAGGCTAAAATTAAATCGGCAATTTTCACCGATTTCATTCTTTCTGTTGAAATTGTAATTATAGCCTTGGGCACTGTGGTTAACGAATCGTTGGGTTTTCAGATTATTGTGGTATCGTTCATTGCTTTAATAGCAACGGTTGGTGTTTATGGTATCGTTGGATTTATAGTTAGGATGGACGACATGGGTTACAAGCTGGTTAAACTGGCAGATGAGGAAAAAGGCTTTCGTTATTATTTCGGTTTAGGTTTAATAAATGCGCTGCCCTGGGTTATTAAAGGATTGGGTATCATTGGTACCATAGCCTTACTCTTGGTAGCTGGTGGAATTTTTACCCATTACCTCGATGTTTTACATAACGTCTTAAAAGGGTTTCCAGCTATTCTGAGAGATTTGATATTTGGGTTAATAGGCGGCTTACTTTGTTTGCTTTTGCTCAAAGGGGTTAAGGCCTTGCTGCCTAAAAAAAAGAAAGAGCAGTAGTAGTACTCTTAGAAAAGAAGTTTCTTTTTTCGTAATTCGAAATTTTGGCCAAGGTATACCTTGCGTACCATCTCATCATTTGCCAAGTCTTCCGGTACACCAGCTTTGAGAATTCCACCTTCGAACATTAAATAGGTTCTATCGGTAATGGCTAAGGTTTCCTGGACGTTGTGATCGGTAATTAGAATCCCTATATTCTTCTTGGTCAATTTTGCCACGATACGCTGAATATCCTCTACAGCCACAGGGTCTACACCTGCAAAAGGCTCATCCAATAAAATAAAATTAGGGTCCGTAGCCAAAGCGCGTGCAATCTCTGTTCGTCGTCTTTCGCCTCCCGAAAGAAGGTCACCACGGTTTTTTCTAATGTGCCCTAGACCGAATTCCTCGATGAGGGATTCCATTTTTTCGTGCTGCTCCTTCTTGCTCAATTTGGTGAGTTGCAAGACACTTAAAATATTATCCTCAATGCTTAGTTTTCTAAATACCGATGCCTCTTGCGCCAGATAACCAATACCATTTTGGGCACGTTTATACATCGGATATTTGGTGATATCGGTATTGTCTAGATAAATGTTGCCACCATTGGGTTTTATAATCCCGACTATCATGTAGAAAGAGGTCGTTTTGCCAGCGCCATTTGGACCCAAAAGCCCAACAATTTCACCTTGGTTGACCTCTAAAGATACATCCTTAACCACCTTTCGGCCACCGTAGGATTTCATTAAATGTTCTGCTCGTAACTTCATATCAAACTTAGAACGTTAAAAATAGGCAAATCATATCACATAGGACCTTTTTCCGTTTTGGTCGCTTTTTAACCTTGGTTCTCCAAAGCTTCCCAATACTCATGCGCGCGCCTAAGATGTGGAATCACAATAGTTCCGCCCACTAAGGTTGAAATTGCCAAGGCCTCGCTCACTTCAGCCTTGGACAGACCTACTTTGTAGCAGGTTTCTAAGTGGTATTTCACACAATCATCACAACGCAATACGGTTGAAGCCACTAGACCTAAAAGCTCTTTTGTTTTTTTGTCTAGTGCACCTTCGTTAAACGCATTCGTGTCTAAATTGAAAATGCGTTTTACAATTTTATTATTATCAGCTAAAATTTTGTCATTCATTTTAGCGCGATAGGCATTGAATTCTTCTACTATATTGGACATATTTAAAATCTTAGGTTTTGGATTGACGTCTCTTTTCTCTTCGCAGTACTATGGCAGAAATATAGATACTCACTTGATATAATATCAAGATTGGAATGGCCACAATAACCTGGCTTGCTATGTCAGGTGGTGTTATAATTGCTGCTAGAATTAGCACGATGACCAAAGCATATTTTCTGTATTTCTTCAAGAAAGCCGGTGTTACCAGACCTGCCTTGGTCAAGAAATAAATGATGATAGGCAATTCAAAAACAAATCCCGAAGCGATTGCTGATGACCGGACGATAGCAATTACAGAACTTACATCAAATTCATTAGAAATATTTTCGCTCACCGTGTAATTAGCCAAGAAATTAATGGATAGTGGCGTTACAATGTAATAGCCAAAGAGTACACCAAGAAAGAAGAGTAGGGAGGAGGCCACTAAAAACCCTCTTGAGTTTTTTCTTTCATTTGGTCTGAGACCTGGACTTACAAAGCTCCACAATTGATGCAAAACATATGGAAATGCTAGGATAAATCCCGCATAGATAGAGGTCCAGATGTGGGCGGAAAATTGACCGGCTACAGTTCTGTTTTGTATAATAAATGGAAATTTATCAGCACAAAACGTAGTATCATTGATGCCAATGAGGTTAGACATCTTACAAAGGCCTTTATAGGTTGGGAAGTCCATTTGCGTTGGACCAAATATAATGGTATCGAAAATGAATTTTTTAAAAATGAAAGCCAAGGTAGCTGCAACTAGCACACCCAAGGTTGCTCGTATTAAATGCCATCTTAAGTCTTCAAGATGGTCTAAAAAGGACATGTCATCGATGTTCTTTGTCGCCATTATATAATGCCTTCTTTAATCAAGTCGTGAAGATGGACCACACCAGCATAAGCACCCTTGTTTTCTACAAGCAGTTGGGAAATACCATATTCTTCCATAAGTTCTTTAGCGTCCACGGCCATGGCACTCTCATCAATGCGTCTAGGATTAGCGCTCATAATATCTTTGGCGGTTAGCGATGTGATGTCATTGCTTTTACTTAACATACGTCTAAGGTCACCATCGGTTATAATTCCTATGATTTTATCTCCATCGACAACTGCTGTTACACCTAGCATTTTTTCTGAGATTTCTACGATGACTTCCTTAATACTCGTTCCTATATGCACCTGAGGTTTCATATTCTGTGAGGATAAGTCGCCAACCCTCAAATAAAGTCTTTT
>CAZGDG010000009.1:19129-25084 GCA_964524415.1 uncultured Flavobacteriaceae bacterium
GCTTAAGACGTTTTTTTGAATTAAAGAAATTAGTTATCTTTAAACTTGTTGCAAATGTATATAAAATACTAATAGGGATTAATGGGTATTGCAGAAATTGACTTACACTCCGCACTAAAAAGATACTTTGGTTTTTCGGGATTTAAAGGATTACAAGAAGAGGTTATAAAGAATGTTATTGAAGGTAATAATACCTTCGTTATTATGCCAACGGGTGGTGGTAAATCACTATGTTACCAGTTGCCTGCTTTAATAAAAGAAGGCACGGCCATAGTGGTCTCTCCTTTGATAGCACTGATGAAAAATCAAGTAGATGCCATAAGGGCGGTTTCTGACGAAGAAGGAGTCGCACATGTACTTAATTCATCATTGAATAAAACCGAAGTTAAACGCGTTAAGGATGATATCGTAAACGGCATTACCAAGCTGTTATATGTAGCGCCGGAATCGCTGACCAAAGATGAATACGTTGATTTTTTACGAACTGTAAAAATCTCCTTTATGGCGGTTGACGAGGCGCATTGTATCAGTGAATGGGGACACGATTTCAGGCCTGAATATAGAAACCTAAGACATATTATAAAGCGCATTGGAGATGATATTCCAATTATTGGGTTAACGGCTACAGCAACGCCCAAGGTGCAAGAAGATATCCTTAAAAGTTTAGGCATGACTGATGCCGTAACGTTTAAGGCCTCCTTTAACCGTCCAAATCTCTATTACGAGGTGCGCCCAAAAACCAAGAATGTCGATGCTGATATCATTCGGTTTATCAAACAAAATGAAGGTAAATCGGGTATTGTATATTGTTTGAGCAGAAAGCGCGTAGAGGAATTAGCCCAGGTGCTTCAGGTTAACGGAATTAAAGCCGTTCCGTACCATGCTGGTCTCGATGCCAAAACACGGGTTAAGCATCAAGACATGTTTTTGATGGAAGACGTCGATGTGGTTGTGGCCACCATAGCTTTCGGTATGGGAATAGATAAGCCCGATGTTAGGTTTGTCATTCACCACGATATTCCTAAAAGTATTGAAAGTTATTACCAAGAAACCGGTAGAGCAGGACGCGATGGTGGCGAAGGTCATTGTTTGGCCTTTTATGCCTACAAGGATATTGAGAAATTAGAAAAATTCATGTCGGGAAAACCCGTTGCCGAACAGGAAATAGGACATGCCCTATTGCAAGAAGTGGTGGCGTTTGCTGAAACCTCCATTTCACGGCGAAAATTTATTCTTCATTATTTTGGGGAAGAGTTTGATAATGAGACCGGAGAAGGTGGTGACATGGACGATAATGTCAGACATCCCAAGAAGCAAGTAGAGGCTAAAGCCGATGTTAAAATACTTCTAGATACCGTAGAACAAACCAACGAAAAATATAAGGCAAAAGATTTGGTCCAGGTTCTAACAGGTAACTCCAACGCTTTAATTGCTTCTCATAAAACCGATACGCAGCCCTATTTTGGCATAGGAAAAGACAAAGAGTCTCGTCATTGGATGGCCTTAATTCGGCAGGTATTGGTAGCCGGATTACTTAAGAAGGACATTGAAACGTATGGTGTGTTGCGTCTAACCGATGAAGGACGTTCGTTTATAAAAACGCCAAAATCCTTTATGATGGCAGAAGACCACGTGTACGATGAGGTTTCTGACGATAGTATAGTTACCAACGCTAAAAGCAGTGGTGCTGTTGCTGATGAAAACTTAATGCGCATGCTTAAGGATTTAAGAAAGCGCAATGCCAAAAAGTTGGGTGTGCCGCCGTTTGTTATTTTTCAGGATCCCTCTCTAGAAGATATGGCGCTAAAATATCCCATAACATTAAGTGAACTCTCCAATGTTCATGGTGTTGGCGAAGGTAAGGCCAAAAAATACGGTAAGGATTTCGTGGAACTTATTGCCAACTATGTCGAAGAGAACGACATCGTAAGACCTGATGATATGGTGGTAAAATCCACAGGGTCTAATTCTGCGCTAAAGTTATACATCATTCAAAATGTAGACAGAAAATTACCTTTAGATGATATCGCTTCAGCGAAAGGTATGGAAATGCCAGACTTCATAAAGGAAATGGAATCTATCGTATATTCCGGTACAAAACTCAATATAGACTATTGGATCGATGAGATTTTGGACGAAGACCAACAAGAAGAGATTCACGACTATTTCATGGAATCAGAAACCGATAAGATTTCAGAGGCCATAGAGGAGTTTGATGGCGACTACGATGATGAGGAATTACGCTTGTATCGCATTAAATTTATAAGTGAAGTGGCCAATTAGGAATTAAACAGATACTTGGCGGTTAGTTTTAAGTAATCAAACGCAAGTTCTCACTTTTCGCTTTTAACATTATTCCTATCTTTGCAGCTTTAAACAAAAGATACTACAATGCAAGACGGACTATACGCGAAAATCAAGACCTCAAAAGGCGATATCCTTTTAAATCTAGAATACGAAAAAACACCAGGAACGGTGGGTAACTTTGTGGCCCTAGCAGAAGGGAATTTAGAAAATTCAGCCAAACCGCAAGGCACACCCTATTACGATGGCTTAACATTTCACAGGGTAATCCCTGATTTTATGATACAAGGCGGTTGTCCCCAAGGTACTGGGACCGGAAATCCTGGTTATAAATTTGATGATGAAATCCACGCCGATTTAAAGCATGATGCACCTGGTAAGCTTTCTATGGCCAATGCAGGTCCAGGAACCAATGGCAGTCAGTTTTTTATTACACATGTGGCCACGCCATGGCTAGATGGCAAGCATACGGTTTTTGGAAGTGTTGTAGAGGGCCAAGATGTTGTTGATGCCATAGAACAAGGCGATACCATGGATACAGTTGAAATTATTAGAAAGGGCGCCTCTGCAGAACAATTTAATGCTATTGAAGCTTTTAGAACTTTTGAAGGAGCTCGCGAAAAGCGCATCGCCGCAGAACGCGAAAAAGCAAAAGCTGAATTAGATAAATTAGCCAAAGGCTTTGATGAAACGGCGTCGGGTTTGCGTTATAAAATTATTCAAAAAGGTGATGGCAAAAAAGCCGAGAAAGGCCAAATGGTATCTGTTCATTATAAAGGACAGTTGGCAGACGGTACTGTATTTGATTCGTCATACAAAAGAAATCAACCTCTCGATTTTCAGGTTGGTGTAGGTCAAGTCATTCCAGGTTGGGATGAGGGCATTTGCTTACTACAAGTGGGTGACAAGGCCAGACTCGTTATTCCTAGCAATTTAGCTTATGGCTCAGCAGGTGCAGGGGGTGTTATCCCACCAAATGCTACCTTGGTGTTTGATGTTGAACTTATGGGTGTTAAGTAGGACTCTGAATTAGGTTCTTTAGACACTAATTAAAATAAAAGATTCGCTGTAAAAGCGTAACAAAACCTAATTAAAATGGTCTCACTATTAGTGAGACTTTTTTATTGATTAAATTACATCATTATGAAATTTAACTATGTCATAGGGTTTATAGTTTTTATGTTGTTACATTCGAGTTGCTCAAATTCTATCTCCTATTCAGAGGAATTCATGAGAAAAACAGCTGGAAAATATCTTTACAACGATGACAACATTATGGAGGTCTATTACAAGGACGGCATACTATTTTTAAATTGGAAAGGAGGCGAAGTTAAGCCTGTTGCACTTGACGAAAACGAATTTTTTGTTCCCGACATGTATCAGAAACTTCGATTTGTTACCCATCCCGAAACGGGAAAGCAGTATATCTCCATATTACCAGAATCCGGTGAAGGCAAAATTACCTATGATTATCTAAAGGTGCCTAATGATTTCAAAACGCCAAGTATGCATCTTAAAGCCGGAAATTACGAGGAAGCCTTAGAGGGTTATTTAGCCATTAAAGAAAAGGATTCTTTAAGTCCGTTTATTAATCAATGGGATATTAATAAAGTAGGTTATGAGTATTTAAGGTCTCAGAACTATGATGATGCCATTTCAGTTTTTGAATTAAATGCAGCACTGCATCCTGAAAGTCTTAATGTTTTTGACAGTTTGGCGGAAGCCTATTTGAAACAGGGTGATAGCCTTAAAGCTTATGAAAATTTTAAAAAAGCTTATGCATCCAATAACCGTAATAAAAAGGCTTTACGCTATTTGGAGGTCTACGAATCCCAACAAAATGAGCGTCGTAGAGACTAACCGTTTATTTAAGATAAACTCTTTAATTGCTTGCCAAAGATGGCCGCTATACCTGCAGCTAGCCCTCCAATAACGCCTGTAACCAGTAATAATGCATAATGATTACCTCCTAAAGGCAGCAGATTGGCGATTTTTTTTGCAAGCACGAAATCATTGGCATTTCCTAGAACGAAGCTGTAGCCAATCCAAAAGACTAGGATTGCAAAAAATGGCACAAAGAAGACAGCAGCTTTTTTAAGTGGTACAACGGCTGCTGTAATAAGTGCAGCCACCATAACGGACCACCACGGTAAAAAGAATGAAAAGGACAGTGCCAGTAAAAATGTGCTTAGAAAATTAATGCTGTTTCTATTCATTGGTAGATGGTTTTATGGTTTGTGTTGCTATGATGCCTTCATTGGCTTCTTCTGATTGTAAAAAATTTAATTTATGATAATTTCCTATCGCCCAATCGTCAATGAAGTTGTCGTAATATTTACTTCCAGGATTTCCAGATTGTCCTCCAGGATAGATGCCATAGGCCACAGGAGGATTGCTTAATTCTACGACCATTCGCCACGAAGGACCGTGATTTTTAGACATGGCGTTCACTGTATTTCCGTCACCACCAATGGGTAATTCAAATCGAGAAAACGCTGGTAAGCCTTGTAGCAAGTGCCCAACATAAGTGCCTTTGAATTTTTGATAGTTATACTCGCCATTGTCGCTTTTCCACTTTAAAAGGTCTTGGACAGCCTCCTTAAACGTGATTAAGAACAAATCTTGAGCATTTTCAGTTTCAGGCGTTTCTTTTATGTCCATAAATTCATCATTTGGATTTTTCGTGAGCATATAAATGGTTTGATAGACAAAGGGTGGGTCTAAAGCCACATCCTCTTGATCAAATTCGTCCCACACCTTGGCATAGATCTTAGGCCACCATACGCTCCAAATACTCGGTGCCACCTTGTCGATATCACTATAAAAATCCCATGATTTGATTTCATTGTAAATACTCTTTTCTTCTTCCGTTAAGGTAGACGTATCCATAGTTTGGAAGATGTAAGGCAACAATTCTGAGGCCTTTAGGTTAAAGGTGTTATTCTGCAGTCCTTTTAAATCCTCCATGGAAAATTTGTCCTTAGATCTAAAAAAGTCATTAATTACACGACTTCGGTAGGTGTCATAACCGTCATTAAAGACATAAAAGGGATATTGTTGGTCTACAGGGTGTTGGTTAGCAGAGCTTACAAAACCTCGATCAGGATTTTTAGTATGGGCATTAAATTCTTGAGGAATAAATTCTGGCCAGTCGTGGTCTGGATTACTGCCATCCATTAAAAATTTGCCTTGCCCTTCCCATTTATTTGGGAACTTACCTTGAATCCATAATGCGATATCACCTTCGTTTGAGGCAAACACAAAGTTTTGTGCTGGTGCAACATAGGGTTTTATGGCATTAAGATAGTCGTCATAATTTTTTCCTCTGTTAAGGGCTAGGAACGTGCGTTGGTTGTTTCCGCCTTCAAGTCCTATCCATTTCATGGCATAACCAGAAAGAGGATTGTCGTCCTTAAAGTTGTGGTCATATACCACAGGCCCGTGATGTGTATAGATTACGGTATCCTTTATGGTTTCACCATGTTTAACCTTAATCTCTTCTACACGAAACGTGGTGTTTCTCCAGCCATCACCGTACTTATATTGTTTTCTTTCCTTGTCCTTGAATTCAATTTTATACCAATCCAATAAATCTCTTGTGGCATTGGTTTCGCCCCAAGCGATATGTTTATTAAACCCTGAAATGATACC
>CAZGDG010000009.1:25184-26289 GCA_964524415.1 uncultured Flavobacteriaceae bacterium
GTTTCCTTTGGGATAACTGGATCCACGATATCAAAAAACTCTGGATAAAGTTTATTGAAAGTTTCTTCGCCAAAAATTCTAAGGGCATTGGTATATTCTAGGTCGTGCTCACGGCTGGCGAGAGTTTTGGTCATATACATAAGGAGCAAAGCCGTTTTTTTGATGGTCCATGGTTCTGGCTTATAATCCAAAAGTTTGTACTCTACAGGATACTGTCCAGATTCTAGGCTATTGATATAGGCGTTAACACCATCGCTGTAGGCTTTGAGGTAAGACAGGGTTTCTTCATCATCTTTCATTTTTTCCAAAGCCTGTTCAGCGCCATAAACCATACCTAATCGTCGCTGTTGTCTGTCGTAGGTAATGGCGCCTTCACCAACAATTTCAGAAAGTCTTCCGGCTGCGGCATAGGTTTGGAATTCTAATTGCCACAGCCTATGCTTTGCCGTAACATAACCCTGTGCCCTATATAAATCGCTATCATTTTGAGCAAAAATATGTGGAATCAATAGGTCGTCATAATGAATGGTTACAGGTTCTGTAAATCCGGTAAGTGCTAATTGTCCCGATATATTTTCGGGTGTATCATTTTGCCAAATACCAGTGTAGGGATTTAAGAATTTCCCTATGGGAGGGATTGAGCCTAATTTTGTATTTAAAACATAGAAGACAGCTAAAGTCAGTGCAAGGGAACTAAAAAGTTTGAGGTATTTCATTATGATGGTATTTTCGATTTAAAAATACCAAATAATTCAAAAAGCGGATGGTCTTAAGTTAATTTTATCTGAATCTCAATTTTATTCCATTGTTATCGCATCAATGAGGAGCTCAAAAGATTCTTCTTTTTTATTCCCAATAAGAAACGCGATTTCTTCTATTTGGGCGCCATTGAAGTTAGGCATGTTCAAACGGTATCCTCTAAAGGATGCGTACATTTCTTCAAAAGGGATTTCGACGATTTCCCAATTGCCTGTAGTTTGAAACTTATAAATATGTGAATGCCTTTGGTTTCGCTCGCTTTTTACTCTAAATTGATAGGTTTTTCCGTCACCTTTTAGTTTCAACACAAATTTTGAAAATCCTTTAGTGGATTTTGGGTCTAGCG
>CAZGDG010000009.1:26389-46573 GCA_964524415.1 uncultured Flavobacteriaceae bacterium
ACGAGTTCCTTACCTAAGGATTCGTTAAGCATGGCAATTATTTTTTCAGTACCATAGCTGAGTTCTTCCCGCAGGACACTTGAGCTTAATTTAACGTACAATGTTTCGTTTTTGAGTTCTATAGCCGTAGTGTAATTGTTAACGCCATTGCCCATGAGCTTGGTCCACGCATCACGCACATCAACCTTATCCAAGCCAGATTGAAGGTTGTTGGTTTGGACAAATTCTTTAAGAATGTCTTGAATAGACTTGTTGTCATTGTGGCGTTTGGACATGTTGAGTTTTTTTAGGCTTTGAAGCACTTATTTCGCAGTGCTTAGTTCTATGGACTCATATCTGTTGTATAAATATACAGCCTTATTTTTATTTAGAATAACTAATTCATTTTCATTGGCAGATAGTACCGTTTCTTTCCAAGTGTTATAAGGCGTGGTGTAGTAAATTCGAAGGCTATCATCTTCTATTTTTAATTGAATAGCCTCAGCATCTTCAGACGTGTAATAGGTGTTGTTTATTCCTGGTTTCAATTTTTTTCTAAAGCCTTTAAGGCTGTCATTCACCCTTATAAAATCGATTGTTTCATTGATGGTGTATTCTTTTTGAAAACCATTGGGCAGGGTTACTTTTTTAATTTCCCAGTATCCTTCTACATAAGGAATTAATTCTTCTGGACCTTCAGAGCATGAAAAGAGGATAAGGCTCAGTACCAAGAATAGGTTTCTCATAATTTAAAGATTTTGTAGGTCTGATGTATTTGCTTCACTATAGCTTCGGTGCGCTCTGGATGTGTATCGCTAATAAAAATTTGGCCAAAATGGTCATCATCTACCAAGCTAACAATTTGGGCTACCCTGTTTTCGTCGAGCTTGTCAAAAATATCATCAAGCAATAATATTGGAGCCACACCGCTTTGTTGTTTAATAAAGTCAAACTGCGCTAATTTCAGAGCGATTAAGAACGACTTTTGTTGGCCTTGACTTCCGAATTTTTTGATGGGATAGTCTTCTATTAAAAAGGTTAAATCGTCCTTATGAATGCCAACACTTGTGTATTGCAGGGCTTTATCTTTATTGAGATGCTCTTTCAGCAAGTCATTTAATTCGCCGTTAAACAAGTCACTCTTATACTTGATATCTATATTCTCATTACTTTGACTAATAGCGTTGTAGCGCGATTTGAAAATTGGAATAAAGGTCTCTAGAAAGCTATTTCGCTTTTGGAAGATTCCTTTACCATGCGTATGTAACTGTTCATTATAAATGGTTAAGGTATCTGCATTAAACGTATTATTCAGGGCAAAATATTTTAGCAAGGCGTTACGCTGACTTAGCACTTTATTATAAGCAATCAGCGCATTGAGATACGCTTTATCACTTTGTGAAATAACGCTATCCATAAACTTACGTCTAACATCACTACCTTCTAGTATTAAGTCGCGATCGGCCGGTGAAATAATGACCAATGGAATAAAACCTATATGTTCACTGAACTTCTCGTAAGCCTTACCGTTGCGCTTTATTACTTTTTTTTGTCCGCGCTTTAAGGAGACTACAATCCTTTCGTCTTTATTGTGTTTTAAAAAGTTGCCATCTATAACAAAAAAGTCTTCACCGTGCTTTACATTTTGGATAGCTATGGGATTAAAATAGCTTTTGCCAAATGCTAGATGGTAAACAGCATCGAGCGCATTTGTCTTTCCTATGCCGTTGGCGCCGACAAAACAGTTTATTTTAGAATCAAAATCAAAAACCTGACTTTCAAAATTTTTATAATTGACTAAGGATAGCGTTTCTATATGCATAAAACCAATGCCATTTGCCCGTTTTTAGTGAATTTCAAGAGGAAACCTTGACCATTAAGGTCTTCAAAAATAACAAATAAATAGGCTTTTAAATCCCAATAAATATTTTATTTTTGCGCACGCAATAACGGACAACATATGGCAACGTATAAAAAGAGAGGCTATAAACCTAAAACCAAAAAAGAGAGAGAAGACATTGTAGAGGAAAACTCAACTACGGCCGAGGTATTCAGTACCTTGGATGAAGGCGCTTCTAAAACAGAACAGTGGGTCGTTAAAAACCAAAATTACATTCTTGGTGTTATAGGTGCCATAGCAGTGGTTGTTTTAGGCTATTTAGGCTATAATCGCTTTGTGGCTGAGCCACAGGCAAAAGAAGCCATGAACGAAATGTATCAAGCTAAATCTTATTTTGAGGATGCTGTTAGTGGTATTTCACCAGACTCCTTATATACCATGTCCCTCAATGGAGGAGAAGGAAAGTATGGTATGCTTGATATCATAGAAGAGTACAGTGGCACACCAGCGGCAAATTTGGCCAATTATTATGCTGGGATGGCTTATTTGAACTTAAAGGATTATTCTAATGCCATCACTTATTTAAGCGAATTTTCTAGCGAAGATAAAATGCTCGGTCCAATTGCTTTGGGAGGAATAGGCGATGCGTTTGCACAGCTCGAGCAGCCTAGTGATGCTTTGGACTATTATGAAAAGGCCTTCAAAAAATCGGTAAATAATTACACCACACCTATGTATCTTATGAAGGCAGCTCTGATTGCCATGGATTTAGGCGACAATGGTAAAGCTTTAGAGTATTTAAGGCGCATAGAAACAGAATTCCCTAATTCTACTGAGGCTAGTACGGTAGAAGTGCTAATAGGTAAGGTGGAAGCAAGCATGTAGTATGGCCACTGAAAATAAAAATTTATCACAATACGATAAAGCTGCAATCCCAAATGCGAAAGATTTTCGGTTTGGGATTGTTGTTTCTGAATGGAATTCTGATATCACAGAAAACCTATGGCAAGGTGCTTTTGATGCGTTGCGCGACTGCGGTGCCCTAAAGGAAAATATTGTTAGGTGGAATGTTCCCGGTACTTTTGAGCTTACCTATGGCGCAGCCAGAATGGGCAAAAGTATTTATGCTGAATCAGGCATGCTGGATGCTATTATTGTTATCGGTTGTGTCATTCAAGGGGAAACCAAACATTTTGACTTTGTCTGTGAAGGCGTAACCCAAGGTATTAAAGATTTGAATCTTAAAGGTGACATACCAGTTATATTTTGTGTGCTTACAGACAACAACAAGCAGCAGTCCATAGATCGTTCTGGAGGTAAGCATGGCAATAAGGGTACCGAAGCAGCCATAGCAGCTATTAAAATGGCCCAACTTAGAAAAGATACTAAGTAAACACTATGGTTTGGACCTTAGGTGGTCATGGGTTTTGAGCTCCTATTAATGGTTCGGAAGTTTTATTAAACGACTTAGCCAAGACAGTACCTTTGGCATCTTTTTTGTTGATAATTTTAAGGTATCCTTAGGCAAATTTTCCTAGTATTTTAAGTACTTTTGAGATATAAAGCGAAAAGTACCTATCGATTGTTTAAGCAAAGAAAGCCGAAACGATTTACATACAAACGTCGTTTTCAAGACAACGGAGAAAAAAGTGCACAAGATGATATGGAGAGCCGTTGGGAAGCCATCAGGGATGACGTAAGAGGAAAGACACAACGGAATGTGGCCAAACCTTTACCTCTTAAAACTCTGGTCATCTTACTAATTGTGCTTTTTGTGCTCATGTATATCCTTGAAGGATATATAAACTAAGAGATTATGGGATTAATTAAGCAAAGAAAGAATAAAAAATATAATTATAAACCACGCTATTATAAAGGTGAGGGCAATCCTTACGAACTTAAGCACAAATTTGATGACTTTAGGTCAACCGTAAACCCTGCAAAAGGGCTTAAAGGCAAATTTAATGCTGCCCTAGATGATTACAAGAATAACCGTGATGATTCGGTTAATCGTCGCGTTCTAATTATTGCAGGCATACTTCTTTTGTTATTCTTGTTGTTAATAGGATTTGATTTGTCAATTTTCTTCCCTCAAAACTAATGGCAGATATCATTCAACTTTTACCGGATCACGTGGCCAATCAGATTGCAGCAGGTGAGGTGGTACAACGTCCTGCATCTGTTGTTAAGGAGCTGTTGGAAAACGCCATAGATGCTGATGCTACAGAAATAAAGCTTATTGTCAAAGATGCCGGGAAAACGCTTATTCAAGTTATTGATAATGGCAAGGGTATGAGCGGTACGGATGCACGGCTAAGTTTTGAGCGTCATGCTACATCAAAAATTCGTGAGGCTCAAGATTTGTTTCAACTTAACACTAAAGGATTTCGTGGTGAGGCATTGGCCAGTATTGCGGCTATTGCTCATGTCGACCTTAAAACCAAGCTCAAGGAGCAGGAGTTGGGTAGCCACATAGAAATAGAAGGCAGTACGGTGAAGCGGCAAGAGGTCGTTGTTACACCATCAGGAACATCCATTGCGGTAAAGAATTTGTTTTTTAATATTCCGGCAAGACGGAATTTTTTAAAATCCGATACTGTAGAATTTCGTCATATTACGGACGAGTTCCATCGTGTCGCTTTGGCACATCCTTCTATTGCTTTTACGTTTTACCACAATGGTAGTGAATTGTTTAATCTGCCTCCTGAAAATTACAGGCAGCGCATCGTACATATTTTTGGCCCCAAAACCAATGAAAAACTGGTTCCGGTCAAAGAGGATACCGAAGTTTTGAAATTGTCTGGTTTTGTGGGAAAACCAGAATTTGCCAAAAAGTCTAAAACCGAACAGTTCTTTTTTGTTAATAATCGATTTATAAAGAGTGCGTATTTGAATCATGCCGTAAGTGCCGCTTTTGAAGGGTTGATGAAGGAAGGCTATCATCCGAGTTATTTCTTACACCTCAGTGTAGACCCTAAAACTATAGATATTAACATACATCCCACAAAAACCGAAATAAAGTTTGATGATGAGCATACCTTGTATGCCATTTTACGCTCCGCAATAAAACATAGTCTTGGTCAGTTTAATATAGCGCCAGTGCTGGATTTTGAACAGCAATCCCAACTCGATACGCCTTATAATTACAAGAATAAAACGGCGAAGGCACCAGCTATTGAAGTCGATCGCGATTTCAATCCTTTTAAGGACGAGACCTCAAGCTTTAAGGGTAGTTCAGCAATAGGATTCAAGAAAAAGCAGGAACAAAGTTGGGAGAGTTTATATGTTGGGCTTAATGATAATGAGAACAATAGTCAGGTCCCTGAAAATATTAAAGACTATACTGTTGAGAGTGAGGTGGAGACAGGACACTTATTTAACGGTACGCCTGTTGAAACTAAAAAAACAACCTTTCAGTTGCAGCAAAAATATATCATAAGTACCATTAAATCTGGTCTTGTGATGATTGACCAAAACAGAGCGCATCAACGTATTTTGTATGAAAACTATTTAAAGCAATTGACACTGAAGGAAGCTACGAGCCAACAACTGCTATTTCCTTTAAAGCTTCAATTTTCGCAGCGTGAACTAACTATGCTCGGTCAAATGCAAGCCGATTTAGAACATACTGGGTTTGTGTTTTCTAGGGAACAGTCGCAAAGTCTTGTTATCACAGGAGTGCCCGTTGGTGTTTCTGAAAGTGAGGTGTCCATTATCTTAGATCAGCTGCTCAGTGATATGGACAATGACATCCCAGATGCTAATTTTAGTGCTACAGATCTTTTAGCTAAATCTATGGCCAAAAGTCTTTCCATAAAAAATGGACAATATTTGACTGCCGAAGCACAGGAACACTTGGTCAACCAACTATTTGCCTGTAAGGAACCCAATATTTCCCCAACTAACAGACCAACCTTTATTACCATGTCTGTTGAGGACTTAGAAAAACGATTTATGTAAGTTATGAGAAGAGGTATTACCGATGCTGTAAAGCATTTACTTATTATTAATGTTATCATGTTTGCTGGAACGTACCTTATTGGCAATAAGGAATTGTTTTTTCAGTGGTTTGCTTTGTTTTTTCCTAAGAATAACTTCTTTGAACCTTGGCAGGTGATAACCCATATGTTTATGCATGGGAATTTTATGCATATTTTGTTTAACATGTTTGCCTTATGGATGTTTGGTACTGCAGTAGAACAAATTTTTGGCACCCGAAAATTTGTTGTCTTTTACATACTGTCTGGTCTAGGAGCGGCTGTCATACAAATAGCTTTTCTATACTATCAGTTTAATACTGGTCTTACGGATTTAATCTCTGCCGGAATATCGGAATCTGACGTCTATGGTTTATTATCAGAAGGCCAATACAATACGCGCTGGGTTACCATTTTGGGTGATAAATTTGAAGCTTTTATTAGTGCTTATAACTCAACAATGGTTGGCGCTTCTGGTGCGATATTTGGCGTTTTGGTAGCCTTTGGAATGTTATTTCCAGAATCTAAACTTATGCTGATTTTTCTTCCCATACCCATCAAAGCCAAATACTTCATTCCTGCGATTATTGCTTTAGATTTGTTTTCAGCCTTATCGGGTCAGTCTATTTTTAGCCCTAGCAATACAGCCTATATGGCTCACGTTGGTGGCGCCCTAACAGGCTTTTTGCTTATGTATTTTTGGAAGAAAAATGAAAATGATAAATACCGTTGGAATTAGTTATGAGTACGCTAGATAACCTTAAATATAAATTTAATACCCTGGACATTTTTGGGAAGCTTATCACCATCAATGTTATTGTTTTTATTCTGGACTTTTTACTCTCAAAGGTCATTGGGTTCTCCTTCATGAGCTACTTTAAATTACCATCAGATGTGATGGATTTTATTTTGCAGCCATGGTCTATTCTGTCTTATGGGTTTTTACATAATGGCTTATTTCATTTGTTGTTTAACATGCTTTTACTCTTTTATCTAGCAAGGGCAACAACCAATCTCTTTAGACCAAAAATGATGCTCAATGTATACTTAATGGGTATCCTATTTGGAGGCTTAGCGTATCTTATGGTTTCCAATCTGTTTTTTGCCGAATTTTTTGGCGCTAAGGGTGTTTTAGTTGGCTCATCTGCTGGTGTTTCTGCATTACTGCTTTTTATTGCGGTCTATATGCCTCATACTCAAATTAGATTGTTCAATGCTTTTAACGTCAAATGGATGCACATCGCGATTTTCTTCGTAGCTATTGATGCTGGACGTTTATTGCTAGGTTTAAACCGTGGTGGCTATGTAGCGCATTTTGGAGGCTATCTTTTAGGCTATATCTATGCTGCTCAATTGCAAAAAGGCAATGATTTTGGAGCAGGTTTTGAACGGTTTATGGACACCATAGCAGGCTATTTTAAGCCTAAATCTAAATTAAAGACCGTACATAGAAAAAAGGCCAAGACAGGTTATAGTGGTAAAACAAAGAAAGAATTTGATGCCTACAATAAGCAGAAGAAAATAGACATGATTCTAGATAAAATCAGCAAAAGTGGCTACGACAGTTTAACTGCAGAGGAAAAGGAGTTTCTCTTTAAAGCAGGACAGGATTAATTCATATGAAAGGCTTAGGATTTTTTGATAAACTTATATTTATCATCAATAGTATTGCTGCTTTTTTGCTGTTGCTATCCTATATCCTGCCATTTATACCTCCTAAAGCTTTTGCAACACTATCCGTATTAAGTCTGGCCGTACCCATTTTACTTATCCTAAACCTATTATTCGCTGTTTTTTGGCTTTTACGAGTAAAGAAGCAGTTGCTATTATCTTTGATAGTACTTCTCCTAGGATACGGTTACATCGGATCACTATATAAGTTTTCGTCCTCAAAGAATGTTTTGGATGATGCTAATTTTACAGTGATGTCCTTTAATGTGCGTTTGTTCAATACTTTTGAATGGTTACCTAGTAAAACGGTAAAAAAGGATATTCTGGCTTTGTTTGAATCTGAGCAACCTGATATCCTGTGCCTACAAGAGTACAGGCAAGGCGACCCAATTCAGCTTAAGGGATATTACGATTATAATGCCACTTATAATGGCGTCATTAAGGGAGGGCAAACCATTTTTTCAAAGTTTCCTATTGTAAACAGTGGCTCTTTGGAGTTTCCCAACACGCATAACAATGCCATATTTGTAGATTTGGTGATTAAATCCGATACTATCAGGGTTTACAACGTGCATTTGCAATCGGCTGGAATCAATACCGAAGTCGAAGCCTTAAAAAAGGAAACTTCCGAAAATTTGTTGAAACGATTGGGAACTACCTTTAAAACCCAACAAGAACAGGCTGAACTTATTAACGACCACAAGGCGAAATGCCCTCATAAAGTAATTATTACAGGAGATTTTAATAATACGGCCTATAGCTATGTTTACAATACCATAAAAGGCGATTTTGTTGATGCCTTTGAAGCAGCGGGAAATGGTTTTGGTAAAACATTTGCGTTTAAGTTCTTTCCACTTCGAATTGATTTTATCCTAGCTGATCAAGCTTTTGAGGTCAACAACTTCAAGTCATTTGACAAAGAACTCTCTGACCATTATCCCATAGAGGCCACGTTGAAACTAAATCAATAGGCAGTCAATGGCATCTGAAAAAATATGAGCCAACAGCCCAAGTGCAAAAAGTCGGGTTATTTTTGGGAGTAGCAGGATAATGTAAGCGACGATAGCATAGGTGCTATGCAGAGGGTGAAAGTTAATACTGCAACGGTTTGGGTCAAACATTGGTGTAGCCAATAAATGGTCTAAATCTATAATGAAAGCACAGAGCATGATACCGTAAGCCTTTAGCCAATTTTTTTTAAAACCAATGAGTGCAATGGCAAGGGGAAGTCCAAAATGCAAGCCATAATGAATGAGGGGTTTAATCATTATATAAGTTTTGTTGGTTGAGGTATAGCTCTGAAGCAGGACCTTCATTAAAGAGCAAGTCGAGTATACTTAAATTAGATATAAAACCGAACTTATTTGAAAACATTTGTGTGTAGGGCTCAAATAGTATTGACTTATTTTTAGGGTTTACCAATTCCCTGTAATCCGATAGACCATCCACTTTCTTTTCAAAAACCTCTGTGAAATACAATGAAAAATGAATCTGGAGAACCTCTTGTAAGATTTCTAAACATTTTAAATTAAGGTCCAAGATAAAATCAAAAGACTGCGTAAAAAGCGGTATGAGTTCATCGATATAGTACTCATAGAATGGTGAGGTACTATAGGCTGCCATAAGAGATTTAAGGTGCTGTTGTTGCCAAGGTTCAGAATTATAGATTTTTACATCTTTATAGCCTTGTCTGTTTTTTTGGGAGTAAACCACAGGTACCGTAAGGCTGAGCTTGCCATTGGCTCCATAAATTTCGGTTCTATTTCTATAGGTTTGCTTTTGGTAATTATCGCATACTTCCAAATATGTGGTGTTGGCCTTATACATAGCCACGACATGCGCAATATTAGGGAAGTAGCAAGGATGTATAATACAGTTCATGACATACGTAAAAGTGCCTTAAGCGCCTTTCGTTTTCTTTTTCTTGCGCCATCTGTTGTAAAAGGTGAAGCCAAAAACTACGACGAGGAATGGAATTAAATAAGACGTACGTTCCCCTTTACCACTAACTGTAGTGAAAATTCTGTCCCAACGGAACCTCCAATTTTTTATTCCTTCGGTGAAACCATCAATACTCATCCAGATAAAAACAGGTTTGCCAAATATGTGATTATAGGGTACAAAGCCCCAAAAACGACTATCTATGGAGTTATGGCGGTTATCGCCCATCATCCAATAGTAATCTTGCTTAAAGGTGTAGGACGTTGTCGGAACACCATTTATGAGAATTTGGTTGCCTCGTGTTACTACATCATTTCCTTCATATTCTGCTATGGCACGCTTGTATAGAGCAATATTTTCAGGTGTTAGTTTAACCGTTGCACCTGCTTTTGGTATCCATATAGGTCCGAGGTTATCAATGTTCCAGTTATAATTTGGATCTCTAGGGAAGGTTTCTTCAGATTCACCTGGCTCTCGTCTAATAGGTGTAATCGAGGCCACTTCTGGGTGCGCTTTTAATCTTGCTATCGCCTCATCTGTTGCTGCAGGAATCCTAAAGGCACCTTCTGTACTGCCATAGCCTAAACCATCTGTGATATCGTATTTCTTTAAAATATTTAACATGCGAGATGGCTGCAGATTACGTTTAAATACGATATCGTAAGAAAATTGTAATTGAGCTCTTGGTGGCAGTTTGTTCTGTTTTCCATTGATAAATACATAACCGTTTTTAACTTCTAGCGTGTCTCCTGCAACTCCAACACATCGTTTTACCAAATTGGTTTTCTTATCTATGGGTTTATAGTAGTTTCGGTTTGGTTTAAATTTATTCATATCCAACAGCGTATCAGCAGGTTGGTTAAAAACAACGATGTCGTTTCGTTCTACATGTTCAAAACCAGGTAATCGCAAGTAGGGCAATTGTAATTTATTCAACCACGAAGTTTTACGTTTTTCAAAATTATCACTGAATAAATATGATTTTGTCTTTAATACCGGAATTGTATCATGGACCATAGGTGCTGCGATTGTTGTCATCGGTGCTCTTGGACCGTAATGGATTTTACTAACTATAAGAAAATCGCCAACTAAGAGTGATTTTTCAAGTGATGAGGACGGAATAACAAAAGGCTGGAAAAAATAGGTATGCACTATGGTTGCGGCTACAATAGCGAACAAGATGGATGTAATCCATTCACCTGTTGAGGTTTTGGGTTTTAATTGTCTGTTTTCAATATATGTGACATCAGCGACATAATTTAAGTAATACAAGTAAAAACCAAGGGTAACAATGCACAATAGGGCATCTAGCTTTGTGTCTTTTCCATAGGCTCGAGCTGTTTCTACCCAGACAGATGGAATCATTATAAGATTCACTATTGGTAGAAACAATAAGATGACCCACCACCATGGTCGGGATATTATTTTCAAGAGCACAACAGCGTTATAAACGGGAATAAAGGCTTCCCAAGCTTGGCGTCCTGCTTTGACATAAAGTTTCCAAGTTCCTAAGCCGTGTACTACTTGGATGATGAGAAAAAACACAAACCATTCTGTCCAATTCATAATATCTTATTTAGCCTTAATGGGTAGAAAATTATTTTAATTTGTTTCAATTTTGTTTGGATTAACCAATGTTTAACACATCTTTCATGGTGTAGATTCCTTTTTTGTCCTTTAGCCACTCTGCCGCTATCACAGCTCCCAAGGCAAATCCTTTTCTGTTATGGGCCACGTGTTCAATACTTATGGTATCAATATCGGAATTATAAGTGACTTTATGTGTTCCCGGCACATCCTTAATACGTTTTGCCGTAATTGGCAGGTTGTCACTATCACCTCTAGCATCAAGCACCCAATTGGAATAGTGTGATGTCTCGATAATGTCTTTAGCTAATGTAATTGCGGTACCGCTTGGTGCATCCAGTTTTTTGGTGTGATGGATTTCTTCAATACCCACATCGTAAGCCTTAAAATCCTTCATAAGCGTGCTTAGTTTTCTGTTAAGCTCAAAAAATAGGTTAACTCCTAAACTAAAATTTGAGGCATAAATGAAACTGCCCTGCTTTGCCTTACAGAGTTCAACAACCTGGTCATAGTGTTCTAGCCAACCCGTGGTACCCGATATTACAGGAATATTTGCCTGTAGAGCCGCTGTAATATTTGCAACGGCTGTACTCGGTAAGCTAAAATCAATAGCAACATCTGTGTGGCTAAAATCCATGGCGTCGGAATCGCTATTTACCTTCAAAACGATTTTATGGCCACGTTCTAACGCGATGCTTTCAATACTTTTACCCATTCTGCCGTATCCGAGAAGTGCAATGTTCATTTAAAATTTAAAATTAAAGGTGAGACCAAGGTCAGAACTATGTTCCATTGGGTTATACTGATAATGAGGCCTAAAAGATAGGTTTTCATCTACGTTAAATTGCAAAAGGTGCGCGTCAACGTTGGCATCAATAATATTTAAGGCGTAAAGCCCAATGGTGACTAGCAGTGCTACTTCCTTATTCCTTCTAAATTGCTGTTGGGCTCGTATCAATCCGTCATTAGAGATCAGTGGTGTTTGCCCTTGGCCATAAAATTCATCGTCTGTAAATCCAGCTAATCGCCTTTTGTAGGCGTCACGATACCTATCAAATTGTTGGTCATTGCTAACATAAAAGTAAATACCTGTGCCAATAGCAGCCCAAACAATAGGTACTTTCCAATATTTTTTGTTGTAAGCCTGACCTAAACCGGGAAGTACTGCAGAGTAAAAGGCTGCTTTAGAAGGTCTTAGAGGGTCAATCTCACGTTTTACAAGCGTTTCATTAGCTATGATTGGCGTGTTCTTTAAATCAACATTTGTACTGTCCTTTTCGTTTTGTGAAAAGCCAATAAAATTAGATAGGACACACAGTAAACCAATGAAGAATGCTCTATTTAGCACGTTGCACCAATTTTTTTATTCGGTTGAAGTCCTCCTCGGAATGAAATGGAATGGTGAGTTTACCGCTTCCGCCTTTACCCATTTTAACTTCTATCTTATGACCAAAATATTCTGAAAAATCCTTAATTCCTTTTTTTACATACTTAGGAATGTCTCGTTTTTTAGTGTTGGTTGTTGCGGCGTCACTGGTATTGTGATTTTTTACCAATTGTTCCGTAGCCCTTACGGACAGTTTATTGCTAATTACCTTTTCATATACCTCCAATTGGTCTTTAGGATCTTCAATATTAACCATAGCCCTACCATGGCCCATGGAAATAAAACCATCGCGCATGCCAGTTTGAATAATCGGGTCTAATTTTAAAAGTCTTAAATAGTTGGCAATGGTAGATCGTTTTTTACCAACACGATCACTAAGCTGCTCTTGGGTAAGTTCTATTTCTTCTATAAGACGTTGGTAAGATAGTGCAATCTCTATTGGGTCTAAATCCTGACGTTGAATATTTTCTACCAAAGCCATCTCTAGAGATTCTTGGTCGTTGGCTATTCTTATATACGCGGGTATAGTTTCTAACCCGATGAGCCTAGATGCCCTAAAACGACGTTCACCCGAAACCAGCTGGTATTTATTAAAGCCTAATTTTCTTACGGTTATGGGCTGAATGACACCAAGCTCTCTTATCGACGACGCCAATTCTTTTAAGGTCTCTTCATTGAACTTGGTCCTAGGTTGAAATGGATTGACCTCAATGCTTGCTATGTCCAGTTCGACAATATTACCTACAACCTTGTCTGCATTCTTGTCTTCAGCTGATTTTATATCGTTATCTGGGTCTTTCAGTAAGGCCGAGAGGCCTCTTCCCAAGGCTTGTTTTTTAGTTGCTTTAGCCATTAAAATTCATTTTTCTTTATAAGCTCCTTTGCTAAGCTAAGGTAATTGGCGGCACCTTTACTGCTTACATCATAATTGATAATGCTCTCGCCATAACTCGGTGCTTCGCCCAGTCTCACATTGCGCTGTATAATGGTTTCAAACACCATATCGCTAAAGTGTTTTTGTACTTCTTCAACGACTTGGTTCGATAAGCGCAGGCGACTATCAAACATGGTGAGAAGCATTCCCTCAATGTCTAACGCTTTGTTATGGATTTTCTGTACACTTTTAATAGTATTTAACAATTTACCTAAGCCTTCTAGCGCAAAATACTCACATTGAATAGGGATGATTACCGAATCTGATGCGGTTAATGCGTTTAAGGTTAGCAGACCTAAAGAAGGTGCGCAATCGATTAAAATATAGTCATAGTCCGATTTAATCTCATCAACGGCCTTTTTTAGCATGTATTCCCTTTGGTCTTTATCAACCAGTTCAATTTCTATAGCCACAAGATCGATGTGGGCTGGGATGACGTCTACATTTGGTGCATTTGATGCTACAGTTGCTTCCTTGGCCGAGGTGGTAAGTTCTAGCACTTGATAGGATCCGACTTCTACCGTATCTACATCTATGCCTAATCCAGAGCTTGCATTGGCTTGTGGGTCTGCGTCAATAAGTAGGACTTTTTTTTCAAGCGCCCCTAAAGAAGCGGCTAAATTGACAGAAGTTGTTGTTTTACCAACGCCTCCTTTTTGATTGGCAATTGCAATAATTTTACCCATTAAAAGATTTGGTTTTAATAGGGTCTAAAAATACAATTTATTATGGGTTTAGAAAACGGAAGTTGTTAACATTGGTTAAACAAAAAAGGCGGTGATAAACCGCCTTTTCTATCCTTAAATCAAGCATTTATTCTTCTTCTGGGAGCAGAATTGCTTTGATGTAACCGTCATTTAAATATTTTTTTGCCACCGCCTGAATATCATCGGTGGTAATGGCATTTATATTCTGCTCGTAAGTTACCACGTTGTTGAGGTCAGACTTATTGTAGTCTGCACCGCGAATGGCCGACATCCAAAATCTATTTTGTTCCAATTGTTCTTTTCTGCTGAGAAGCTGCGCCTTTTTCACCTTATCCAAATCGGTCTCAGTTGGACCGTTGTCTATAATTTTTTGGAGTTCAGCTATAGAAGCATCTGCTAATTTTTCAGCATTCTCTGGTGCACATGGGAATGAAATGCTAAAATTAAATCTTCCATAAGGAATCTTGCTCATTGAGCCTCTAGCGCCAGCACCGTAAACACCACCTTCTTCTTCACGTAATTTTTCAATAAGTTTTATGCTTAAAATTTCACCCAGTGCCCTTAAGGCTCTAGCCTCCTCTTCATTGTATTCTGCTTCACCATTGAAGATTAAGTTCACTTGGCTTTTAGGTTCGGAACCTTTTTTGTAGATAAACTCATGTGCACCGGTTTTAGGCCTAAACTCATACGTTTGGTATACTTCCTTTTTACCATTCCCTGGTAACGAAGCGATGTAAGTTTCAGCGAAATCCCTTAATTGTGCTTCATCAATATTTCCAACGAAATAGAAATTGAAATCACCAGCATTAGCAAAACGCTCTTGGTACTTCTCATAGGCCAAATCGTAATTGGCATTATCAAAATCTTCTGGTTTTGGCAGTCCAAAATATCTTGGGTTACCTTCATTTAAAAAGCCGCCAAGTGCAATGGAAAAGGAATTTACAGGGTTAGAAAGAATGTTTCCTAAGAATGCCTTTTGCTTACTGGCAAAAGAGGCAAACGCTTCCTCATCCTTGTCTAGCTTCGTAAAATAGAGGTGAATCATTTGAAACAAGGTTTCTAAATCCTTGGGTGTGGTATTACCACGCATACCTTCATCATTGCTTCCAATATATGGTCTTACACTGGCAATCTTACCAGACATCATTTTGGTCATATCATTTTTGCTTAGCCCATCGATGCCAGCTTCAAAGAGGCCACCGTTGGCAACAAAAGTTTCAGCTAATTCTTCGTTCGGGTATAGCGATGTACCGCCATAACTAAAGGCTTCAAAAAGTATTTGGTCGTTTTTAAAGTCTGTAACTTTATAAGTTACTGTTGCGCCATTACTCAATGTAAAGCGCTTGATTTCATTAATTTGACCTTCAAAAAGGGTTTCTTCTGAAACTATACTCCCTTTTTCGGGTTTAACTTCCATCATTTCAGAACGTACAGCCTCATCCTCATAATCTTTGATATCTGCTGTTTCAACCTCTTCTAACAGTGCAATGACTTCTTCTTCCTTTACTTTGGTTAGTCCTTCTTTTTTTGGCCCGGTGAGTATTACAACACGATTGTCTTCATGTAAAAATTCAGAGATAAGACCATTAACCTCGTCTAAGGAAATGTTAGGCAGCTCTGTTTGTGCGTAG
Source organism: uncultured Flavobacteriaceae bacterium (assembly GCA_964524415.1). Lineage (GTDB taxonomy): Bacteria > Bacteroidota > Bacteroidia > Flavobacteriales > Flavobacteriaceae > Winogradskyella. The sequence goes on from CAZGDG010000009.1 coordinate 42,044, forward strand.
TTATAGGACCATTCAATCCCTGGTATTGGATTTTCCCTTAAGAAATGTTGAATGTAAGCACCGACTATCCTGTTGGATTCGCGCTTGTCCTTATCTTTAAATTGGCGCTCTAGTCTCGCTAGGTAGTCTTTTTTGGCACGTTCCAATTCGGTAGGTTTGAAACCGTAACGTTTTACGCGTTCATTTTCTTCAAGCAGAACTTTAAGAGCTTCTAGTTGTCCGGTTTCCTTTGTTTGTGCAAAGGATTGGTAAGCTTCTTTGTTGCCTATGGTGCCACCGTGATAAGAGTATCCAAAAATAAATGGTGGATTAGGCGTGTTAGTATATTCGTTAAGACGATTGTTTATCATTTGCGAAAATAGGTTTTCAACCAGATCATCTCTGTAGTCACCTATGGTTTTTGTCACTTTTCTGTCACCTTCATCTTTGTAGATGATTTGTACTTGACTACCAGTAGCTTCTTCATCCCATTCAATGGCAACAAAGGTTTCCTTATGGTTTTCTGAGCCATATTCGGTGCGTGGTTTCGGATTATCTGGGTTTTTAAGGCCACTAAAATTTTCCTTTATTTTTTGCTCCAGAGTATCAACGTCTAAATCGCCAACAGCAATGACAGCCATTAGGTTGGGACGATACCAATCGTCTTGAAAGCGTCTTAGGCTCTCGTAGTCAAAGGTTTCTAGATTTTCCTTGGTTCCTATAGGCAAACGTTCTGCGTAGCGCGATTTATAGGCAATTTTATCCAAATATTTATTTTGCATACGTGTTGCAGCGCCTAAACGTGTACGGTATTCTTCGATAACAACACCGCGCTCATCATCGATATCTTCTGCTGTGAGCAAGGCATTTCCTGCCCAATCGTTAAGTATTTGAAAGCCCTTGTCTAATTTTTCTGGATCGTCACTTGGAATTGGAAGAATGTAGACGGTTTCGTCAAAGCTAGTATAAGCATTTAAATCGGCACCGAATTCAATACCGATTCCCTGAAGGTAATCTACTAGTTCGTTCTTTTTGAAATTAGCAGTTCCATTAAAGTTCATATGCTCCATAAAATGTGCTAAGCCTACTTGGTCGTCATCTTCAAGTATGGAACCTGCTTTAATAGCTAAACGGAGCTCAACTTTATCTTCGGGCTTACCATTATTTTGGATGTAGTACGTAAGTCCGTTTTCTAGTTGTCCAATTTTTACATCAGGCGTTATGGGTAATTGCTCCGAGGGTATGGAGCCGCTTGATTGGTTTTCGGGTGTCTGTGCTGTAATGGAAATTGTTCCAAAAAAACAACATACAAGAAGCGTGTATAAAGCGCTTGACCATGATTTTGTCATGTTTGATGGTTTTAGTTTATAAGAAAATTCCTCTAAATGTAATTAGAAATTTCGGTTAGTACACTTTAAGCAAGAAGTTTAACTAATTTTTAGCGTCAATACTTGCTGATTAGGTCATTTGTTCTTCTTAGCTCTAATCATTTGTTCCAATTGGTCCCATAGCGTTTCTGGAATTTCGGATAGCATATTAAATTCGCCAGCGCCCATTAACCATTCGCCACCATCGATGGTAACAACTTCACCATTGATATATGCTGAAAAGTCTGAGACCAAATAAGCCGCAAGATTGGCTAGCTCTTGGTGCTCGCCCACACGTTGCAACGGTACTTTTTTGGCCATATCAAATTTTTCCTGAAGGTTACCTGGCATAAGTCGGTCCCAAGCACCTTTAGTAGGGAAGGGTCCAGGCGCAATGGCATTGAAGCGCATACCGTACTTGGCCCATTCTACGGCCAAACTTCTAGTCATGGCCAAAACACCTGCTTTGGCAGCAGCACTTGGTACTACATAACCTGAGCCTGTCCAAGAATACGTTGTTACGATATTTAAAACTGTGGTATTGGTCTGTTTGGCATCTATCCAGTGTTTTCCAAAGGCAAGAATACAATTTTTGGTGCCTTTAAGAACAATATCAATAATCACATCAAAAGCCCTCGGCGATAACCGTTCTGTGGGTGAAATAAAATTACCTGCCGCATTGTTGAGCAATACATCAACTTTGCCAAAATGGGCCACAGTAGCATCTTTCATGGCTTCTACCTGGTGAAACTCGCGGACATCGCACTGTAACGGCAAACACTTGCCACCAGTAGCTTCTTCAAGTTCTTTAGCTGTATTTTGAAGTTTTTCTAGATTCCGTGAGGTGATTGCTACGTTAGCACCTAATTCTAAAAAGTATTTGGTCATGGCTTTTCCTAAGCCACTGCCACCTCCTGTAACGACAATAGTTTTGCCTTTTAGAGCATCGTCACGAAGCATTTTTTGAGTGTATTGCATAAAATATTTACTTGTTTTGTTTAAAGTAGAAAGATAGTCATTTCTAGGCCAATGCACTAGTCTGTTATAAATCTAAACATACGTTCTTATTCTCCTCTTTAACGCCTAAGTGTTATTAGCATGTAAATGACTAATATCATTTAAATTCTTAAGCTGAGTAAAATCATTTCAAGAGACTATTATACTATTTAGTTTAGTGACGTAAAGATTTAAATCGTTTAAAAAATGAGAACAATAGTATATGCCACCGACTACTCAGACAATTCCATAGCTGCGTTGCGTTATGCCTCATCGGTGAGTCTAAAAACAGGTGCCAAATTGGTTGCCATTCACGTTTTTGATTATCCTACGCTTTTAGATCATTTAGGCTTCAAGGCGGAAGACCCTTTTCCAGATATTGAAGGTGATGCCTATAAAAAACATACTGCCAAGCTTAACGCGTTTTGCACTAAGGTTCTACAAGATGATTTAGACCAGTTGGATTTTGATTTTGAAGCAATAGAGCACAAATCCATTGTTAACGGGATCGTTGAAAAAGCTAAAGCAGTAGATGCCTCCCTAATCGTAACCGGAATGAAAGGCGGCAGTGCTGTCAAAGAAATTATAATGGGAAACACAGCAAAGCAGCTCCTTGAAAAATCACCATGTCCTGTATTGTCAATACCTGGTGATGCGAGTAGTTGGCAAATCAATACTATAGTCTATGCAACTGATTTTGAAGATGAAGACTATGGCGCCATTAATAAACTCTTAGAGATTGCCAGTCCATTTAAGGCAAAAATTAAACTAGTGCATATTGCACCTCCAGAAAAGCTAATCGGTAAGCGTTACGAGGCCGAAATCCAAAACGCCGTATGTAAGTATATTAAGTACGAGGATATTGACCTTGATATTATTTATTCAGATGATACTTTCAATGCGCTGCGGATTTATTTAGGACAGACCAACGCAGATTTGGTAGCTATGTTAAAACGGGAACCTAAGAGTATTTCATCCCAAGTCTTTCATTATGATTTGGTAACTCGTATGGAATCTTATGGCAAGGTTCCTCTTATTAGTTTCAATGCTAAGAACTATGGTATTTTTAAACTTTAACACCCTTAAAACCCAGTATCATGTCTAGAAGAATATTTAGAATTGTCATCGTTATAGCCATTGCAATTGGCCTCCTTCTTTTTTTTATGAAAGGATCACTAAGCAATTTAACGCTTATTGTTATTTCTAGCTTAGATTTTTTAGTGTTAAGTTTTGGAATCCATGGCTTAATCGCACATTCAATGATTCCAAGGTCTAAGGCTGCCCTAATTGCCTTCCCTATATTTATGTGGGCGCTTTGGGCAGTCTTGTTTTTAGTTTTTGTATTCTTGGTACTACCGCTGTATTGTCCAGATTTTCTGTCTAATCTTTAAATTTTAAAATGATAAATTGAAATAATAATCTGAAGGCGAAACAAGTTTGATTTAGCTATTTACTTTTTTCGCCATATAAAATCCATAACTGTAGTAAGCCTTGAATTTTTGATACAAGTCTATTTCAGCTTGATTATCGGCAACGACCTTTCTGGCTAATTCCGAATTGTTGTGACGCTGCAGAAATGCTTCAAATCTTTCTTGCAGTGGTTTGTAATAAGTCTCTAACCAGCTGTCTTCGCTTAAATAAAAATAGCCTGACAGCACAAAGCCATTATCTTCTAATTGTTTGATTTTATGGGATGCCGTAGCGATCTCTGGATATTCCGCATTCCAAAAATCTTCAATTTCCTTTGGTCGCGATGGTGTAATCCAAGTGATTTCACTCACCGCCAAATAGCCGCCGACTTTTAAATAGTCCTTCCATTTTTTCAGTCCGTTTTCAAATCCAATATTATAGATGGCGCCTTCTGACCAAATGAGGTCAAATTCCTCCTTCTTAAAAGGTAAATCATCTATGGACTTCTCAAGTGTTATTATTTTTTCCGACAGTCCTAAGTTTTGAGATTTTTCCTTGAGTTCATTCAAAAACTCAGGAAACAAATCTACGGCTGTTATTTGTCCGTTTAAGTTTTGTGCGAGTGTCAGGGTCTGTCCACCAGAACCGCAACCAAGATCTGCTACTTTCAAATTTTGATCCGCTGGTAATTGTAATATGTCCAGAGCCCTTAAGGTGTCTTTTTCGCTTCCAGGCCCTTGTCTTTCTGAATTTTTGTGCAAGTCAATTATGAGTTCTA
>CAZGDG010000010.1:0-43159 GCA_964524415.1 uncultured Flavobacteriaceae bacterium
CAGGGACACCGTCGTCGCAGACCTCCAAGGGCGTCGGGACAACTGCCGTGGGGAGCGCGTCCACTATAATGTCAAAGGCCACCTGTGAACTGCAGCCCGTAAGCGCATTGGTCAGTACCGCGACGATCGTCTGCGGCGTACTCGTATTTGCGTACGGACCGGTTATCTCGTTGGTGAGGGCGTCCGCATCCGCTTGGCTCGGATAGTACGAGACCGCAACGTTGGCCTGGCCGTCTATGAGGTCAACATCCTTGACCGATAGGTCGAAGACCTCTTGGAGGTCGCCAGGGTTGTTGTCGTCGCAAAGGGCAATATCATCTGTAGCTACCGTCGTTGGGCTGGGGTGGACCACCAACTGCAGGGTCGTGGTCGCAAAGCAGCCAGTGGCCGTGTCCTCTACCCTTACGTAAACCTCCTGGGCATCCGCGACCGCATTGGTGTAAGGGTCCGGAAGGGCGTCAGCGCCCGTGAGCGCATCGCCTGGCGTCAGATGGTAGCTCACTACCACGCCGGCCTGGCCGCCGTCGATCTCCGGAGTCTTCGTGTCCAGGGCGAACTGTGCGAAACCGTCGTTGTTGACGTCGCACACCTCAAAGTCCGTGGGCTGCGTCGCCAATGGGTTCGGGAGAACGACCAAATCAAGGGTGGTGACGTTGTAGCAATCCTCATTAGCAACTATTTCTAAACGAATATATATCGTTTGATTATTTGGTGTAACGTTGGTGTAAAGGTTTGGTAAAGGTGCAATGTCATTCTCAGCATCGGCCTGAGTTAAATGAAAAGAAATATTGACATCAGCAGGATCATTAGTGCCAAGAATTTCGGCTTCCCTATCTAACAAATTAAATTCTGTGAATCCATCTGTTATCACATCATCACATAATTCAATTGGTGTAATGTTATTATTGATATCTAGCTGGCTAAACAGTAATTGAAAGGACGTGGTGTCAAAACATTCTTGTGTAGCATCTGAAATCCTTGCCCATATGGTTTGAGGATTTGTTGCATTGGTGTAATTTACTGGTAAGGGATTTAGATTGTTTATGGCATCGTCTTCTGTTAAATGATAGGACACACTAAACTCTGTCGGATCTTGTGCGCCAAGAATATCGTCGTCATTTTCAGACAAATCAAATTCTGCGGTGCCGTCTACATCACACACGGTCAAATCTTGAGGTTGATTTGCTGTTGGACTCGATTTAAACTCCACAAAAATTGAGTCTTGAGTTTGGCAAGACCCAGAGAATTCTATTTCAACGGAATAGGTGCCTGTTTGCGTTACATCAATAGTTGATCCTGTTTCTCCAGGTATCTCTACGCCATCTTGAAACCATGTATGTGCTGCCGTTGGAAGCCCTGTGTCTAGAGTTATTGCGTCGCCTCCACATTGTGCTGTACCTGCGGCAATTGTAATATCGTCACCAAGGTCACCACCGAGATTAAAACTTCCAGCTTCTAGGAAAACTGCCGCATCAAACTGGGTGTCCTGATCATCAGCGATAACAAGTTTAATAGTGTAATTTGTACCAGGTGTTACTATGGATTCTGCAGTCATTGGTATGGTGTAACCCCTAAAATCAATAGGCGCATCCCCTATAGGCTGACCATTTGGATTGCCATAATAAGAATCAAAGAAATTAGGATTAACAGAAGGGCATCCTGCGTTAAAGGTATTATCGCGCACGTTCAAAACAGAAACAACATCCGTTGTACCAGGAACAAGTGCCAAATTTGTAGTAACACCAGTATCATTATTTGTTAAAAGAAATGCGAATGCATCCGTAAAGGAACACTGGAATTGACCGTATTCTTCGGAGGCAAAAACGAAATCAAAACTAATTTCATTGGCTAAAGGAACAAAGTCAAATTGAATAAATGTTGCATTATTGGTAGCACCAAGCCCTAAACCTATAGCATTCTCTAAATCGTTATCTCCTGGCCAGGCGAAAGAACCATCACTTAAGGTTCCTTGCTCGGGTCCTTCAGCCCTTGAGGCATCTCCTGTGGTAAGAATAATACCTTCAGCAAATTCAAAATTATTTCCATCACTAATAAAATAGCCTATACCATTGGGCTCGGTAGGGCTAAAATCAGTTCCTGTTGAGGAAATGATATTAGTGACAGCTGCACAGGGACTGTTTATCAAGACATCCTCTACGAGCTCTTCTGGTGTAAAACTGTCCTGATCTACAATTACTGTGTCTCCAATTACAACAACGGTAATCGTTGCCACATCGGTACAGGACTGCGGATTATCATCCGTAACCGTTAAGGTAACATTAAAAGTCCCGGGATTATTAAAGATATTTGCTGCTGTTGTTCCCGTGGCCGTATTGCCATCTGCAAAATCCCAATCGTAAGTGGCATTGGTACCATCTTCTGAAAAGGTGGCGCTTCCATTAAAGGTCACTTCCGTACCCGGAAGAATTACAATTACTCCCGAAGGATTAGGTTCTGGCGTTGTTGTATCTATTGAAGCCGTTATAGTTTGGCACGGTGTTGCGCAACCAATGTTCGCCTCCCAGCCTGTTGTGTTACCAGTAGGGCTTGAGACAAACTGAAACGTAAGGCATCCTGTAGCATTGGCCGTAGATGCAGATACGGTTCCTGGCGAGGCCGCGCCAGAATACGTTCCTATGACTGGAGCTGCGGTTGAATCGCCATCATAGATTGTTAACACATCTAAATTTAATTGTGTTGCAAAACTTAAGAACTCGATGACCATAAATTCACCAGCATTTTGCGGGCAAATGGTGGTAACTAAATTTTCATCGTTACCATAGTTCCCAAATTCGCCTCCAGAATCGAAAAAACGATCGGGTTGACAGCGGTTAAACGTTCCATTTTCCATCAGAATATCCTGAGCATGTCCATGAACACCAAGAAAAATGAAAACAATAAGTATTATGTATCGCATGAAAGTAATCTTAAATAAGGCCTTGAAAATATAATTTTAGCATGATATTTGCCCCATTATTCAAAACCGAATTGGAAATTTAGCCAAATTATATGAAATGACTTTAAAAATTAGACACAAAACATATTCTTTAGATTTAACGTTTAAGGGTTCTATTTCATATTTTTGCAAAAAAGAATTTTGATATGAAAATTTCAGTTGTACCAACGTCCAATGATGCTATTGTAAAATTTGAAGCGGAAAAATTTTTGACCAATCATAACAGTTACGAATTTAAAAATATAGACGACGCCAAACCGTCACCTTTAGCGCAACAGCTATTTCATTTGCCTTTTGTTAAAACCGTTTACGTCGCATCGAACTTTGTAGCCGTTGAGCGTTATGACATTGTGGAATGGCCAGATGTACAGGATGAAGTAGCCGAACAAATTGAGAATTACCTTAACGAGGGAGGCATAGTTGTAAATGAAGAGGCTACCAAGCCAAAAGCTGCAGTGACCGTTTATGCGGAAAGCACTCCTAATCCAGGCGTTTTAAAATTTGTAAGCAATAAGGTCATTGTTCCAAACCAATATGAATTTACCTCAATTGAGGAGGCCAAACTATCACCATTTGCCACTGCTCTTTTTCAGTTTTCATTTGTAAAAAATGTGTATATGGAAAAGAATTTTGTCTCCATTTCCAAGTACGACGTGGTTGAATGGGAGGAAATAACACTGCAATTAAGGGAATTTATTAAATCATATATTGAAGAGGGCAAAACTATTTTAACAGATGATGCCCCTCAAAAACTCAATAAAACAGAAAAAGCCAAGGAAGAAAAATTTGAAACCTTAGACGATTTTTCAAAATCCATAGTAAACATTTTGGAAGAATACGTAAAGCCTGCCGTGGAAAGTGATGGAGGCAATATAGAATTTAAATCCTTTGATGCGTCTACAAAAAAAGTAGAAGTACTTCTGCAAGGTGCATGCAGTGGATGCCCTTCTTCTACATTTACACTTAAAAATGGCATTGAAAGCATGTTAAGGGAAATGCTAAACGACAAAGAATTAACAGTGAATGCCATAAATTCTTAAAATTATTAATAAATCAAAACAAAATTATTATGAAAAAATTATCAGTATTGTTTATATCTCTGTTCACGAGCTTATTTGTCTGCGGTCAACAGACCTCAGGAAACTTTGGAACAGTAGATTATAAGGATTTCTTTCAATCTACAGACAACTATTTTGTCCGTGATAAAAGTTTAGCCGAATTAAATGCCGAAGGTTCACCCTACATTAATGAAAAATTTGAAACGGCGAAGTTCAAACGCTTTGGAAATCGTGTTTACAACGTAAGATTTAACGCTTACCTCGGTGATATCGAAGTTGAAACGGAAAAAGGAGTTATTGCCTTGAATAAAAAACAAGATTTTGAAGTTACATTTTTACAGTCTAACAAGATGTATAAGAATTTTGACTACAATGAAAATGGCAACTTAAAACGTGCATTTTTCGTAGTGGTCTATTCCAATGGAAATTACAGTGTCCTAAAGCGCGAACATATAAGATTTAGAGCTGAGGAACCCTCCCAAACGGGTTATGACAAAGGTAAGCGTGCGGCTTTTTTAAGAGAAGACGATACCTTTTACCTTAAAACCGAAAGCTCCATTAAGGAAATCCCTACTCGCAAGAGAAAGTTTCTTTCAGAATTTTCTGACCGTGCTAAAGGTTTAAAAGCCTACATGAAGAAAAAAGACCTTGATGTTCGTGAAGAGAATGATCTTATAGAGTTGGTTAAATACGTTATGGACTCGGACAACCAATAAAAATTCGTTCCGAATCCTTATTTTTACATGTAGGAAGATTTCTTATTCCTTTTTTTGCCCAAAATAACCTTGACAACCTCTTATTAGTTCATTGAATATTAATTAAAAATAAATAATCATGGCAGTATTAAAAGTTATTGAAGTTTTATCCAACTCCGAAAAAAGTTGGGAAGACGCTACGAAAAAAGCGGTTAAAGAAGCATCTAAAACAGTAAAGAATATTAAATCTGTTTACGTGCAGGACCAAAGTGCAATGGTAAAAAACAACGAAGTTGTAGAATTTAGGGTTAACCTAAAGATTACCTTCGAGGTCAATTAAATAATCCATAAGTTATTATATTTGCGCGGTTTTTCAACCGAGTTTTTCTATTAACCAAAATATAAATATAAATGAATACACAAGATTGGATAGACACAGGATTTGACCTCATAGTTGAATTTGGCCCGAAACTGATTGGAGCCATTCTCATATGGATTATAGGTAGTTGGGTAATTAAGGTTTTGCTCAAAGGCATAAAAAAGGCCATGAATGTTAGGAACTATGATGAGAGCCTTAAAAAATTTCTACTTAACCTTCTAAACTGGATTTTCAAAATTGTATTGATAATCGTTGTACTTGGCACCGTAGGTGTTGAAACAACGTCATTTGCTGCCATAATTGCCGCAGCTGGTCTTGCCATTGGTTTGGCACTTCAAGGATCACTTGGAAATTTTGCAGGTGGTGTTTTAATTATGATCTTCAAACCATTTAAAATTGGAGACCTTATTGAAGCTCAAGGCGAAATAGGAGTGGTAAAAGAAATAGAAATTTTCACAACTAAATTAACAGGTTTATCTAACAAAGAAATCATTATTCCTAACGGAGCACTTTCTAATGGTAATATTGTTAATTATACCACCGAAGGGACGCGTCGTGTGGATTTGGTATTTGGCGTGAGTTATGATGCAGATATTAAGCAGACGCAAGATGTAATAATGAATGTATTAACCTCACACCCAAAGGTGTTACAAGACCCTGCACCTACCGTTAATGTACTTGAACTAGCGGATAGCTCTGTTAATTTCGCGGTGAGACCATGGAGTAAAGCAGAGGATTACTGGGATGTGTATTTCGATGTTACGAAAAACACAAAATTAGCATTGGATGAAGCTGGTATAGAAATACCTTATCCACATCAAGTAGAAATTCATAAAAATGCTTAAGACTTTTTTTTAAGTGCTATAAAGTCCTTTAAGTAATAAGGCTCAAAATAAGCGACATCTTCGGTGTCGCTTATTTTGTATTTGGCTTCCGCTAAATGGCCCATTTCGTTTGCAGAAGGCAGCTTACCTTCAATGAATACCGCATTTTTATGTTTAATTACAGACTTAGTCTTCTCTACTCCATTACCGATGAAATAGACCGTATCTACTTGTAATTGTTCTATAAAGCTATCCGCATGAAGAATTTCTGATGCAACACCTCTAACCCACTCAAATCTAGAATTAAAAATAGCTGAGTATACTTCCATCCGTCTGGCATCCAACATTGGTACCACATAACCCCTTTCTGCCTCTATCTGATGAGCTAAGATTTCTAAAGTATCAATGGCTATTAAAGGTTTATCCAAGGCAAAACAGAGCCCTTTAGCTGCAGAAACGCCTATTCTCAAACCTGTATACGACCCTGGACCCTTACTTACGGCAACAGCATCAATATCATTTAATTTGTAGTCCGTTTTTTCAAAAAGTTTTTTGATAAAAACATGTAATAGCTCTGCATGGGAATACCCTAAACTATTGTCCTCCATTAAAACAACAGTCTCTGCATCATGCGATAAAGAGACTGAACAGTTTGTTGTAGATGTTTCTATATTCAGGATTAAGGCCATAATCCAAAAGTACGGATTATAGATGTACTATTCTCCTGAATTTTTTTCTTCGATAAGATCTCCTGGTTTGAGTGTTTTGGAAACCAGGTTATAAGGCCCTGTTATGATATTCTCACCTTCTGATAATCCAGAGGTAATTTCAATATTTGTATCGTCTTGAATTCCTGTTTCTACAACCTTTAATTTTGCTTTACCACCATCATTGACAAAAACGCATTCAAATTTCTCGTCACTAGTTACAGAACCTTCAAAGTCGTTAGCACTATCCTTACCATAGGTTTTTTTAGCAGATGTTGTATCTGATTTTACAACAATGGCACTAATAGGAACGGAGACCGCATTGGGTCTTCTATTTGTTATAATATCAACGGTAGCCGTCATTCCTGGCCTAAATGGCGAATAATTATCTTGCTGCCCTTCTAGCAGGTCCATATAAGACTCTTCTAGAATTCTAACTTTAACCTTAAAATTGGTTACTTGATCTGCTGAAAGTGTTCCTTGGGCAGAATTGGCTATCTCTGTTACAATTCCTTTAAACTCCTTTTTTAAATAGGCATCTACTTCTACAATTGTTGAATCTCCGATATTAACTTTAACAATATCATTTTCGTTAACATCGACTTCTACTTCCATATTTTTTAAATCTGCCACCCTTAAAATCTCGGTACCTGCCATTTGCTGAGTTCCAACAACACGTTCTCCCAATTCAACACTCATCAAGGAAATGGTACCATCCATGGGCGCATAGATTGTCGTTCTACTCAAATTATCCCTAGTTTCCTTAACTGTAGCTGCTGCACTTTGCACGGCATAATATGAAGAGTTCTTGGCTGCCATAGTAGACTCATAATTGGCCACTGCAGCATCCCAATCTGCCCTTGAAATCACGCCTTTTTCGTAAAGACCTTTGCTGCGATTATAATCTGCTTCAGCTTGTTTTAAGGTGGCTTCAACCTGTTCTAAACCTGCTTGCATATTTTTGAGGGAGGCCTCAGATCGTGCCAAGGCTGACTCAATTAAATCTGGATTAACCCTTACCAATAAATCCCCTTTTTTCACCTGGTCACCCTCGTTGAATGGTAATTCTAATATTTCACCTGAAACTTCACTCGAAATAGAAACCTCAACTTCAGGATAAATTTTACCCGTTGCCGAAACAGTTTCAACAATTTCCCTAAGTTCAACTTTTTGGGTAGTGACTTGCTTAAAATTGCCTTTTTTACCGAACCAGCCCATTTTGGAACCGATAACCAATGTAATAAGCAGTACAATTACTACTCCGATAATAATTTTTACCGTTTTACTCATAACTAGAATTTTAATTCCGTTGCCGGAATACCGAAAAACAATTCTAAGACTTTAAGTCTAAAAATATAGTCATATTTTGCTCTATTCAAATTAATGCGAGCATTATCATATCTTAATTTGGCCTGGCTAAAATCAAAGGCATTAGTCAATCCCTCATCGTATCGTGCTTTGGCATATTCGTAAGCCAATTCTTGCGATTCTACGGCAGACTGGGCCGCATCGTAAGCTTTTAAAGCACCTTTTGCATCAACATAGGCTTGATAGACGTTGGACTCTAAATCCAATTCAGCCTGTTCTAATTGAAATTTACTCCGTTCTAAATTGATTTTATTTCTTATGACATTGGCTCTAGTATTAAAGCCATTGAAAATTGGTATGTTCAATTGAAAACCATAAGCGATACCATCGTTTTCAGCTAATTGATCAAAAAATGGATCTGCAGGTCGTTCCACAGCAAATGTATTTGGGACCTCAGTCACAACCGCCTCACCTGTACCCTGTACGGTACCTATTTGACGTGTTATGGTTGGATTGTCTGGGTCAATCTGTGTATCAAAATTGGTATTATTGGTAAAACGAGTATCATAGCCAAAGAATGCCGAAACGGTAGGTAAATAAGCACCTCTCGCAATTTGTAGGTCCTTGCGCGCCAATTCAACGTCTTGCTCTGCTATTCTAATTTCAGAACGATTTTCCTTAGCGCTATTAATAATATCCTCAACAGGCGTATCCCCAAGAGTATCAACGATACCGTAACCCTCCTCTTCAATATCAAAATTTTCGTAATCTTTAATCAGCAGGGTTTGAGCCAAAGCAATGAGTGAAATTCTTATTTGGTTTTCTGCATTTACAATAGATTGTTGTTCGCTGGCATCTGTTGCTTTAATCTCAAGTAAATCACCTTCAGGTAGTACACCTGCATCTACGAGTTCTTGTGTTTGCTTAACCTGTTCTTTTGTAACGTCATTTTGAGATTTTAATACATTGAAGTTAGCCTTATTCAACAACACTTGAAGATAACTATTTGCAACAAGCAGTGAAATATCGTCCTTCATTCTTGACAAGCGGTACTGGCTTGCAAGTTGAGCAATCTTTGCCCTTTGAGCAATTCTAATATTACGCAAACCATCAAAAACCGTGTAACCTACATTTATTCTTCCTGTAGCCGATAAAAACGTCGTTGTTTGAGCGTTGTTAGTAACAGGGTTAAAACTCAAACCTGTATTTTCATTTATACCTGAGTTAGCACTAAATGACGGTAGAAAGTTACCCAGTGCTGTAAGCTTGTCCACTTCGGCACTTTCAATATCGAGCTCACTTTGTTTTATGGATATATTGTTAATTAAAGCATACTCAATACATTCCTTGAGTGTCCATTTTTTATTCTGGGCCTGAACTATTGAGCCAAGAAGAACTAGGCTTATTAAGATTATTTTTTTCATTGTGCTTATTTGTCTTAGTTAGTGTTGAAGTGTTACACTAATTTGTATTTAATTTCGGCTACCCATTACTGGCATTCCTTGAACTTGGTTCCAGATTTTAATTTTATCGGATTCTGAAACGCCACTTTTTACCTCAACGTAGATACCGTTACTGATTCCCAATTCGACATCACGTCTTTCGAATTCTTGGTCGCCAACTGCGACCTCAACAAACGGTTTTTGAGTTTTTCTATCGTACTGTACTAGGGCTTCACGAATAGCCATAACATTATCTGCCCTATCTAAAATTATGGATGCATTAGCACTTAAGCCTGCCCTTATGAAAGTGGAATCTAAGTTTTTTAACGACCCCTTTATAGCAAATTGGATGGCTCCATTTTCGGCGACACCCTTTGGAGCAATATAATCTAGAACCGCATCAAACTTAGTGTTTTCAATGGCGCCAACGGTTATCTCTAGAGGCAAGCCTTCTTTAATTTTTCCAACTTCACTTTCGTCTATCTTTCCTTCAAAAATCATTTTTTTGATATCGGCCAAAGAGGCAATAGATGTTCCTTCATTAAAGTTATTGGCTTCAATGACTTGGTTCCCTTCTTTTATAGGTACATCAAGTACCATCCCAGCCACGGTAGCTCTTACTTGGGTCTGTGCAATCTCTCCCACACCCGAAGTGGTTCCTGTTTTTATGATATCATAGTTTTGCCGCGACTGTTGTAAATCTATACGCGCCTGCTCTACGCGTTGCTTGGCTTGCAAATACGTATTATTAACTTGATCGAAATCATTAGCAGATACGACCCCTTTTTCAAAAAGTGCTTTTTGCCTTTGCCAAATAGCTTCTTGGGTTTTGAAGTTTATTTCTTCTGTTTCTAAGGCTGTTCTGCTAGAGGCTATATTATTTTTGGCACTAGTTAGGGTAGACACATTTGGAATAACCCTAATTTTGGCTATAAGGTCGCCTCTATCAACATACTCTCCAGCCTCGATAAAAACCTCTTCTACAACTCCAGAAATGTTAGGTTTTATAAGAACCTCTTCTTTAGGCACAATACTACCTGTTGCCATTGTCTTTACCACTATAGTTTGTTGGGACGGCGTCTCCGTTTTATAGACTATAGGGTCTTCTTGGTTTTTTTGCCATAAGTAAATTAGGGCTGTCGCAAAGGCGCCAACAATAACCAATAATAAAATTACTGTAGTTGTTCTTTTCATGTTTTGTGTGCTTATTTAAACTTGTCTTTATTCAATTCTTAAAGCGTCAACCGGTTTCATCTGTGTTGCGCTATTTGCTGGAATCATCCCAGCTAACAAACCAGAAACTATTAAAATTGTTAGCGCAGTAAAAATAACAGGCATCCCTACGCTCGGATTAGCAAAATTTTCAACAGGACCACTCTGATCTAACGAATAATTCATTAGCCAGATAACGCCACCAGCAAAAGCAACACCTGCCATACCTGAAATAATTGTCAATATTAAACTCTCTTGTAAAATTTGAAGCCTGATGTTCCATGGTGTGGCACCTAAGGCTCTACGGACGCCTATTTCCTTTGTCCTTTCCTTAACTACAATTAGCATAATATTGCTTATACCAATAATCCCTGACAAAAGAATGAGAGCTCCAACGAAGTAGCCAACAATAGTTAAAATGGTAAACAGCCCTGTTACCTTGGCAAATTGTTCTGATATATCTCTGTGCCCAAAAGCTCTGTCATCATTAGGATGCACGGAATGCCGCGTTTTAAGGAAACTAAAAACCCTATCCTTAAGTTGTGTAATACCAAACTGATCATAAGCGGTAATGGCCATCCAACTGACACGATCGCCGTAATTAAAGGCTTGATTAAATGTGGTAAAGGGAATGAAAATTGTGTTAGCTTCTTCTTCGCTATCCCCTTGGCTATTCACATTTTTGAAAACACCTACCACCATGAAATTAACACCATTAATCTTTATATAGGTTCCGATAACTTCTTCGCCCTTATCATATAAAGCTGCAACAACATCAACTCCAATAACGCAGGTCTTTCTTTTGTCGTCAATATCTGAGTAATTTATAAAACGCCCCTGAAGTATATCCATAGGCAGTTGCTCTATAAACTCAGGGTAATCGCCATAAATTTGAAAGGCTCCAATTTTTGTGCCTCTTATAACGTTATTCGCGCCACGATAACCACCAAGGGAATTTCGCGGAGATACATATTTTAATTCTGGAAATTCAGATTTTAAGGCTGCTACATCATTTAACTTGTAATTAAAGCGTCTTCCTTTTGGCATTCCTTTGTAGGGAATAGACACACGTTGCGTCCAGGTGAACATGGAATTAGCGGCAAAATTGCTAAAACTTGCCGTAACGCCATTTTTTAAACCGTTAGTTAGCGCCAAAAGCAAAACTAGAATAGTAATACCCCAGAACACGCCAAAGGCGGTTAATAAAGTTCTAAACTTATTTGCAGTGAGTGCTTCTAATATTTCTTCCCAGCGGTCTTTATTGAACATATTATTCGTCTCTTAATGCAACAATAGGTTTGATTTTTGCGGCTCTGTAGGCTGGCACAAAACCTGCAAGTGTCCCAGCTGCAACCAAAATAAATACGGTGTTCAATGCTGTATAAAAATCTACTTGTGGATACTTTAGGTATTCATTGTTAATAGATGGTCCTACAATTTCAAGAAGTCCCAAGCCTAGGATTAAACCAAATAACCCAGAAAACATGGTCACAAAAATGGCTTCTTGAAGAATCATTCCCACAATAGACATTGGTACAGCTCCAAGGGCTTTTCTGATACCTATTTCCTTAGTTCTATCTTTTACTATTATAATCATAATGTTTCCTACCCCTACAACTCCTGCTACTATAGTTCCTATACCAACAAACCAAAACACAGCCTTAATAATATCGATAAGAGAATAAATTTTTTGAGCTTCTTCTAGCGTATTACCGATGCGAATAGCTGCTCTATCGTCTGGAGCAATGATATACTTTTGCTTTAAATCACGTTCTATACTCTCTAATAATAAGTTTGATACCTCTACGGATTTTTGGAGATTTTCTTGCATTGGAACCGTAAATTCCATGCTTCTAATTCTGTCGCCTCCATTAAAGGCAACCTGAGCAGAAGAAATAGGAATGTAAACATTATCCTCTTCACGCTCGCCGCCAGGGTCTGAGTATACACCAATAACCTTAAAATTGATACCAAAAATTGAAACGATTTCATCTATAGGGTTTTTACCCTTGAACATTTCGCTTTTTACCTTGGTTCCAATAACTATAACTTTTCTAGATTCCTGTAAATCTGCTTGGTTAATAAATCGACCTTGAACGATATTAGAATTTTCTATGTACTGAAAGTCTGGATGCACACCGCGAACACTAAAGTTTCCGGTCTCGTTTTTATAAACAATCTGACTGCTCCATATCGAATAATTGGCAGAACGGTACTCTAAATAATCATCATAAGTAGAATTGATGTTTTCAAAATCCTCATTTTTTAGTTGTATTCTCCGGTTAGGATTTAAACCTTTATAGCTTTTAGTAGTGCTTCTAGTACGAATACTTATTTCATTGGTAGCATCATCTGAGAATTGTTCAGTTACTCCATTTTGAATTCCAGAGCTAAACCCTAACAAAACTACGAGTATAAATATACCAGACGCCACAGAAATCCCAGTAAGCGCTGTTCTTAGCTTATTCTTTCTAAGTGTTTCAAATATTTCTTGCCAACGCTCTATACTAAACATATTCCTTGGCTCTAACTTGTTCTACAGGCCTATCATCTATGATAATACCATCTTTTAACTCCACGATTCGTTTTGTCATTTGGGCGATATCATTTTCGTGAGTAACAATTAAGATGGTTTTGCCTTCATCATTAATTCCTTGAATTAAATCCATCACTTCGTGAGAGGTAACCGAATCTAGTGCACCTGTGGGCTCATCAGCCAAAAGCACTTTAGGGTCACTTGCTAATGCTCTTGCCACAGCCACGCGCTGTTTCTGACCTCCGGAAAGCTCACTCGGTAAGTGATGCGACCAGTTTGCCAGACCTACTTTTTCTAGATAGTACTCTGCTTTTTCAATACGCTCTTTCCTTTTTAGGCCTTGATAATACAACGGCATAGCAACATTATCTAAGGCTGTTTTGTAGTTGATAAGGTTAAACGATTGAAAAATAAAACCGAGGAATTTGTTTCTATATCTAGCCGCTACTTTTTCATTTAAGTTTTTTATAGGGACTCCGTCAAGGACGTAACTACCACTATCTGCCTCATCTAACATCCCTAAAATATTTAGAAGTGTTGATTTGCCAGAACCAGAAGATCCCATGATAGATACCAGCTCACCTTCCTTTACATCAAAATTGATTCCCTTAAGTACATGGAGGGAATTACTTCCCATGTGATATGACTTATGTAAATCCTTAATTTGTATCATTGTGCTTCTAGATTGAACTGCAATTTTAACAATTAATACAGCCAATCTGTGCCAATAAATTGTTAAGAATTACTTTAGAATAATTCTTAATTAAGCGCTACGGTTAGTGATTTAATCGAAGTTAGACACCTTTTATTAGCCCTGCTTTTTGTAGGTGCGGTAAATAAAGTAGCCAATAGTACCTACAATAATGTAAGGGATGGCCATTAAGAACATGATACCATCATTTATACCCTGTGCTGTAGATTGTCCTTCTTCACTTTCTAAAACCGCTCTACACATAGCACATTGCGAACTAGCGTACATGGACACCAAGAGCAAAACAATTATGGATAGTATTTTCTTTTTCATTCCTTAACTATAATAGGGAGAAATCATGAGATAAACAATTACGCCTGTTACAGCCACATACAACCACATTGGAAACGTAATTTTGGCAATTTTCTTATGCCTTTCAAAATTGTTGGTTATGGCCCTAACATAGGTGATTAATACGAAGGGTATAATTACGATAGACAACAGAATATGTGAGATTAAAATGAAATAATAGATATATTTTATAACACCTTCACCTCCAAATTTAGTTGAATCGCTCGTCATGTGATAGGCAACATACATCACTAAAAAAGCCACGGAAAGTGCAATGGCAAATTTCATTAAACGTTCGTGCAATTGTCTTTTACCATTTTTTATCGCAATAACAGCTACAACCAAAACAAGGGCAGTAATACCATTAATTGTGGCGTAAATGGGAGGCAGAAATGTTAACGGCTCTACATCATAACCTAATTGTCTTAGATTAACCCCAAATAAAGCTGCTACAACTAAGGGAACAGCCACGGATAGCGCCACTATCCATTTATTGTATTTTTTCTCTAGGTCACTTTGTTTGGCCTCCATACCTAACTTATTCTTTTAAAAGTTTAGCAATATCTTCTTTTAACATGGTAATTTCTTGCGGAATGCCTTCATCATCTACGCCTTCTTCTTCAGAAACAATCCCATTGTAATAAATTAATGGATTGCCTGTTGATAATACCCGAGAGCGGATATAGCCTTCTTTATCGATGAGGGCAAAATTTCCGGAATGTTCAAAACCTCCTTCAACGGTCTCATCCTTGGCGGTATAAAGGTAGAAACCTTCATTAGCAAGTTCATAGATGGTTTCTTGGTCTCCAGTAAGCAGATTCCAATTAGGATTTGTAATACCATAGTTTTTGGCATAGGCCTTTAGCACCTCTGGTGTATCAATATCTGGTGTTATAGTAAAGGAGGCTACGCCAAATTCATCTTCAAATTCTTCGAAATGATTCTGTATTTGCACCAAATTCTTGTTCATCCTTGGACATATCGTAGGGCACGTGGTAAAGAAAAACTCCACTAGATAAACTTTGCCCTCGTAATCTTTATTGGTAATGGTATCTCTATCTTGATTTATGAACTTAAAGTCCGGCACTTTTCTTTTACCTCCGTCAGCCGAAGGGATATAAGCCAAGTCTGATGCTTCTGACGTAGCATTAGTAACACCAGAACTTCTGCTTTCATCTGTTCTAGTAACATCGTCTTCGCTTATTCTGTCTATAATCCTTGGTATGAAAATGATTCCAAATACCAGAATTATAAAGGCTATTCCTATGTAAGAATAATTGGTTTTTTTACTCATTGCTTTGTTTTAAATCGTTAGCTCTCCTTGTAGTGGAGTCATCAAATTTTCCTTTTCGCCTTTGTCTGTACTCTGTAAATAGAATACGAATGTCTTCACTCATTTTATTTTTGATATCAGCAACTTCAATAGTATTGTAAGCATATACGCTATATCGAGGCTTATCGGCTTCTGTTTCCTTTTTATCTCGACCATCTATGCGCCCACGCTGATTTAAATCCTTGTCAACAATGAAGACATTATTTGTAGATAAATCACTTTTTAATGCTTCATCTGATTTTAAGGAATTGAAAAGCTCCTTTACTTCTCCTTCCTGAGCAAACACATAATGCCAAAATCTAAGGTCTTCGTAGGTACTTATTTCTTTATCTAATTGCTTAATTTGATTTTCAGTTCCAGTTGGTGCAACCATTACAATCTGAAATGTTTTAAAGCCCTTAAATTTGTCATAGACCAACTCTTTTAAATTAGAGGCCGCCATTGCGTTTTTCATAGGGTCTTTACCCAAAAATCCTAACACGGTAATATGATTTTTTAACTGAATGGAATCCCCTTCCAATTCATAAAATCCTTCTAATTCTGACACGCCTTCATGGACAATATCTAAAGGATTGTAATTATGCTTGGCTGGGTACAACATTAAAAGAAACGCTACGGGAAGAAAAAACAGAATTCCCAGAACTATATTGCGCTTTGTCTTACTGACCGTCATATCAAAAATTTTCTCGAACATTAGCGTAAAACCATGAGGTTTTAACTCTAAATTTTTGTTCAAGTATTTCGTTTGCAAAAATAAAAAAGGCGGTTCAAAAAACCACCTTTTTAATATCCTTTAACGCTTAAATAGCAATTAAAAATCTCGCTTTATAAGGGAATCGTCTCCATTATATACTTCAAATACATACCCACCTTCTTGAAGCAATATAAAAATGAGGTAACATATAAGAAATACACCTGTCCATACCACCATCTTTCTAAGACTTCCTTTCTCGTCTCTCATGTGCATGAAATCCCAAGTAATATAATAAGCTTTAACTATAGTTAATAAGATAAAGATTAGGTTTAACAATTTCATGTAAATAACCGGTGAGAACAGAATATTACCGAGAGTTGCAAAGAACCCACCTTCAAAAGGGGACATTAAGGGAGCCATTAAAACATCGGGCTTATAAATACCCAAAATAACTTCAATTGCTGTTACAAAAGTCAAGAACACTAATACGCCCCAAATCTTTTGTTGATTGGATTTAAACTTCCAAAGACCTCTAAATATTTCTAATTTATGCTCGTGTGCCGCCATAAAGCTTATTTTCTGTTTTTATACTAAATAGAAGAATGTAAATACAAATACCCAAACCAAATCTACGAAGTGCCAGTAAAGTCCAACCTTTTCAACCATTTCGTAACTGCCACGTCTTTCGTAGGTACCTAAGATAACATTGAAAAAGATGATAATGTTAATGACCACACCTGAAAATACGTGGAATCCGTGGAAACCCGTTATGAAGAAAAAGAAATCAGCAAACAGGGATGTCCCGTATTCGTTTACAATCAGATTTGCGCCTTTAACTACCAGTTGTCCATTATCTTTAACTTGTTTTAAAGATTCCTCGCGTGATAAAACAGTTTTTTGACCGTTTTCGTTAATGGTTTGCGTTCTTACAAGAATATTTTCATTTGCCGCCAAACCGTTATAAATTTCGCTTACTGAATATTCCGGAAGCGGCGCTTCATCTACAAACCAAAGTCCATTTTTTCTTTCGTGCTCCACACGCTGACCCTCTACGGTCATAACAAAATCGTCTATAGATATGCGCTTAAATTTTTCTTTTCCATCTTCGGTTACATACTCACCAAACTGCAGGATATTACCACCCTTAGTCTGCACAGCACCGTAATCACCCTTAATAAAAGTAGCCCATTCCCAAGCTTGTGAGCCGACGAAAATTGCACCACCAATGATAGTTAAAAACAAGTACAATGTTACTTTAGACTTGTTCATATGATGACCGGCATCTACTGCCAATACCATAGTTACTGATGACATAATTAGTATGAATGTCATAAAGGCCACATAAATCATCGGTAATTCCTGCCCATGTAGAAATGGAACGTGGGTAAATACTTCGTCTGCAATGGGCCAAGACTCTATAAACTTAAATCTTGAAAATCCGTAAGCTGCTAAAAACCCAGAAAAAGTCAGAGCATCTGAAACGATAAAGAACCACATCATCAACTTTCCATAACTTGCGCCAAGAGGTCTATTGCCTCCTCCCCAAGTTTTTCCTTCAGTTCCGGTACTAGCTACAGTAGAATCCATAAAGTAATTTTAAAGGTATTTTTTAGATTGGACAAAAATAATCAAATTATATATCTAAAAAAATATAAAAATAAAAAGAGGACCAGCCATAAAACATCAATAAAATGCCAAAATATAGCGGCCAACTCAAAGCCTAGCATATTTTTAGGACTGTATTTCTGTCTAAAATGATTAAAAATCACCACTAAAAGGCAAACTAAACCAACCACAACATGCGCAATATGAGCTACAGCAATCAAGTAAATAAATGACATGGTCACATTACTTGTTGGTCCCGTAAAGTTGTAGCCAGCTTCTACTATCTGCCCAAAACCAACAAATTGATAATACACAAATACAATACCCAAGACCAACGTGCTTAGGAGTCCAATGGTTGTAAGTTGTTTATTGTTTTGCCCTAGGGCTCTTTTAGCTACAATTAGCGTAAAACTACTGAGAAGAATAAGTACAGTACTTGTAATAAAGGCATTTGGCAACTGAAAATCTGTTAACCAATCTTCTCGCTTACTACTTACTATAAATGCACTGAGAAGACCTGCAAAAGACATCACCAATGAGCCAATCGCAAACCATAGCATCATCTTTTTAGATCGTGCTTTCTTTTCTTCTTGTGTTCCTTCTGTTAAATCCATTCTTAAGTCAAAAATTTATCTGCCACATACACAATTTGAAGCATCGTTATATAAAATACACTAGACAACATTAACTGCTTTGCTGCTTTTTTAGTGCGTTCCTTAAATAGCTTAAAGGCATAAAACATCATTACCATACCTAGTAAAAAGACTATGACAGCTCCGACAATGGATAATTTCAGGTCTCCGGTAAAACCAAAAACCGGAATGATTGATGCTAGGACGGTCCAAATACTGTATAATATTATTTGAACGGCCGTACCCTTATCTGGTTTGCCTGTGGGCAACATAAAGAAACCTCCTTTCTTATAATCGTCAAAAAGAAACCAGCCTATAGACCAAAAATGAGGAAACTGCCAAAAGAATTGTATTGCAAATAGGGTGCCTGGTTCAATACCAAAATCATTTCTAGCTGCCACCCAACCCAACATAAAAGGAATAGCTCCTGGTAAGGCCCCAACAAATACAGATAATGCTGTTTTAGTCTTTAAAGGTGTATAAACACTAGTGTAAATGAATATAGAAATTGCTCCCCACATTGCCGTCTTTGGATTGATGACATATAACGTAATCAAGCCCAAAATAGTAAAGGATGTAGCTATGATAAATGCAGTATTTACACTCATCCTACCTGAAGGGATAGGTCTATTTTTAGTTCTATCCATTAAGGCGTCTAAGTCTCTTTCTATAATTTGATTATAGGCGTTAGAAGCACCAACCATAAAATAACCTCCAAACGACAACAGCACCAAAGTACTCAAACTTATGGTCTGAGCACCCAACAAATAACCTGCTATGGATGAAAAGACTACGCTTAAGGACAATCCCATCTTGGTGATTTCCTTAAAGTCTGTAACTATTGAGGGTGTTGTAACTGAAGATTTTGTGTTGCTCAAATTTCCTTTATTAATTCTTTTTTATAGCGAGTGCAAAGATAATCTTAAAAATACTTTTCACCAACGTTAGACCTGAGTTTTAGTTTTAGTTAACAGCAACCTATAAACTCAATAAGACTATCTAGCCCAGGATATTTTAGAGCTTAAAAATCGTTATACCAATTGAACAAATCCGTTCTAACACCAATGCTGAACCAAAGTGTGTTAGAGTCGGTTGTTGTAGGTGTAATGGCTTCTGGATTAAAATCCCTGAAGATAATATTAGTAAAAAGGCGCAGGTTTGTTTCAGGGTTTAAGACATATCCTGCCTGCAATTCAGTCATAAAACTATTCGTTTTATTCCCTTGGCCAATGGTTATTCCGGTATCTCCTATTCTGTTGTTTTCAGTAGTATAAATATCGCCACCATAAGCAAAACTATCCTCTGGCGTATTAAAATCTAAACCTCTTTGGCCTAAAATTATTTTGGCATCAGCAAACCATCTTTTGTAGTAATATCGCCCAATAAGGACCAGTTCCCTAAAATTTGCTCCCCAAAGGTGCGCCATGGGTTGATTAAAATGCGCATAGTTTAAAACTATAGTGTTGTGGGAATAGGTGTAAGGCCTCACTTGGTTGTACTCTGCCTGGAGGAGCAGATTATCTATTTTGAACGCATTGAAATATTTTGCCCCTAACTGAAATCCAAACTTGTTCTTCCAACTTTTGTTGCCTGCCGTAACATCACTTAAAGAGAATTCGTCTAGTATAAATTGCCCATAAAGATTTACTTTATTATTCCATTTGTACTTGGCACTCAAACCAAGTATGGCATTACCAGCCCCTTGGCCCGTTTGAAACTCTATAGCCCTAAAAAATATTATTGGGTTAAGGTAATTGATGTCAAAGCCTCGCCCATTGGTATCCGCCCACATTACAGATTCAAACAAACCGATATTTAAGCGTTTTGAGACATTCCAACTTAAATAATGATTGGCCATATATTTTGGTAAAAAGGCATCATCTACCACGACTTCTGGTCGCACATCCCTTAACCACATCCAGGTACTGGTATATTTTATTTTCCAAAACTTAGCATTCAATTTTAAATATGGATATGGGCTTGCTACATCGCTTTGGAATAGCGATCGGTAACCATCACCAATAAAATTTCTTCCATGACCAAATTGAATATTTAAAAAATCTGTTGGTGTGTAGGATAGGTATGCTTCTGCAACGGGATAATCGTATGAGTCGCTCTTAAACCGCTTTGCAATGCCCCTTCCTGGGATAATCGCTGGATCTGGACCAAAGGCTTTTAAACTTTCAGCATACTGATTGAAGTATTGTGCAAAACGTCCCTGACTTTCAAAAACAGAGGTTGATAGCGTAAGTTTTTTACCTAGGCCTGCCTGGATAAGAACGCCACGTGTATTATTCCAGGTCGTATTAAAATCTGCCTCCGTATCCTGGCCAACTTGCAAGTCTAAAATAGGATCTATGGTAAACCAATAATTCTTCCCTTTTACGGCAACAAGATGTTCATTAAACAATTTGCGGCCAAACCATGAATCTACATCCTTCACCAAACTCCTTTTCTCGGCCTTAATATCATAATATGGTTTTACCTCACTGTAAACAAAAGGTTTTGCTGCGGTATGGCTATTGGTCCCAATGGTGTTCATCTCATCATCAAAACGAGCGTAGAACGAATGGGTAAAGGGAATATTCAATTCGCTATTGTATTCTTCCCCTTCATAAGCTTTTAAACTGTTGTTCAGGTTATCGTATTCGGAATTTAAGGTGGCTTTTAAACTATCCTTTTTTCCTTGTCGGTCTTGGGCACTATCATCATCTCTTTTAACCGGTTGCTGTAACGGGATAGGAATGTTTAAACTATATTGAACAAAGGTAGGTTTCCCGTTATAGGAGGCTGGCGTCACTTTTGGTAAAAGGCTGAAGACACGTTTAGCTTCCTCTTTAAGTTCATCATAGGCAGCATCGACATAAATAATCTTAAACTCCCCTTGTTTGTTAATTTCGAATAGAACATCCAAATTCCCAACATAGGACTCCTCAGCCACAACTTGAGGAATTTTGAAATTATTGAAAACAAAGTTGTTCAAGGTAAAATTGAAGCATGGCTTTAAATTATCAAAGGCTTCATTTTGGCATTCGTTAAATATTGGTGGCTTTTCGTAAGTTGCAAGGTTTTGTGCCTTTCCTGAAAAATAAGCAAGGACTAAAGCGACAACTAAAAAATACCTCATACAAGACACTTATTTGAGGGTAGAAAGATACTTATTTTTTAACTAGTTGGTCAATTAATAACATGTTATTCAAAGAATAATGTATTTTAACCTAGCCTCTAAGTTTCCTAATTCACGAAAAAGTAAATTGGTAAGGTATAGATTACACCTACCGCCTTATTACCTTGGTAACCAGGTTGCATTTTTGGTATTTTGAGAATTACCCTTTCGGCCTCCTTTTCCAAAGCAGGGTGAGGACCACGTACTTTAACATTGGTCACCTTCCCTTCAGAACTTATGGTAAATTGCGAATACAACCTTTGCTCACCTTTTATACCATATTTTGTTCCTAATTCTGCTCTGAAGTTTTTGGAAACAAGTTTCCCTATTTTGGTAGACATGCATTTTTTACGCTCTTCATTAGTTGTGTATTTTTCACATCCTGGAAAAATTGGCACAACTTGTACCGCTCCGATAAAGACATCTTCAATTGGCTCTTCTGGTTCTTCAATCTTAGGAAGACTATTGGGTTTTAAAGGCTCAAAAGGATCCTTGGCATCTGGGGCCAGCAACTTGGTTTCTATGGTTGCCAGACCATTGTCTACAGGTTCATAGGTGTCGGTTAGCGTTTTGGCTACTTTTTCTCTTGGCTTTGGTTTTACAGGTTCTTGCGGCTTGGTGCGATATACTGTAGCAACCTCAATGGTCGTGTCCTCTGTATAATCTAAATCAGTGATAGTGATTATACGTTTTTCAAATTGCATTTCAAATAAGGCATAAGTAGCTAACAAGCTCAGAATTAATCCGATTTGAAAATAAAGGGCTGTGTTTTTTTGCAGGTTGGCATCATGCTTATGCGACCTATTTAATTCGGTTTTACATTGATCCACAAAACCTAAATCCTTACTTGAAGTTTTCATAGTACTTATTGATTACGTTGTTAATGTTAGTTTCAGCAACAATAAGCATACCAAAAAAAATCCCGTTCAATGTAAGTTGAACGGGATTGTGAATAGTTTTTTTTAATTTCTTTAGTCTTGTACCTGGAATACTATAGGTAAGGAGTACGGCACAACCACAGCTTTTCCACGCTGCTTTCCTGGTTGCATTTTAGGAAGAAGGCTAATAACACGTTTCGCTTCTTTCTCAAGACCTGGATGTGGTCCTCTCGCATTTACAGCCGTAATATTTCCATTCTTATCTATTTTAAAAGCCACAAAAATTCTTTTTCGGCCTGGAGGTAATCCTAGGTCGCTAGCCAAATCAACATTGAATTTTTTATTTACAAACTTGGCTACCTTTTCAGACATACACTTTTTCTTTTCCGCGTTGGTTTTCTTTCTTTCGCAACCCGGAAATACAGGAACATTCTCAATAACTGAAAACGGCACCTCAATATCTTCCTCTACTTCAACTTCTTCTATTTCCTCAACTTCAACAATCTCTGTATCCATCTCAGTTTCCGTAGATTCAATTATAGTTTCCTCTACCTCTTCTTCATCTTCAACTACCTCAATAACTTCGGGCGCCTTTGGTGGTGGTGGCGGTGGTGGCGGAGGGGTAACAATCTGCTCTGTAATTGGAACCTCTTCCTCAAGTTCATCATCTAGATTCAGGGAATCTATTGCAATGTCACTTTTGTCATAGGTTTTATAATTAATAGACAAATAGGTAACGGCAAGCATTAATGCCAATCCTACTGCAAAGTAAATCGAGCTATTTCGACTTACATCTGATTTTGGATTCTTTTTAGGTTCCATAGTTGTGATTGTTTGTAGAAGCGCTAATTTAATTAATTATAAATAAAATAAACAAGCCTTTCAATATATTTAACTTTAAGATATTACAATAGTGAGCAATAATCGTACCAATACTAACTCCGAGACAATTGGACAATAGATCTATCAAATCAAAAGTCCTGTTGGCATTAATTTGATGCTGCAGTAGCTCCATTAAAATTCCAAAACTTAAAACCACCAAAAAAACAGGTAAGGTATGTTTCAGTGACTTAATGTATTTAAAATAAGTGAGCCACAGAAAGCCTAATCCTACATAGGCCAGCGTATGATAAATCTTGTCATCGAATGATGACCCAAGCTCGGGAACGCCGTTTAAATCGATAAAAGTAACTACAACCAGCGCCAAAGTATAAACCAGAGCTACCAGTAAGAGTCCTTTTTTAATCACTAATAAGTGCTTTGTAATCTTCTGCTGATAATAAGTTCTCTAACTCAGATGCATTTGAAAACTTAATTTTAACCATCCATCCATCACCATATGGGTCTGCATTCACTTTTTCGGGCTCATCCTCTAAGGCTTCATTGAATTCAATTATTTCTCCAGACAAGGGCAAAAACAAATCTGATACTGTTTTTACGGCTTCTACTGTGCCAAAAACCTCTTCGGCGTCCAAGGTTTCATCTAGGGTTTCAACTTCGACATATACGATATCACCTAGCTCGCCTTGGGCAAAATCTGTAATGCCAACAGTTGCGACGTCCCCTTCAACTCTTACCCACTCGTGGTCTTTTGTGTACTTTAATTCTGATGGTATATTCATCTCTTAGGTTGTAAAATATTAGTGCAACAAAAATATATTTTTAATTGCATCCATTCAAGGTTAATTGCCAAAATTATACCTCAATGTGATACCAGATCTGAGCGAGGTTTGCGGGAAGGATGTAGAGATTGCAAACTCTGAGAAGGTATAATCAAAATAGAAGATTGCGGTTAGATTTTTGCTAAAGGCATAATCTGCTGTAAACTTAGCATTCCAAATGGTTTGGCCAGCGGTAACTTGGTTGTTCTCTAAGTCTAAATACCTTATAATCGTTTTGTTATCCCTAACCGAAATATCAGCTCGCATATTTAAATCACTTTTAATGATTTGTTTGGCTCCTGCCAATTTAGACCTTATCCTTAAATCCTTAATGCGATACCCTAAACCTAAGGTGTATTCCTCACCCTGAATTTCCGTTAATAGATTATTGTCAAAGCTTAACGACAATAAGCGGTCTGTCTTAACTTCTGCCAATACCTTCAGTGAGTTTTTAAGCTCAAATTCCAAACGTATTAAGGGGCTAAACTGTTCCTCTAGGTTAATATTACTGAATAAGGTTGCATTTTTAATATTTCCTGATTGATCCAAAACGTCCTGTGGTTGGTCCAAGTACGATTGACCTGGGTTTAATAAAGATTCATCTAAATCTAGATTGTTTCTAAATTGGTTAATTGTATAACGCGATCGGTATCCATGCTGAATGGAAAAGCGCCTAAAGGTTTTCTTAAACCATGGGATACGCATTAATCCGGTATATTTAATTTGCCAATTAGGTATTGGAACATCCCTAAAAGCTCCTGTATCTATTTTATCTGGGTCACTACCTTGATAGGCTGCCAAAAACGCTGGCAACAAGACGCGCTGGCTGTTTTTACCAAATCCTAGAGGAAAACCTTCTGCATCAGTAGCAAAGTTATCCGTACCATAAAACTGACGCGCCAAGCGGTTGGCTATAATTAGTCTGTTGGCCCTAAAATCATCGAACGTGGCAGATTGCGTTTCATCACTTTGCGCGAAAGCAGTACGTATCAGAGCAGTAGAAATGTTGAAGTTTCCGAAAGAATTGGTTATCAACTCTTCATACTGATCGCTCAACCCATCATTATCAATATCAAGACCCCTAAAATTCTGATTAAGGTTTTCTGCAAATGTTCTGTTACCAATAAGATTGATTTTAAGATCTCGCATAGGCTCTATATCTGCCGAATAGTCTAAGGTCTTATTGGTCACTTCCGTATACTGTTGGTTAAACTCTGGAAATACGGTCAACCAACCATTTTGGGCTACAATTTGCCTAATATCTTGTTGGCTACCAAAGGTGTAGCCAAAAGTAGGCCTCAGGGTTCCAATAAATCCAGGTGTAGGCAAGTATCCTGGCAAGAATGTTCCATTATTCTCAGAATAGCCAAATTGAACCCTTTTAACCATGGTAACGATATCCACCAATGTGTTGTAAGCTTTTTTACCTACACTAAGCTTGTTAGGGTCATTCTGTTGATTCTCTTTTTTCTCCTCTCCTACGTCTGGAGTTCCACCCCTTCTACTTGGAGCTCTAGAACGGCTACCACGACCTCTTGGATTACCTTTCCTCACAAAGCCTAAATACCTATAGAAGGTCTCCATATTAAGGGTGGTATTGATGTTGTGGGTATTTGAATTCTGAATAGAATGTCCCAGATTAAAGGTTCCTATATCGGTAACCAAGTTTTCATTTAAATCAGATCCTTTTTGCCATTGAAATGTTCCATTATAGGCATAGGTTGTTCGTAAGAAGGATAGGGCAGGAATCTTATAGAGCGGCAACTCATAATTGACCTGTAATTGTTGTGTCTGAAAATTTGGATCTCCAAAATCAAAGAAGCCATCCCAAACATCTAACGTTGGGTCTTGTCGTCCATTCAGTCGATCATCGATAAAGTAGTTTCTAACAATATTGGAGTTTGCTGCTGTAAAATTAAGGCTTAGAGCATCTGTTAGATTGTAATTGATAACATATTGAAAATCGAAGGTGTAATTCCTTCGGAACAGTTCCTCTATAGCAATGTTATTGCCCACGAGATCAATTTCCCTAAACCGCTGCTTGCTAAACTGTCTATTTATATCTGTATTTACCGAGAAACTAGAAGGCAATAGATTGAAATTAAAATCTTTTAAGATTTTCCAATATTGCCCTGTAAATAAGGAATCATTTTTCTTGAATGGCTCTATTTTGAGCGGCTCAAAAGCGTAGTTATAATTGACCCCAGCCCTAATGTTTTGATCGAGTGAGTTCTCAATTTCAAAATCCCTAAACTCTACCTGATTGTAGGAATAATTAAATGTGAGATTCTCTACATCATAAAACCGCCGTTTCGAATCTCCCGTTTTTTGTTTTCTTACACCGATGAAGTTAATGCTCTTTCGCTTGGTGTAACTTTCAGATTGTTGCCTAATTTGTTCTTCTTCCTCTTGATTGGCCGCAGCATCTAAGCGCGATTCTAAGGTAAGGTCATTGTAAAACTGGTCAAATTGTGGTGTCACCAACTCCTCACTTTGGGCATAATTAAAAGGAATCTGCACGCCCCAATCTTTTGGCAATAATTGGCCTAACTGTATGTTAGTGACAAAATCGTATTGTTGGATATCCTCACGGCTTCGCTGATTAGGTGTTTGTTCTATCCCACCAAAACCAATGGTGCTTCGTCTACCCGTTGCGCTAACGTCTGCAAAATCTGCAATATTAGAATCCATGCTTAATACTGCAGCCCAACCACCTTCATTCTCTAAGTCAGACATACGCAGCTCATTAAACCATACTTCGCCACATGCGGTAGGGTTATTTATTGAACTGCCAGTATTCTTAAGCCCGACCATGAGCACTCTTACATTACCAAAGTTTGGATTT
Source organism: uncultured Flavobacteriaceae bacterium (assembly GCA_964524415.1). GTDB lineage: Bacteria > Bacteroidota > Bacteroidia > Flavobacteriales > Flavobacteriaceae > Winogradskyella. The sequence goes on from CAZGDG010000010.1 coordinate 26,974, forward strand.
CCTTGTATTCCAATTCGCTGTTGCTTACCGCTGCTTAGAATATCATTAAAAGGAACATTTCCATCTACTAATGGTGTTTCGTCCAGAGCACCGTCAACCACATTGTAATACGTTGGCGTATCATTACCTAAAGTTCCTGCTGATATACCCAGCGCCTTTATTTTTTGCAAGAATTCCAATGGAATATTAATTTCGTTCAAAGCTGGCCAAATACGCTCCTCAATAGTTCCCTCGGCAAAATCTGTTGGTAAAAGCGGTACTTGTATTTCATAGAAATTCTGGTTGAAGTCATTACCCATTCTAATAAACCCAACCAATTCTCCTGGATCTAGTGATGCTCCATCAAGACCTTCGGCGTGCATAAACATTCTAAGTTTCTTGTACTGCCGCATGTCTAAATTAATATTCTTGAACACACCTCTTGAATCCGTTGGCTCAAGACCACAGGTCTGTAGTACCAAAGACTGTTCGTTTTGCCTAATAATGTTATTGTTGTTATTAAGTTCTTCCCGTCTAACCCCTGGCGGAATCACATAATCTCCATCATTTTCTTGTATTCCAACTATGGCCACGTTAAACTCTGCATCTGCACTATTGTTGGTTGGATCGTTATCTAGGTCGAGCACGTAACGTCGCCAATCGCTTCGTACTAAATCGAATGTTCCGAACCTAAGCACAGTATTCTGTACAAAATCCCTAAGATACATTCTCACAAAGCGAACGGAACGGATATCTGTAATACCACCTATGCGTCTGGTCTCTTCATTTATAGGAATTCTAAATTGATACCATGTTACCTCGCGTTGGTCACCATTTGGAAGGGTGACTTGCGCCACTTTAATATCATTGATTTGAGGGTTGTTGAGGTTTAAATTGTTCTGGTTGATGTCTACCTCATATTCAAAATAGCTATCAATAGTATTCATCGTGTTGTCCCTATTGATATCCTCAACATCGGGCTGTGTTGTTGACCCTCGATTGGTGTCTGTAAATATATCTGGTGTATTACCTTCCTGTCCGTTGTACTGCTTATAACGTTCGAAGATATTTCCATCTGTATTAAGGTAATAGGTATAATTATCCTTTGCTGGATCTACACCAAATTCACTTCCAAAAGCTGCAATCTCTTCTGTATCGTCATAACCATCAAGACCAACATCTTGGTTATCACGCTCAGCACCTTCCGTGGCAAAAGTGTAAATTAACGACTGATTCTGAGGTACCACACTTCCAAAAGCCGTTGGGTTAAGACCACTAATATTGCCATCTTCGGGAAGACCGTTTTCGTATTGCTTCTTACCATCACGGAGTACATCTTCCGAGATATTCCCGAGATTGACCAGCAATTTCCCACCTGGATTCGATTGGTTATCCAAAAATGGGTCTTGTAACCAAAACTCTATATATTCTACGTTTGCCTGCTCAAAATCTGTAGAGGTGATTTGTCTTGATATACCAGCCCAACTTTCATTTGGATTAAGGACATCGTTTGTTGCCAGAGGGTCAAAGTTATAGGGACCACGTTCAGACGGATAGTACACAAGATCCAAGGTGTTAATCACAGATGTTTGCCCTTGCACAATATCTACCTGAGGAAAAATCTCTTCGATAAATACACGTCGTGTGTAGAGATTGGACACATCATCATCCGTAATACCATCTGGCCGTTGAGCACTGTAAAAAATAGGATCTATGGTATACCAATTTAAAAAAGCTCTACCATAACCACTCTCAGGGCCATTTACACTGTTTCCTCTAATTCCAGGTAATTCTGCCGGCCTACTTGATAAAAACCACGACAATGGATTAAGCAAATCTATAGCCCCTTGTGTCCCCTCGAAGTCATCAATATAAGCGGTGGCCTCGCCATTAAAGTCTGTACCATTAGGCGCTCCTGGCAAGAGATAGGCAAACTCACCACGTAAAGAGATATTAGATGGGACATCTGTATCTATGTTGGGCAATTTATTGGCGAGCCTGGTAAGGAACGGAACCTCCGTAGAATAGTTGCCATTAAATCCAAAAATAGTATTGTTAATTGGTTCTGTATCAAAATTCGCCTTTTGCGTTATTGGGCGTTCATTTAAGTTTAACAAGGTTGCTCCAAGTACAAAATTCTCATTGAACTGGTGCTCTACATTTATTCCAGAAAAGCGTCGTGTTTGTTGCCCGAATACTGCATTGTTTTCCACGGACACATTAATTGGCGTATTTGACGCTTTTAATGCCTCGTCTAATATTTCTACGCGTCCTAATTGGTAATTAACGGTGTAATCTATACCTTCTACAAGGAGTCTTCCTCCTGCTGTAACCCTTACAGAACCGCGAGGTACATTAAATGCTCCTATTGGAATACCACCATCACCACCGCTACTTTTAAATCGGCCTTTAATCTGAAACTTATCTTTTTGCGACTCCTCTAAAGCTTGCGTTTTTGTGGTCTTATAAAGGAGGTCGTAAACATATTTTTCTTGGTTAGCGTTCGTATAAACATCCTGTTCATAGTCTGCAGCATTGTTGTTAGGGTTACCGTCATCATCCAAAACATCAAATAAGTACCTACCAAAAGGTTCTGTTTTAGTAAACACAATTTTACCATTTTGGACCAGAACCGTTCGTCCAGGGACATAATCAAAAAACCCATCACCACCTTCTTGTGGATCATTATTAAAATTAAGACGATCTAAATGAAATAATCGAATTAAAGGTGTTTCCTGAATAGCTGTATCGTCATTGGGATTATTGGGTGTGTTATTGTTGTAAGTTGGAAAGGATGTCCCTTCTACCGGAGTAATGTAATTGAGTGGAGAGGCTTCCGTGTAAAAAATATTCAATCTAAAATCCTCTTGGCTTAACTGAAACGCACCAGTATCGTAGATGTTTTTCATCATTAGCTTCCAGATTGGTTCGTCCACCACAGTTACGGCACTCTTAAGCATTTTCAGAACAAGGCTCTGATTATTAATAACCTCGTTACCATTATTGCCTTGGCCCACTTGGGTTGCATCTACACCATCATTGGCAAATTCCCCAACCTGATATACCTCACCACCAACAGTGAACTGAAACGCTACTGCCAATACCTCATCATTCAACAATCTTTGATTTAAGGATATATAGCCTAAATCGGTACTTAAAAAGTAATCTTGACCTTCAATTAATTTTCTTGCACCCTCCATTTTACCGTAATCAAACCCTTCTTGGGCATCTACGGCTATTCCTGCTTCAACATTTGTGATGTCCCTAATATTTTGGTTTAAGAGAGAGGTGGTGCCTATAGCTGTTGGGTCTAAGTCGTTATTGCTGTTATCTGGAAAAGCCCCAGGAGCAGCATTGAAAAATCCGGCCGGGAAACCTGGAATAGGGTTTCCTGCTTCATCAAACGGTAAACTTACTCGATCTGGCGTTGGGTCTGATTCCCCTAAATCTTGAAAGGCAACGATATTCCTAACGTTTTCTGTTTGGTTGTTTCTATTGGTTACCCAAACCTCTACCCTTGTAATTTGTAATCCTTGATTATCTATAAACGGATATTGCAAAAGGGCTTTATCGTAGTTTTGCTCAAAATATTGCGATAGGAAGAAGTGCCTGTTTTCATCATAGTCCCTCGCAAAGAATTCAAACTCTTCTAGTGTACCACCACCAGCGGCCACAACAGACCTTGATTGGGATTGCTGCTCTGAGAAGACCGCTGTTACCCTAGTTTTCCCAAATTGTAATTCAGTTTTAACACCAAACAAACTCTGGGCTCCAGTAATCAAGGAACTATTTAGTGGCATATTAACGTTACCAACTTCTATTTTCCTAACGATATCATCTTCCGTTGGTGTGTATTCCAACTTTACCAAATTTTGAAAATCGAAAGTAGATTCCGTATCGTAATTTGCCGTTACCTGAAGTCGCTCACCAACTTTTCCCAGTAAGCTCAAACTAATACGCTGGTCAAAATCAAAGGTAAAGTTGGTTCTGTTTCTAGGGGAAAAAGCGGGATTATCCTGCCTAGAGAATAAGACACCAAGGTCTACCTCAACAGACCCTTGAGGCACGACATTAATTGTATTGCCGCCAAATATGGTTTCAAAGAGTCCAGAATTCACATAAAATTCTGGTAATAAATTGCGTTGGTCCTCTTCGGTGCCTTCTTTCTTTCCCTCCTGGGCATCTGCCACGCGCTTGTAATATTCCTTCAATTTCTCCTGAAGTACGAGTTTCCTGAATTCTTCAGGTGTAAGAATCAAAGGGTAGTTTACATTAAAGTTTCCTATTTTTTCTGTGTAGATATAGCGGTCCAGGATAGGATCGTAAGTGTATTTTGAAACAATACTGTTAGGATTTGGCATTTCTATTTTACCAAAGGCAAACGTCGTTTTGGTAGAGTCTTGTTCCTGTTCTTCAGGTTCAGTCTCTTGTGCACCAATAGTAGCACCACACAGCAACAGAATTACTAGAAGGCTACGAAAAAAAAGGGAATTAAATTGAGTGTAGTTAGTTATCTTCAATTGCATTACAAGTTTTTAAGAGCTTCTTTAATAATCTGCTCTACTTGGGCATCTGGTTGGTTTTTTATGATTCTATCAATTACTTTCTCCGATTGTCTTTTGTTAAATCCTAAAACTTCTAATGCAGATAACGCTTCATCTTTATTAGTATTGTTCGGTATTAAAGAAAGTTCGTCCAGTCCATAAACTTTTAACACTTTATCCTTTAAATCAATGATTACACGTTGCGCCGTCTTGGCTCCTATGCCTTTTACACTTTGAATCAAGGCCACGTCTTCTCCTGCTATACCTTCCTTGACTTGTTCTGGCGTTAATGAAGACAGCATGGTACGTGCTGTATTAGCGCCTATACCACTAACTGAGATCAATAACTTGAATATTTCACGTTCTGTTTTGGATGAAAATCCATAAAGACTATGGGAATCCTCTCTAACCTGCAAATAGGTAAACAGCTTAACATGATCCTTATCAGGAATTTGAGAAAAGGTATGAAGTGAAATATTAATAAAATAACCTACACCATTGCAATCAATAACAACGTCAGTAGGGTTTTTTTCTACAAGTTTACCCTCTAAGTGTGTAATCATATAACTCTACTCTGAACTTTGACAAACCTAAGAAAAAAAAGGGGTTGCCTACTTTTCTAAACTGAAAAATAAAATTTTGAATCCTTTCTGAGCTCATAGGTTAGCGACCCAAATGTAATAAAATTATTTACATTACAAATTGGTATTAGTACTTAAAAGTCTCCTTGTTTTTGTTGCCGTTTTTCGCGTTGCTGAGCATCGATAACCGCTACCGCTGCCATGTTTACAATTTCGTCCACACTGGCATCTAATTGAAGTATATGTACAGGCTTTTTCATGCCTATCATAATTGGGCCAATAGACTCTGCTTTATTAAGTTCCTTAAGGAGCTTATAAGTTATGTTAGCAGCATCCAAGTTTGGAAACACCAAAGTATTCACTTTACGTCCAGCCAATTTTGAAAACGGAAAAATATCCTGAAGCATTTCAGGGTTTAAAGCAAAATCGGTCTGCACCTCTCCATCTACAACCATATCTGGATATGTGTCGTGCAATATTTTCACCGCCTTATTAACCTTAGTGGCATTAGGATGGTTTGAAGACCCAAAATTTGAATAGGACGTCATAGCAATAACCGGATCCACACCAAACATTTTACACACCTTGGAGGTCATATAGGCAATTTTAGCCAGGTCTTCTGCTGAAGGGTTGATATTTATGGCTGTATCACTCAGGAACAATGGGCCGCGTTGCGTCATCATTACATTTGTCGTAGCAATACGAGTTACACCTTTGGCCATCCCAATAAGTTGCAGCATAGGTTTTACCACACTTGGGTAACTTCTGGAAAAACCAGTAATAAGCGCATCAGCATCGCCTTCATTGACCATCATTGCCGCAAAATAGTTGCGCTCACGCATTATTTTTCTAGCGGAATACTGCGTTACACCATCTCGTTTGTGCTTTTCCCAATACGCATCTGCATATTTATTCTTGCGTTCCGTTTCGTTATCGGCTTTAGGGTCTATGATTTGAACATCCGCTTCAAAATCGATGTCCTCCATTAAGGCTTTTATGGCATCTTCTCTTCCCAACAGAATAGGCTCTGCCACACCTTCATCATAAACGATTTGAGCTGCCTTAAGGACGTTTAATTGGTCTGCCTCGGCAAAGACCACACGTTTGGGATTGGTTCGTGCTCGATTAAGTAGAAGTCTTACCAACTTATTATCAGACCCTAAACGGTCAAGAAGGTTGTTTTTATAACGATGCCAATCTTCTATGGGTTCCTTGGCCACACCACTCTCCATTGCAGCCTTTGCTACCGCTGGTGGAATCTCAGCAATAAGCCTTGGGTCAAAAGGTTTAGGAATTATATAGTCCCTTCCGTAGAGCAGCTTGGTTTCACCATAAGCAATATTTACTTGCTCTGGAACAGGTTCCTTTGCCAGTTTAGACAGCGCTCTCACGGCAGCCATCTTCATTTCCTCATTAATCTTAGTGGCCCTTACATCTAATGCTCCACGAAATATGAACGGAAAACCCAGAACATTATTTACTTGATTAGGATGATCACTGCGACCTGTCGCCATGATAATGTCATCGCGTGTTTCTATGGCTAAATCATATGCGATTTCGGGGTCTGGGTTGGCCATAGCGAAAACAATAGGATTCTTTGCCATAGAGGTCAGCATGTCTGGCGAAACGATATTTGCCATAGACAAGCCTATGAACACATCGGCATTGACCATCGCTTCTTCTAAGGTAGTTATATCTCTTTCTGTGGCAAACTCAGCTTTTTGAGGTGTAAGGTTCCCTCTATCCTTTCTAATAACGCCTTTGCTGTCTAACATTACAATATGCTCATCTTTTGCCCCAAAGGCTTTATAGAGCCGCGTGCAAGATACAGCCGCTGCGCCAGCGCCACTGATAACAATTTGTACGTCTTCGATTTTTTTATTGGCCAACTCTAAAGCGTTTAACAGCGCAGCAGCAGAAATAATAGCCGTTCCATGCTGGTCGTCGTGCATAACGGGAATATCCAGTTCCTCCTTGAGACGTCTTTCAATTTCGAAGGCTTCCGGTGCTTTAATATCTTCGAGGTTAATACCTCCAAAGGTTGGCGCAATATTTTTAACGGTTTCTACAAAGGCATCGACATCTTCGGTATCGATTTCAATATCGAATACATCAATATCAGCAAAAATCTTAAAGAGTAAGCCCTTGCCTTCCATAACAGGTTTGGAGGCTTCTGGACCAATGTTACCCAAGCCCAGAACGGCTGTTCCATTTGAAATTACGGCTACTAGATTTCCTTTAGCGGTGTATTTATAGACGTTTTCTACAGCTTTATCAATTTCTAGACAGGGTTCTGCAACTCCGGGAGAATAGGCCAAAGATAAATCACGCTGGGTCGCATATTTTTTTGAGGGAACTACTTTTATTTTACCTGGCGTTGGTTTAGCATGATACACCAAGGCTTCAATTCTTTTGCTCGCTTTGCTCATAGTCCTATTGGATTAAGTGGCAAAGATACGCAACATCGTCTTCAATTTACTTTTTCAAAAACCCAATATTCCGTTTTAGACCCGAAAACTTTGTGCGCTTTACGGCCGATTTTTTAAAAACCTTTTTAAAGGTCTCTTCGGTGAGTTCCTCCCAATCGTTTTTGGTCATGGACAATAGGTCTGGATGTGGGTTGAAAAGTGGTTCGCTATGTGGCTTACTAAATCTGTTCCAAGGACATACGTCTTGGCAAATATCGCAGCCAAACATCCAATCGTCAAATTGGCCTTTAAAATCAGAGGGAATACTATCCTTCAATTCTATGGTAAAGTAAGAGATACATTTACTGCCATCCACCACATAAGGTTCGGTGATAGCCTCAGTTGGACAAGCATCAATACAAGCGGTGCAGCTGCCACAATGATCGGTTACAGGTGTGTCATAGTCCAACTCCAAATCAATAATCAGTTCGGCAATGAAGTAAAACGACCCAACTTTCTGTGTTAATAAATTGCTGTGTTTTCCTATCCATCCCAGGCCACTTTTAGCTGCCCAGGCCTTATCTAAAACAGGTGCGGAATCTACAAAGGCCCTACCATGCACTTCCCCTATTTCATCTTGAATGAACTGCAGCAGTTCTTTTAATTTGGCTTTAACGACAAAATGGTAGTCCTGCCCATAGGCATATTTAGACAACTTATAACTGTCGTCTATTTGGAATTGATTTGGGTAATAGTTAAGAAGTAAGGAAACCACGCTTTTAGCACCATCTACGAGCAAAGTTGGATCTAAGCGTTTATCAAAATGATTTTCCATATAGCGCATCTCGCCATGACTATTGTTATTGAGCCAAGCTTCCAATCGTGGTGCCTCGTCTTCCAAAAACTCGGCTTTACTTATACCACAAGATAGAAACCCTAAGCGTTTGGCTTCGGTTTTAATCCATTGGCTGTATTTGGACGGATTATTAATCACCTCTGTTTAAATTCTAGATAGGCGTTTTTTGGCTTTAAGGTTATGAGTGGTGTAATCTCTATCTCATCAAATTTAGGATAAATCGTGTATTTAGACACTATCTCCTGCAAGGCTATAATCATTTCAAACATAGCAAAATTATTACCGATACACTTTCTTGGACCTGCACCAAATGGAAAGTATTGCGAGGAGAATTGCCTTGAGCCATTATCAAAACGTTCTGGTTGAAACCGATCTGGGTTTTCCCAAAGCTCTGGGTGACGATGCATTTCAATTACAGAGAGCAACAGATTTGATTCTGGTTGAAACGTCATTCCCTGAAAGGTGTCTTGTTCTATATTTAGCCGATCGATGAAATACGCAGGTGGATACAAGCGCATGGCTTCTTCAATTACCTGTTGGCATACTTTAGAGGAGCTTATTATTGTCATAAGATCTTCCGTCTCCTGTTTAAGGCTTAGGTATTCTTCTAAAATTTTGTCTTGCCACTCTGGATGTTTGGCTAACAACTGAAAGGTAAAGGTCAAGGCATTAGATGTGGTTTCGTGCCCAGCACTAAAGAGAATTAAAATCTCATCGATGAGCTGTTCTTCATCCATGGCACTGCCATCGTCATAGCGTGCCTCCAATAACATATCGAGTAAATCGTCTTGACGCTGAGGTTGTGCCTTCCGCTCTGCTACGATACGCTTTAAAATAGCTCTTGCTTCCTTTGTAAGCTTAAGATGTGAATCTATTTTTCCACTAAGCTGAAACCACCAACCCAAATACGGCTGACGTAATTCCTTCACCAACATTTTTTGTGCGGCCTCCGTAATATATTGCAACCGCTCGATATCCTTTTTATCTGCAGCACCACTGAAAAGGGATTTTACTACGGTTTGAAATGCCAAATCATTAAGAATTGGGAAAATATCTATGGTTTTGTTAGGTTGAATACGCTGGTACTCCCTTAAAATTGCAGCACGTATGCTACCGAGTAATTTGGCCAGTTGTTTTTTGTGAAAGGCAGGCTGAATGAGCTTGCGCTGTGCCTTCCAGTGCTCGCCCTCAGCAGTGAGCAGGCCCTTACCTACATATTTGGCCAAGTCTTGGGTTTGGATTTTAGATTTGGTGTAGTTTCTGTGATTTTTTTGAAGCACATATTCGGTAAAAGCAGCACTTCTTGAAAAATAGACCGTTGTGTTAAATCCCAGTCTTAAACTGAAAAAGTCACCGTGCTTTTCAAAATTCTTATGATGAAAGGGCAAAGGATTTTTTACGATATCAAGGGCATGTCGTAAAAATGTAAAGAAAGAAACTTCTGGAATCTTGGATGTTTGCATCAGTTTATTAAAACAACCCTCCTTGTGTTGGCCCCTTGATTTTTCCAAGGTGTTTATAAGCCTGTTCCGTCACCTCACGGCCTCGAGGTGTACGCATTATAAACCCTTGTTGGATAAGGAAAGGCTCGTACACTTCCTCAATCGTTTCGGCACTTTCACTTACGGCTGTAGCCAAGGTTGTAATACCTACGGGACCACCTTTGAATTTCTCTACAATCGTACTTAATATCTTATTGTCCATCTCATCCAGGCCATGTGCATCGACGTTAAGCGCCGCTAAGGCAAACTTAGCAATGGCAATATCTATTTTTCCATTGCCTTTAATCTGGGCAAAATCCCTAACCCGTCTTAAGAGTGCATTGGCTATACGTGGTGTACCTCTACTGCGACCTGCGATTTCAATGGCAGCTTCCATGGTTATGGGTACCTTAAGGATCGAAGCGCTGCGTTGTACTATCGCGGTTAGTAAATCGGTTTTATAATATTGAAGTCTACTGCTAATACCAAACCGTGCGCGCATTGGTGCGGTTAACAATCCTGAACGTGTGGTAGCACCCACTAAAGTAAACGGATTAAGGTTGATTTGAACCGTTCTAGCATTTGGTCCAGACTCAATCATGATATCAATTTTATAGTCCTCCATTGCCGAATACAGATACTCTTCTACGATAGGACTTAAACGGTGAATCTCATCTATGAATAAAACATCTCTATCCTCTAAATTGGTTAACAACCCAGCCAAATCTCCTGGCTTATCCAAAACAGGTCCAGAGGTCACTTTTATGCCTACATCCAGTTCATTGGCTAGAATATGAGCGAGCGTGGTTTTACCCAATCCTGGTGGGCCATGGAATAAGGTATGATCAAGGGCTTCTTCCCTTAGATTAGCCGCTTTGACAAAAACCAATAGATTTTCCAGTACTTGATCCTGACCCGTAAAATCCTCGAATGTTAAGGGCCTCAATTTTTTTTCTACATCGAGCTCTTCCGGACTTAAATTATCATTGTGTGGATTGAGGTTTTCGTTCATGCGTACTGTTGGTCTTACCGAATAAAATTGAATTCTGTCTTAAACAAAGATAACGAAAAAGCCTTTCTGATTTAGAAAGGCTTTCCGTTTAAAAAAATAGTTTTTCTATTGTTCTATAACTGGGCCACCAGTTGTTCTTTTACAGTCATTGACTGGACCACCGGGTAAAGCAGGATATTTAGTACATTTAGTACAATACAAACCATCAGGAACACAACCGCAACACTCGGCACAAGCAACACTTTCACATACCGTATTTCCAGTTATAAAAGTATTATTTTCTGACTTAATTAATTCCAAGGTTGCAACCCTTCCATCGGCACTGTAAAACCGTAGATAATTTTTACCATGAATCTCTTCTACTTTAACATCATTGGCATTCATTGCTTCTGGGTCGGAACCCTCAAACTGATTGAATGTATGTATTGCTCTGTTTTTTGTTACAGCTAGCTCTATCTTGCCATCCATCTCCAAAGCAACAGGAGAGTTCATTAAAGTTTTAAACTCTATAGTCTCTATTTCATTATTGCTTTCACCTTCTTCATTGGTACAACTAAAAGAAAGTAGCACCAAAAGAACCATTAAAATTGAATTTTTCATAACTTTCTGCTTATCAGCAATCTAAATAATAAAAAAAAAAGAACCTGTCAAAATAATTGTACAACAAGTTCAAAGATTTAACATTGAGGATCTATTAAACCTTAGCTAATTTTAGCACCGATAGTCCCAAGTGCAGATAACGATTAAGTTTTTATTCAAACTTAACGACTGGTAAGGAAGATAAGTAGAAATGATTTAAATGATTAATTAAAAAAAAGACCTTCGCAAATGTCGCAAAGGTCTTTTTTTATTTCTCTTTTGTTTAAAAGATTCCCGCTTTCGCGGGAATTTTAATGATGCAGTTCCTCTTCGCCTTCTTTTAAAGGTACGTTTTGCGGTACAAAATCCTCCTCATGACCTGGCTTACTGTAATCATAAGACCAACGGTAAACATGAGGTATAGCACCAGGCCAATTTCCGTGCATGTGCTTTACAGGTGCCGTCCATTCTAAAGTATTGGAACGCCATGGGTTTTGTTCGGCTTTCTTACCGTAGAAAATGCTACTTATAAAATTGTATAAGAACACCAATTGTACCAAACCACCAACCAAAGCAAACATGGTGATAACAACCTGCGTATTGGTCGTGTCATCAAACAATGGGAAATTGGTATTGGTATAATAACGTCTTGGTAATCCTGCCATTCCTATAAAGTGCATTGGGAAGAATACACCATAAGCACAGATGGCCGTTACCCAGAAGTGTAAGTATCCTAAGTTCTTGTTCATCATACGACCATACATTCTTGGGAACCAGTGATAGATTCCTGCAAACACTCCGTATAGGGCAGAAATACCCATTACCAAGTGGAAGTGTGCTACCACAAAATAGGTATCGTGAACATTGATATCCAAGGCACTATCTCCTAAAATAATACCTGTTAGACCACCTGTAATAAATGTTGATACCAAACCAATAGAGAATAGCATCGCAGGGTTCATCTGTAGATTACCCTTCCATAAGGTGGTGATGTAGTTGAATGCTTTTACCGCTGATGGAATAGCAATCAATAAGGTTGTAAATGTAAATACAGACCCAAGGAATGGATTCATCCCTGATATAAACATGTGGTGACCCCAAACAATAGTTGATAAAAATGCTATCGCTAAGATTGAAGCGACCATGGCACGATAACCGAATATTGGTTTACGTGAATTGGTTGCAATGATCTCAGAGGTAATTCCTAATGCAGGAAGTAATACGATATATACCTCAGGGTGACCTAAGAACCAGAATAAATGCTCAAACAATACTGGCGAACCACCTTGGTAGTGTAATACCTCTCCTTGAATGAAAATATCCGAAAGGAAAAATGAGGTTCCAAAGCTTCTATCCATAATCAACAACAAGGCTGCCGATAGTAATACAGGGAATGAAATTACTCCAATTACAGCCGTTACAAAGAATGCCCAAATAGTAAGTGGCAAACGTGTCATTGACATTCCTTTGGTTCTTAAATTGATTACTGTTACGATATAATTCAAAGAACCCAACAAGGATGAAGCAATGAATATGGCCATAGATACCAACCATAAGGTCATACCCATACCTGAACCGGGTTGTGCCATTGGCAAGGCCGATAACGGCGGATAGATAGTCCATCCAGCTGCGGCAGGACCTGCCTCAACAAAGAAGGATGCTATCATGATTACACATGATATAAAGAACAACCAATACGACACCATGTTAAGGAAACCAGATGCCATATCCCTTGCACCAATTTGCAATGGAATCAATAAGTTACTAAATGTACCACTAAGACCAGCCGTTAGTACAAAGAACACCATAAGGGTTCCGTGTATGGTAACCAGGGCCAAATAAATATCGGCATCCATAACACCTTCGGGTGCCCATTTACCAAGTAAGGTCTCAAATATAACATTTGGCTGTTCTGGCCATGCTAATTGCATACGAATCATAAGGGACATTAAAATCCCAATGATTCCCATTACCAAAACACCAGTAATCAAATACTGCTTAGCGATCATCTTGTGATCTTGGCTAAAGATATACTTGGTTACGAATGTTTCTTTGTGGTGATGTACGTCGTGGTCGTCGTGAAGGTTATTTTCTACTGTTGCTGACATAATCTTTTAATCTTTTTCTTTTTACAATTTTTTTTAATTCAATAACGAGTTAGCGAATGTAGTTTGCTCTGCCATCCAAGCGTCAAACTCTTCTTGCTCCTCTACAATTATCTTCATTTGCATATTGTAATGTGACTTACCACATATTTTGTTGCAAAGCAAAAGATAATCAAATTCGTAAAGAACATCTTGTCCCGCTTCCTCTATTTCAACTTTTCTTTCTTGTCTAAGTTCGTTAATATTTTTTACTTTTTCAACTATATCTGGATTCAATCTCATTTCTTCGGTAGTTACCGTTGGTGTAAATGAGAATTGTGTTACCATTCCAGGTACGCAGTTCATCTGTGCTCTAAAGTGTGGCATGTATGCTGAATGAAGCACATCTTGCGAACGCATTTTGAATAGTACTGGTCTTCCTTTAGGTAAATGTAGCTCTGTTACAATAACATCGTCTTGAGCGTTAGGGTCGTTCTCGTCTACCCCAAGAATGTTAGCCTTATCGATATCAATTAATCTTACATTGGCTTTACCTAAAACGTTATCCGCTCCTGAATATCTCGCTTTCCAGTTAAATTGCTGCGCATATAATTCAATCACCATTGGGTCTTCCTCTTCATCGATACCCATGATATCGTTCCAAGTGAAGAGTCCGTAAATAATCAAGCCCGCCAAAACAATAACCGGAATGATGGTCCAGATAAATTCTAGTGTGTTATTATCTGCATAAAATAATGCTTTTCTTCCTTTCTCACCTTTATACTTAAAGGCAAAGTAATGCAAAAGGAACTGTGTAATAATTTGCACAATAAAAATAACAGCCATGGAGATAAGCATGAGGTTATCAATTCCTTGTCCGTGGTCGGATGCCGAATTGGATACCAAAGGTAAATCTCCTAAATACATAAAGCTAACAATGGTAATGGCATAAATGAACACCAAGAAGCCCATCATTAGGTAACCATTGATTCTGTTGTCTTTATCATCTGCAATTTGATTGTTTGAAGCCCCAACTTGAGACAAATCAAAAATCTTAACCATCTGCCACATGGCAACAGCGACAAAAAGTACAATTATGATTGTTAATAAAGCAGTCATTATCTATCTATTCGTTTTTAAAAGTTTTTAATAATGGAAATGTTTACTTTCCTTCATAAATGGGTTTCCTTTGGCTAATAGCGGTGCCTTGCTCAAGGCCGTAAAGACGATGAATATAAATAAACCACCAAAAAGCAGGATTGAACCTATTTCAGGGATTCCAATAAACCATCTATCTACAACCGTTGCTGGCATAATCATATTAAACACATCTAAATAGTGCCCACATAATATAACTATTCCTGTCATTACCACAAACCAAGGAATACGTTTGTAATCGCTATTCATTAATAACAATAACGGGAATACAAAATTCATGGCTACCATACCGAAGAATGGTAATTTATAGTGCTCAATTCTAGTTATATAGTAAGTTACCTCTTCAGGTATGTTAGAATACCAGATTAACATAAACTGTGAGAACCATAGGTATGTCCAAAAAATACTGATACCGAACATAAATTTAGCAAGGTCATGGATGTGGCTATCGTTTACGAACTCTAATAGTCCTTTAGATTTCAAATAAATAGCAATCATGGCTATTACCGTGATACCGCTAACAAACATGCTGGCAAACACGTACCAACCAAATAAGGTACTAAACCAGTGAGGATCTACACTCATTATCCATAACCATGATACTACAGATTCCGTAACAATATAAAATACCAAGAACCCTGCAGACCATCTAAAAGCCTTCTTGAAATAGGAATTATTGTCTGAGTTATCTTGAGCCAAAGAGAACTTACGCACCAAATAGCGATAGGCACTCCATCCTAAAATGAAGAATACGCTTAAGCCTATAAAGACACCTTTATTCAAGAATCCTGATTTTCCCTGTATAAGTTTATCGTGAGCAACCACTTCTGGGTCCATCCACACAAAAATATGTTTATCTGCTACAAGGGCAATGGCAAGAACAATAAGTGCTCCTGGCAAAACATATGCTGTAATGGCCTCCATAACTCTGAATAAAACTGGTGACCAACCTGCCTGCGCTGCATATTGGATAGCATAAAAGGCAAGAACGCCCAAAGCGATCATGAAAAAGAAAAAGGCCGCTACATACAATGCTGCGTAAGGTCTGTTGTGTATTTGGTGTAGGACATGTTCTTCATGGCTCATTTCATGACCCTCGGCATGTGCATTATCTCCATGAGCTTCTTCTGTGGCATGGTCAGCTCCATGGTCATCACCTGCGTGAGCATCTCCAACGTGATCGCCATCATGATGTTCACCAGCGAGAAGTACCTTAACGTCTTCAACGGTTTCGTACTTATGAGAATCATAGAAGCCATACGCGACTCCTAATAATCCTAATACCATACAGACTATAGCACCTAATTTTAATCGATTTGAAAATGTATATTCCATTTATATAATCTTTATCTAAATCCTATTTTTCTAATTCTGCCTTTAGTTTTTCAACATAAGCAACGACTTGCCAACGCTCCTCTTCATTAAGCTGATTGGCATAAGAACCCATTGTATTCTTTCCGTAGTAAATGACATGGTAAATACTACCTGTTGTTATAGCTCTACC